>DWWN01000056.1 GCA_019119685.1 Candidatus Faecalibacterium faecigallinarum
TTATATCTAACCCCCCCGGGTTGCGGTGCCCTGCTTTTGCTTCGGGCGTCGCCGCGCCCTCGCAAAAGACAGACCGCTGCCCCTGCTCCGCTTCGGCTGTTTCTGCCGCAGGCAGCGCCTCAGCTGCGCAGTCCCGTAAATGTGGGAGGCCGAGCCTAAAGGTTACGTTTTGGCTCCCACGCGTGCGGGGGAGCTGTCGAGCGAAGCGAGACTGAGAGGGCATGAAAACGGCTCCTTCTGCTGTACACGACAGCAAAAAGGGGCCGTTTTTCTAGTTTGCCTTACCACCGCTTACCCGCCACCCACGGGCGTACACTTGGCTCTCCCCGCGGGAGAGCTGGCGAGACGCCCGCAAGGGCGGCGAGACTGAGAGGGGAGCCGGACAGCGAGCCTGCGAATAGAGCCAAAGCGGCAAAACCTTTTCCCCCTCCTGCATAACCTTCCTTCGGCGTGCCTACAATAGAGAGGCAAGGAGGGATGCACGATGAATCCGTTTACTGTCAAGCCTGAAAAAAGCACCCAGCTGTTTGTAGACTGGGAGAAACTGTGGGTCAAACCCTACGATAAGCACGCGGTGGACCCCTATACCCGCACGCGGGTGATCCTGATGACCGGCACCGAGTTTGAAAACGTCTGGTTTGGGCATCAGTTCTCCCGCAGCTGCCCGGACAACGAGCTGCGCCGCCAGCTGGCGCTGCTCCGCCGCAGCGAACAGCAACAGCAAAAGCTGCTGACCCACCTCAAGCCGTCGGATGAGACGGCGCTGGAACACACCATTGGCTACGAGCAGCTGGCGGTGGACCTGACCGCCCATCTGGCCCAGCGGGTGGACAGTCTGGACATCAAGGGCGCGCTGGACTTTGCCCTGCTGGAGGACTTCGACCACCTGTACCGCTACGCCGACTATCTGGACGCCACCAGCGGCGAAAAGGCGGAGGACCTGGTGGGCCGCTACACCGAGATCATGCCCGGGCGGCCGACCATCGCCCACCACCGCCACCCGTATGACTCCATCCGCAACCCCATGACCGGCGACGTTCCCGTGACCATCGACCTGCTGGCGGCCAACGTCATCACGGCGGCCGAGCAGCAGACCATGAACTATTATATGAACACCGCGGCCCTCTGGCCCGAGGAGACCGGCCGCCGCCTGTACCAGGAGATCGGCATGGTGGAGGAGCAGCACGTCACCCAGTACGGCAGTTTGCTGAACCCCGGCATGACCTGGCTGGAAAACCTGCTGGTGCATCAGTATGTGGAGTGCTGGCTGTACTGGAGCTGCGCCAAGACCGAGACCGACGGAGGCATCCGCAAGGTGTGGGACTGCCTGCTGGAACAGGAACTGCTGCATTTGGACCTGGCCCGCCGTCTGCTGCAAGACTACGAGGGCAAGGAGTGGCAGCAGGTGATCCCCGAGGGAGAGTTCCCCGCGCCGCTGCGGCTGGAAAGCAACATCGACTATGTGCGCCGCATCCTGGGCGGGACAGTCACCCAGACCGCCGTCCTCGAGGGCTACTGGGAAGCCGCGGAGCTGCCCCCGGACAGCACCTTCGCCGCCTACCAGAAGCTGGTGAACGAGCCGGTGGAGAACGTCATGAGCCACACCTTCACGCAGGAATATATGGACCGGAACGGCGGGGACTACCGCTTCGAGACTGCGCCTCACCCCGTGGAGACTCTGCGCTGCCGTACCAAGGACAACATCTGCGTTGGCCGCGAGGGGCTCCCGGACGGGGCGTAAGGCGCTTTTGCCGTTGCGGGCCGGCGTTTGAGGGAGTATAATGGGAGCCATAGATAAACCGTCACCCCTCAAAGGACAGGAGGTCTCCCTATGATCCAGATCCCAGTTACTTCCATCGCCAATTTGCAGATCGGCCAGGCACAGGACGCCGCCGCGGCTACCGGCTGCACCGTCATCCTCTGCCCGGAGGGCGCGGCCGCCGGCCTCGACGTCCGGGGCGGCGGACCGGCTTCCCGGGAGTCGGAGCTGCTGCGCCCGGTGGCTGCGGCGGACAAGATCCATGCGGTGCTGCTCAGCGGGGGCAGCGCCTTTGGGCTGGATGCCGCCGCGGGCGTCATGCGCTGGCTGGCGGAACACGACATCGGCTTTGACACCGGCGTGGCCAAGGTGCCGCTGGTCTGTGCGTCCTGCCTGTATGACCTGACCGTGGGGGAGAGCACTGTCCGCCCCGGCCCCGACATGGGTTACCAGGCCTGCGAAAACGCCGGCAACTATCAGGACGGCTGCTTCGGCGCGGGGACCGGCGCGTCGGTGGGCAAATTCCGCGGGATGGCGCAGGCCATGAAAACCGGCATCGGCAGTTACGCGGTCCGCCTGGGCGCACTGGAAGTGGGGGCCATCGTGGCGGTCAACGCCCTGGGCGACGTCTACGACTGGCGCACCGGCCGCCAGGTGGCGGGGATGCTGGCCCCCGACCACAGCGACTTCCTCTCCACCGAGGAGGAGATGTTCCAAAGCAGCAAAGTGGTCAAAAACAAATTCGTGGGCAACACCACCATCGGCGCAGTGATGACCAACGCCTGTTTTGACAAGACTGCCATGAACAAAATTGCCGCCATGGCCCAGAACGGCCTGGTCCGGGCCATCCGTCCCGTGAACACCACCGCCGACGGCGACAGCCTGTACGCGCTGTCGGTGGGCAGCGTGGAGGCCGACCTGGACATGGTGGGCACCCTGGCGGCGCAGGTGGTATCCGAGGCCATCCTGCGGGCGGTGGACAGCGCCACGGGCCGCGACGGCCTGCCCGCCCGCCACGACCTGCCCTGGGCATAAGGCAAATTTCAATAGGGAACACCCAAAGCGTCTGCATCAGCAGGCGCTTTTCTTTTTAGTTTGGTCGCTCCGCTGGGGCCAGCTTTTAGCCCTCTCAGTCTCGCTCCGCTCGACAGCTCCCCCGTAAACGTGGGAGCCTCCCCTCTCCGTCACAGCGCAAAGCGCTGTGCCACCTCCCCCGCGGGGGGAGGCAAGCGTACCTGCGTCAATCTTTGCGAAGTTTGTGGTAAGGCAAAGCTGAAAAACTTCGTCTTACCACAAAGTTTTTCTTTGCCCACGGGCGTAAACTTGGCTCTCCCTCCGGGAGAGCTGGCGAGACGCCCGCAAGGGCGGCGAGACTGAGAGGGGAGCCGCGGAGCGAAACTGCGAGGGCTCAATGGCCCTCTGGCATTTCGGCGGGAGGGGTGTTATACTAAAAGAAACCGCGCCCTGCCGGCAGTATCCGGGCCGCGGCGCAGGAATGGAATACGGAAAGGATGAGAGAAATGAGTACATCCACCCAGCACGCCCCCCTGGGCTTTGGCCTGATGCGCCTGCCGCAGGCGGGGGAGGCAATCGACATTGCCCAGACCAGCCGGATGGTGGACGCCTTTATGGCGGCGGGTTTTACCTATTTTGACACCGCCTATGTCTACAACGGCAGCGAGGAGGCCGCCCGCAAAGCCCTGGTCGAGCGCTACCCGCGGGAAAGCTATACCCTTGCCACCAAGCTGAACGCCCGCGTCGCGCAGGACGTCCAGGACGCCCACAGCCAGCTGGAGCAGAGCCTGGCCCGTACCGGCGCAGGCTATTTCGACTACTACCTGCTCCACGCCGTGCAGGACTCCAACGCCCGGCACTACGCCGAGTGGGGCCTGTGGGACTTTGTCGAGGAGCAGAAGGCCGCGGGCCGCATCCGCCACTACGGCTTTTCGTTCCACGGCACCCCGGCCCTGCTGGACCGTCTGCTGACCGAGCACCCCGGCGTGGACATCGTTCAGCTGCAGATCAACTACGCCGACTGGGAGAACCCCGAGGTGGCCGCGCGGGAAAACTATGAGGTCGCCCGCCGCCACGGCAAACAGATCGTCATCATGGAACCGGTCAAGGGCGGGGCCCTGGCCGACCCGCCGCAGGAGGTGAAAGCCCTGTTCGACGCCGCCCGGCCCGGCGCGTCTTACGCGTCCTGGGCGCTGCGGTTCGCCGCCAGCCTGGACGGCGTGCTGGCGGTGCTGTCCGGCATGTCCGACACTGCCCAGATGCAGGACAACCTTGCGACCTTTGCTTCCTTTGCCCCCATGGACGAGGCCGACCGGGCAGTGATCGCCAAGGCACAGCAGATCTTGGCCCACTCGGCGGCCATCCCCTGCACCGGCTGCGGCTACTGTGTGGAGGGCTGCCCCCGGCAGATCCTCATCCCCAAGGTGTTCGCGGCGGCCAACAAGCAGCTGGGCCAGAACGACGCCGGTAAGGCCAAAGAAGCCTATGCCCGGTCCATCGACGGCCGGGGCAAAGCCTCCGACTGCATCGGCTGCGGCCAGTGCGAGGGGGCCTGCCCCCAGCACCTGCCGGTGATCGAGTGGCTGCGCAAGTGCGCCGAAATCCTAGAGTGACCGGAAACGGGAGCGTTCTTTGAGAGCGCTCCCTTTTTGATGCGGATTTTGCATGAAATAGGCCTGGATGCCCAATTATTTGCAAAATCCTTTTCATTTTTGGGCAGTTGTGCTATACTTGCGGCAGGAGAGCGCCGAAGGGCGGGGAAGATGCGGCGGCGTGTCTTTCCCGCCCTTTCCCTTTTTGGAACAGGGAGGATGAGAACATGCTTGATTTTTTGGAAAAGGAAGAAGCCGTCAGCCCCGCCTTGCTGCGGGAGGTCGAAGCATTTCGGGAGGCGAACCCCCTTGCGGAGGGGCTGCGCGCCCGCATCCCGGCGCCGCGCTATCATTACTATGGCCGGGAAATCTGGGAGCAGGCCATCGCGGCCCTGCTCTGCGGCAAAAACCTGCTTTTGACCGGCGGCAAGGCCACCGGCAAGAACGTGCTGGCCGAAAACCTGGCCGCCGCCTTTGGCCGCCCGGCCTGGAATGTCTCCTTCCATGTGAACATGGACGCGGCCAGCCTGATCGGGATGGACACCTTTGAGGGCGGGGAAGTGCGCTTCCGCCCCGGGCCCATCTACCAGTGCGCCCGGTACGGCGGGTTTGGCATTTTGGACGAGATCAACATGGCCAAAAATGAGGCGCTGGCCGTCCTGCACGCGGCGCTGGATTTCCGCCGGGCCATCGACGTGCCCGGCTATGAGCGGGTCGCCATGGCGGAGCCCACCCGCTTCATCGCCACCATGAACTATGGCTACGCCGGCACCCGGGAGCTGAACGAGGCGCTGACCTCCCGCTTCGTGGTGATCCAGATGCCCACCATCTCGCCGGAAAACCTGGACCGGCTGCTGGCCCGCCAGTTCCCGGCGCTGAAAAAGAAATACCGCGGCCAGTTCGGCCAGCTGTTTTTCGAGCTGCAAAAGAAATGCGAGAGCGCGGAGATCTCCACCAAGGCCCTGGACCTGCGGGGCCTGCTGGACGCCCTCGACTTGATGCGCAGGGGCGTGCCGGTGGGCGCAGCGCTGGACATGGGCATCACCAACAAGGCGTTCGACAGCTACGAACAGGGGCTGATCCGGGATGTGATCGCGGCCCGCATCCCGGCCCGGCTTGCCGGCGCCGACCTCTTTGAGGGGTGACGGCCATGCTCACCCAGCATTACAGCGCACAGCAGCGCCGGGCCCTGAACCAGATCTGGAACGCCGCGGGGGAGTACGGCTTCGACCCGCTGTTCCTGGCCCAGGGCAGGGACGGCGCGCCGGATTTGTACATGAACACCATCGTGGGCTGCGTCCGCCGGTGGTACGGGGCGGAGATGCCCCGCCGCCTGTTTGGGGCCTGGGCGGAGGACCGCCGCCAGCCCATGCTGGACGATTTGGCCTGGCTGGCGCTGGAAAACGCCGCGTTTGAGCGGGAAGTGCCGGAGCGGCCCGCCCTGGCCGCCCTCCGCGCCGCCCACGCGCGGGACTTTTTTGCCCAG
The DNA here is from genome assembly GCA_019119685.1 of Candidatus Faecalibacterium faecigallinarum. GTDB lineage: Bacteria > Bacillota > Clostridia > Oscillospirales > Ruminococcaceae > Faecalibacterium > Faecalibacterium faecigallinarum. The sequence continues at coordinate 5,852 of DWWN01000056.1, forward strand.
GAATACAAACTCTCCCGGCAGGAGTGGATGGCCAAAAACCAGCTGGTCTACACCATGCAGGCGGCCCGCTGGCGGGGCGTGCTGGGCCAGCGCCCGCCGGTCATGACCCCCTATGAAAAAAAGCTGTCCGCCGCCCTTGCCTGCAGCGGCGCGCTGGACGCCGGCGCTTTGGAGGCCGCCGTCCGTGCCGCTTTTGCCCGGGCGTTCCTCTTTGACGGGACGGCCAGGTCCCGCGCGCCGCTGCGCCTCCACTTCGACGGCAAATGGGCGTCGGCCATGACCAAGTTCATGCCCACCGAGATCGTCCATACCGACGTGCTGACCGCGGGCCACCACGCCAGCGGCGGAAGCGGGGGCGGGGAGAAGCTGGACCTGCGGCGGGCCCGCTTCAAACTGAACGAGAACGCCGAGACCGACCGCCAGTACATCGAGAGCTGCTTTGGCCGTTCCCTCTACCCGCCCGAGGAGCTGGCCGCGGTCGAACAGCAGCTGTGCACCGGCGTCCATGCCGGGTGCCATCTGTGGTTCACGGCGGGGGCCCCCGACCCCGAAAAGGCCCGCAGCGGGGACAGCCAGCGCCTGACCGAAGAAGCCGCTTTGCAGGCGCAGCGCAACCGCGCGGCCTACGCCAAAGACAGCAGCCTGTACCAGAACGCCATCCTGCGCCTGACCGAGCAGATCCGCAACTGCATCCAGGTCCACAGCCAGGTGGAGACCGAGACGGCCCGCAGCGGCCGGCTGGACAGCCCCCGGGTGTGGCGGGCGGCGGTGGTGGAGGACGGCCGCGTCTTTCTGCGGGACGCCAGCGCCGACCGGCCCGGCTTCTCGGTGGACCTGCTGCTGGACGCTTCTTCCTCCCGGATGCACTGTCAGGAGGAGATCGCGGCCCAGGGCTACATCCTGGCCGAGAGCCTGCGCCGGTGCGCGGTGCCGGTGCGGGTGTCCAGCTTTTGCAGCCTGCGGGGCTATACCGTGCTCCGGGTGCTGAAAGGCTTTGCGGACAAAAACGGCGGCCGGAAGATCTTCGATTACTTTGCCTCGGGCTGGAACCGGGATGGCCTGGCGCTGCGGGCGGCCGGGGAACTGGTGCGCTCCGCGCCTTTGAGCCGGCATCTGGTACTGCTGCTGACCGACGCTTCCCCCAACGACAGCCACCGCATCCCGCCCGGCGGAGCCTACCCGCTGGGCAGGGACTACGCCGACCGTGCCGCCGTGGAGGACACCGCCCGGGAGGTGCGGGCCCTGCGGCAGAAAAACGTCCGGGTGGCGGCCGTCTTTACCGGGGAGGACCGCAGCGCCGGGGACGCAGAGACGATCTACGGGCGCAGCCTGGCGCGCATCCGCACCATGGACCAGCTGGCCGGGGCGGCGGGCGCGCTGATCCGCCGCGAGATCCAGGAGCTTGCAGACTGACGGGCCCGGTCATACAGGCGGGGCTGATTTATATGTCTGAATTATGAATAATAAATGAAAAATTTTTCAAAAACCTCTTGATATTTTAAGGAAAAGTACTAAAATATAGTTGGACGGCCGGACTGCGGCAAAAACGGCCCGGCCAAGAAATTGACTTGGAGGAGGTTATATTATGATTAGTTTTCTGATCTGTCTGGCTCTCCTAGTGATTGGCTACCTGACTTACGGCAAAGTAGTCGACAACACCTTTGGGCCGGATGACCGGGAAACGCCCGCCATCCGCATCAACGACGGCGTTGACTACGTTGTGATGCCCCAGTGGAAGCTGTTCCTGGTCCAACTGCTGAACATTGCGGGCCTGGGCCCCATCTTCGGCGCCATGCAGGGCGCGCTGTGGGGGCCGGTGGTGTTCCTGTGGATCACCTTCGGCACCATCTTCGCCGGCGGCGTCCACGACTATTTTTCCGGCATGCTGTCGGAGCGGAATGACGGCGCATCCATCTCGGAGGTGTGCGGCATCTACCTCGGCAACGGGATGAAGAACGTCATGCGCGTGTTCAGCGTCGTGCTGCTGGTCATGGTGGGCACCGTCTTTGCGGTCGGTCCCGCCGGCCTGATCGTCACCCTGTTCCAGAACGGCGGCTTCAGCGGCATCGTCACCAACACCGAGTTCTGGCTGTGGATCGTCCTGGCCTACTATTTCATCGCGACTTTCCTGTCCATTGATAAGATCATCGGCAAAATTTACCCCATCTTCGGCATCTGCCTCATCATCATGGCGGTGGGCGTCGGCTTCGGCATCCTGACCAACCCCGCCTACGAGATCCCCGAGCTGTGGACCCACTTCTATAACATGGAGCCCACCGGCAAGCCGATCTGGAGCTTTATGTTCATCACCGTGGCCTGCGGCGCCATTTCCGGCTTCCACGCCACCCAGTCGCCCCTGATGGCCCGCTGCATGAAGTCCGAGCGCCAGGGCCACATGGTGTTCTACGGCGCCATGGTCTGTGAGGGCGTCATCGCCCTGATCTGGGCCGCCGCCGGCTGCTCCATCTACGAAGTGACCAACGGCTTGAACACCGGCCTGCAGGCGATCCTCGCCAACGGCCAGTCCGCCGCGATTTACGACGTCTGCTCCAAGACGATGGGCGGCGTGGGCGTTGCCCTGGCTATGCTGGGCGTCATCGCCTGCCCCATCACCTCGGGCGACACCGCGTTCCGTTCGGCCCGTCTGACCATCGCCGACTGGTTCAAGATCGACCAGGAGGACTTCAAGAAGCGCCTGGCCCTGTGCGTGCCTCTGCTTCTGGTGGGCGCTTTCGTGGGCCATCTGGATTACTCCATCGTCTGGCGTTACTTCAGCTGGACCAACCAGACCCTGGCCATGATCGTCCTGTGGACCGCCAGCATGTACCTGTACCAGCAGAAGAAGAACTACTGGATCACCGCGGTGCCCGCCACCTTCATGAGCGCCGTGTCCGCTACTTACTTCCTGCTGGGCGACGAGTGCCTGGGCCAGCTCATCAACAGCAAGGACGCCTCCGGCGCCACCATCTACAACACGGCGGTGGCTTACCCTGTGGGCATCCTGTTCGCCGTCCTGCTGCTGGCGATCTTCCTCTACGCTACCCGCAAGCAGCCTGTGAACAATAAGAAGTAATTCACCCGGCCGGCCTGGCCCTCCGTGTGAAACACAACGGCCTGCCTGCCGCTGCCCAGCAACAGCGGTTGGCGGGCCGTTTCCTTCCCCCGCGCATTTTTTGTGGAAAGAGGTTGCAGCCTATGTTATTCAAACCTGCCCGCCTGGGCGGCGCGGCCCTGGACCCCGACGCCCTGGCCGCCGACAAGAAAAACTGCAAAAAGTTCGGCCCCTGCGGCGTCGGCGAAAAGGCGCTGTATCTCAACAGCTTTTACATCGACCGCCGCTATTACATCACCTATCCCGCCGTCACCCGGGTGTTCAAGCGGGTGGCCATGAGCCAGGGCGGCTTTTCCCAAAAGGGGATCTTCGCCTCCATCCCGTATCTGGTGGTGGAGTACGACGGCGGCAGGCAGAAGCAGTGCAACTTCAAATATGAGGAGCAGGTGGACCAGATGCTGGACTGCATCGGCCGGGCCCACCCCGAGATCAAGCTGGTCAGCGCCGCGGCGGAAGAGCGCCTGGCCCAGCGGGAGCGGGAGCAGGCCGCCCGCAAAAAGCCCGAGCTGTCCCACGAGGCGCAGCGCTCCATCCGCGCGCTGCAGGACGCGGCCGCCTACCTGGACCAAAAGCCTGAGCTGGCCCAGGAGCTGAGCAAGGCGGCCCGGCGCAAGCGCTCGTACCAGTGCAGCAAGCCCAGCTACCGCTGGGTGGCGCTGGCCATCACGGTGCTGGGGCTGGCCTCGCTGCTGTTCGGCATCGCCACCATCCTGCAGGGGACCGGCAGTTTCGGCATCTACTTTGCCCTGTTCGGGCTGGCGGCCATCTTCATGTTCTCGGGGGTCAGCGTCCTGCCCACCGCCCGCAACAACAAAAAAGCCATCATGGAGCGGGCAGACAAGGCCCAGCAGGACATGGCCGGGTATCTGAAAGGGTACGGCGGGGCGTTCCCCCTGCCGGCCCGCTACGCCCACCCCATCGTCCTCAAACGGATGCAGCGGGTGATCGAAGAAGGCCGCGCCGAGCGCATCCCCGACGCGCTGGAAGCCGTCAAGCAGGACCTGAAGGCCCTGAACTCCGGCGTGGAGGTGGACCAGCAGGAATACGACGAGGTGGTGGCGGTCAAGGCCCTGTTCCTCAACGAGGACTACCGGTAAACAAGCAGACAAAAACAGCGCCCCTTCTCTCTGGGTTGCAGAGGGGAGGGGCGCTGTGCTGTGTTTACGGTTTGGCGTCCACGTTTTTGGTGGCGACGACCGCCACGCCGGTGCCGGCCGCGTCCTCGAGCAGGACCTGGCCGATGGAGACCGGCGCGGGGACTTCCACGCCTTTCAGGGCGCGCACCACGTCAAAGATCTTGCCCTTGGGCACGTCGCTGCGGGTCTTGCAGGAGACGGCGGGCAGGACGCCGCCCTTGACCCGCACCGTGCTGGTGACGATGCGGGTGGGGTCCGTCACTTCCTTGCGGCCGTAGGCGTCGCCCCGGGGGCAGGTGTTGCCCTGGACGGCGGTCACGGCGCCGCCTTCCAAAGTCACGGTCAGGGGGCAGCCCATCGGGCAGCCGATGCAGATCAGTTCTCTCGTTTCCATCCTTCACGCCTCCTCCAGGGTCACGGTGATGCTGCCGGCAGCGGGGTCCTGCCGCAGCAGGTCCCCTTTCAGCTGGAGCGTCTCCATCTCGCCGGGGGCCAGTACGGGACGGCGGCGGGTGAAAATGCAGGCGCCGCCCAGATAGACGGCGATCTTTTTGTTTTGGTAGACGTTGTCCACCCGGAAGCGCAGGGTCAGTTTATCGCCCACGCAGGCGGGCCGGACGGTGCTGGGCACCGTGTAGCGGACGCCGTTCCGGCACAGGACGGGCAGAGCGGCGGCCTGCGCTTCCCGCCCGGCGCTCTGGATGTAGGCGGCGGCATGGGCCCCGGCGGCCCCGGCCTCCTCCGAGACGTAGTCCACCAGGTCGTGGACGTGCAGCACGTTGCCGGCGGCAAAGACGCCGGGGATGCTGGTCTCCAGGCTCTCGTTGACGGCGGGGCCGCCCGTCACCGGGCTGAGCTGGACGCCGGCGGCCCGGCTCAGCTCGTTTTCGGGCAGCAGCCCGCAGGACAGCAGCAGGGTGTCGCAGTCGTAGTGCTCCTCGGTGCCGGGGACGGGCCTGCCGTTTTCCACCCGGGCGAGGGTGACGCCTTCCACCCGCTCTTTGCCCTGGATATCCACCACTGTGTGGCTCAGCTTGAGGGGGATGCCGTAGTCGTCCAAACACTGGACGATGTTGCGCTTGAGGCCGCCGGAGTAGGGCATCAGCTCGGCCACCACCTGCACTTCGGCCCCTTCCAGGGTCATGCGGCGGGCCATGATGAGGCCGATATCGCCCGAGCCCAGAATGACCACCTTGCGGCCGGGGAGATAGCCCTCCATGTTCACCAGCCGCTGGGCGGTGCCGGCGGTGAAGATGCCGGCGGGCCGGTAGCCGGGGATGTTCAAAGCGCCGCGGGGCCGCTCGCGGCAGCCCATGGCCAGCACCACCGCTTTGGGGTGCAGCTGGAACAGGCCGTCGGTGCGGTTCATGGCCGTGACCGTCTTGTCGGCGGCGAGGTCCAGCACCATGGTGTTGAGCTTACAGGGGATGCCCAGGTCGCTGGCCTGCTGGATGAAGCGGGAGGCGTATTCGGGGCCGGTCAGTTCTTCCTTGAAGGTGTGCAGCCCGAAGCCGTTGTGGATGCACTGGTTGAGGATGCCCCCCAGCTCGCTGTCCCGCTCGAGGATGAGCAGGTTTTCCACCCCGCGGCGGCGGGCCTCGATGGCGGCGGCCAGGCCCGCCGGCCCGCCGCCGATGATGACGAGATCTGCGTTTTTCATCATGGCTCCCCCCTCACAGCGCGTCCTTGTTGACGCCTACGATGATCTTCGAGCGGCCGCCCGCCTTGGTGACTTCGGACAGGGGGACGCCCAGTTCCCGCGCGAGGATCTCCATGACGCGGGGGCTGCAGAAGCCCGCCTGGCACCGGCCCATGCCGGCCCGGGTGCGGCGCTTGACCCCGTCCAGGCTGCGGGCGCCGGGGGTGCGGTGGATGGCGTCGAGGATCTCGCCCTCGGTGACGCTCTCGCAGCGGCAGACGATCTGCCCGTAGGCAGGGTTTTGGCGGATGAGCTCGGCCCGCTGGGCAAAGGGCAGGGTCTTGGGGTCGAGGATGCCCTTGCGGGTGGGGTCGAAAGCGGGGTCTTTTTCCAGGTGGAGGATACCGGCCGCGATGCCGGCCGCCATGACGCCGATGGCCGGCGCGCTGGACAGGCCGGGCGACTCGATGGCGGCGCAGTCCACAAAGCCGGGGGCGGCCTCCCCGATGAAGAAGTCGTGCCTTGGCTCGTGGGCGCGCAGGCCCGCAAAGCTGGTGATGGTCTGGCGCAGGGGCAGGTCCTTGACCGCGAGGCCGGCTTTGGCGCGGATCTCGGCAAGGCCGGCGGCGGTGGTGGCGGTGGCCTCCTTGTCCTCGATGTCGATGGAGGTGGGGCCCACCAGCAGGTTGCCGTGGACGGTGGGCGTGACCAGCACCCCCTTGCCGGTGGGGCCGGGCAGCTGGAAGATGGTATGGCGGACATAGTCCCCGGCGGCGTGATCCAGCAGGAAATAGTCGCCCCGGCGGGGGATGATCTGCATGGGGTCGCCGGGGGCGGCCATGTTGTGCAGCTCGTTGGCGTGGACGCCGGCGGCGTTGACCACCAGCCGGGCCTTGAGAGGGCCGCGGGAAGTCTCGACCCGCCAGCCCCCTTCGATGGGCTTGACGCCGGTGACGGCGGTGTCGAACTGGAAGCGGACGCCGTTTTTGGCGGCGTTTTCGGCAAAGGCATAGGTCAGCCCAAAGGGGCAGACGATGGCCCCGGTGGGGGCCCAGAGGGCGGCGACGGCCTCGCCGGCGATGTGGGGTTCCAGGGCGAGCAGCTCCTCCCGCCCGATGATCCGCAGCCCTTCCACCCCGTTGGCCACGCCGTTTTCGTACAAAGCCTGCAGCCGGGGACGGCCTGCCTCGGACAGGCAGACCACCAGGCTGCCGCACTGGTCATAGGCAAAGTCCAGCTCTTTGGCCAGGGCGGGCATCCGTTTGCTGCCCTCGACGTTCAGCCTGGCCATCAGGGAGCCGTGGCGCGCGTCGAAACCGGCGTGGACGATGGCGCTGTTGGCCTTGCTGGTGCCGCAGCAGACGTCCTCCTCCTTGTCCAGCACGAGGATGTCCGCCTTATAGCGGGAGAGCTCGCGGGCAATGGCGCAGCCCGACACCCCCGCCCCAATGATGATGATATCTGTCATGGCTTCTCCTTTTTTTCGGTCATTCTTCGTCCAGGGCCCAGTGGTAGGCGCAGCGGACTGCCTTTTTCCAGCCGCGCAGCCGCTTGGCGCGCTCCCCGGCGGGGATGTTGGGCCGGAAGGTGCAGTCCACCGCCCAGTTCTTGGCCACGTCGGCGGGGGAGTTCCAGTAGCCCACCGCCAGCCCGGCTAGGTAAGCCGCGCCCAGGGCGGTGGTCTCCAGGCACTTGGGCCGCAGCACGGGCAGATCGCTGATGTCGGCCATGGTCTGCAGCAGGTAGTTGTTGGCCGAAGCGCCGCCGTCCACCCGCAGGCTGGTCATCTTAATGCCCGAATCGGCCTCCATGGCCCCCAGCACATCGTTGACCTGGTAGCACAGGCTGTCCAGCGTGGCCCGGATGATGTGGTATTTGTTGCACCCGCGGGTCAGCCCTACGATGGCGCCCCGGGCGTACTGGTCCCAGTGGGGCGCGCCCAGCCCGGTGAAGGCGGGCACCACATAGCAGCCGTTGGTGTCCTTGACCTTGTTGGCCATGTACTCGGAGTCGCGGGCTTCTTCCAGCAGGCGCAGCTCGTCCCGCAGCCACTGGATGGCCGCCCCGGCCACGAAGATGGAGCCTTCCAGGGCATAGTGGACCTTGCCGTCCAGCCCCCAGGCGATGGTGGTGACCAGCCCGTTTTTGGAAAAGACCGGGGTCTCGCCGGTGTTCATCAGCATAAAGCCGCCGGTGCCGAAGGTGTTCTTGGCCGAGCCGGGGGTCCAGCAGGTCTGGCCGAACAGGGCGGCCTGCTGGTCGCCCGCCGCCCCGGCGATCTTGATGCCGCTGCCAAAGTGCATGGGGTCGGCGTACTCATAAAAGCAGCTGGAGGGCATGGGCTGCGGCAGCATACACCGGGGGATGTCCAGCACCCGCAGGATCTCGTCGTCCCAGTCGAGGGTGTGGATGTTGAACAGCATGGTGCGGCTGGCGTTGGAATAATCGGTGACGTGGATCTTGCCGCAGGTCAATTTCCAGATCAGCCAGGTCTCCACCGTGCCGAACAGCAACTGGCCGGCCTCGGCCTTCTGCCGCGCGCCGGGGACGTTGTCCAAAATCCATTTCAGCTTGGTGGCCGAGAAATAGGCGTCGATGACCAGGCCCGTCTTTTGCCGGAAGGCTTCGGTGTAGCCGCGGGCCTTCAGCTCGTCGCAGTAGGCGCTGGTGCGGCGGCACTGCCAGACGATGGCGTGGTAGACCGGCTCGCCGGTGTCGCGGTCCCAGACGATGGTGGTCTCCCGCTGGTTGGTGATGCCGATGGCGGCGATGTCGGCGGCCGTCGCGCCGATCTTGTTCATGGCCGACAGGGCCACCCCCAGCTGGGTGGTCCAGATCTCGTTGGCGTCGTGCTCCACCCAGCCGGGCTTCGGGAAATACTGGGTGAATTCCTTCTGGGCGACGCTGCACATTTCCCCCGCTTCGTTGAACAGGATGCACCGGTTGGAGGTGGTGCCGGCATCCAGGGCCATAATATAGGACATGGAGGGCCTCCTTTTTGGATTGGTTCCCCACAGGGACGCAGTGGTCGAAAAGCTGCACAGTTCCTGAAGAACTATTGTACATAGTATACTAAAAGCCGGGGCTGTTGGCAAGGGAACGGTGCACAGCGCACGATAAAAGCCACCGGCTCGGTACCGGTGGCTTTTGGGTGTATCTGAAAATTCCCCAACGCTGCCTCATTCTACCAAAAAGCGCATCTGCCGCGTTGCAGTCGCTTGCATTCCACAAAGGAGTGCAGCGCTCCTGCGCCTTGCAGCTGCATCTTTTTGGCGAATGATTCAGCATTTTTGAATTCTCAGATGCACCCTAGAGTGTGGGCCAGCGCAGCTGCTGGGGCGTTTCGGGGCCGGCGGTTTCCGCGCCGTCTTTGGGGCGGGGGTCGTAGTCGATGCCGGCGCGGGCGGCCTGGCTGTGCTGGAACTGCCGCGGGATGCGGTAGGTCCGGCCGTCCTTGATAAAAACCGCGCCGGTCTGCTTGAAGTGGAAGGGCACTTTGTACCGGACGCACTGGGCGCGGGTGTCCAGCACCCACTCGTAGCGGCAGGGGCGGGCGCGGGGGCCCGATTCGCCGCCGCACAGGACAAAGCCGATCTGCCCGGAAGCGAGATAGGGCTCGATGCAGATGGGCCCGAGCATGGGCTCGTGGCAGATGTGCTTGTGCTGGATGGGCAAAGTCAGGTAGATGGGCAGGCGGAAGTCGGCCATCTCCTGGTTTTCCACCGTGCAGTAGATGGAGACGTTGGGGTAGCCGCTGCCCCAGTCGGGCGGGATGCAGGCGGCAAAGCGGTGGATGCGTTTGGTGATGATGGCAAAGCGCAGGTCGCTGCGCTGGCGCATCATGGCCCAGCAGGCGGGCCGCCAGGGGTCGGCCTCCTCCAGGAAAAAGTCGGAGGTCATGCAGGTGAACACGGTGTGGCCGTCGGGCTGCAGCTTGTAGGCCCAGTGCCGGTCCCGCCGGATGGGCAGGTCGAAGTCGGCGGTCTTGACCACCGCCGAGGCGTCCCGGCCCACCGACTCGTCGCGGCGGTAGACGTAGCAGTTCAGGCACCCGGCGCTGATCTTGCGGCAGCCGTGCCAGGGGTTCCAGATGGGCAGGGGGATCACCTCGTTCCTTTGTAAATAGGCTGGTTTTATTGTACCACGCCCCCGCCCGGCGGACAAGGGCGCGCCGGGGCCCGGCGTCTGACGCCTTGACAAGGACGCGGAAATTGTTGTATGTTTAAGGAGGTTCAAAGAATGTGCATAAGCGGGGCGGCAGGGCTGCCCCGGGTGCGATCATGGTGCGATGATAGAGGAAACTGTATGAATCTTTTGATCTGTGACGACGACGTGACCTTTGCCGAAAAGGTGCGCGGCGCGGCCGTCCCCTTCTTCGAGGCAAACAATGTGCCGGTGCGGTGTATGGTGTGCGCCAGCGCCGAAGAAGCCCAGGCCCTGCCCGGGCTGGAAAACTGCCAGCTGGCTTTTTTGGACGTGGACCTGGTCACGGCCAGCGGCATCGAGCTGGGGCGGACCCTCAAGCAGAAAAACCCGAAGGTCCTGCTGGTGTATATTTCGGCCTACCTGGAGTTTGCGCCCCAGGGGTATACGGTCAGCGCGTTCCGGTACATCCTGAAAGGGGACATCCAGCGGATGCTGCCGGTCTGCCTCGAGGACGTGTATCAGGAATTGTTCGGGGCCCGGCGGGTGCTGGAAGTAGAGTTCAACCGGGAGACAAAGCAGGTGCCCTACGACGACATCTTTTCGCTGGAGAGCGAAGGCCGCCGGGTGCTGGTGTTTGGGGAGGAGCCCCACAAGCTGCTGTGCGTCTATTACGGCAAACTGTCCGAGCTGCCGGAGGACCTGTTTGAAAACGGCTTTGTCCGCATCGGGCGCAGCGCGGTGGTCAATATGAAGTACATCCAGAAGATCGCCGGCTACAAGGTGCGGATGCGCAACGGCGCCGAGCTGAGCGTCAGCCGCGCCAGCTACGCCGAGGTGCGCCGGCTGTATCTGGAATGGAAGGGGCGCTTTGGGGATGAATGAGCAGCAGATGTTGGTGGCCCTGTCCTGCGGGGGCGAGTTTTTGGCCGCCATGCAGGTGGAAGCCTTTATGCTGGGCTGGGGCCGCCGGCCCCGCTGGCTGACCGCCGTCCTGCTGGCGGTGCTCTGGATTGCCTCGCAGGTGCTGTGGGGGACCTATGTGCCCTACTCGCTGTGGGCGGTGACGTTCAACACGCTGCGGATGCTGGCCGCCTCCTTTTTCTTTGGGGGCAGCCTGCGCAAAAAGGCGTTTTCGGTGGTGGTCTGCGGGGTGGTGATCCTGGGCTATGGCAACACGGTGGGGGCCCTGGCGGCAGCCTTAAACAGCATGCCCATGTCCCAGCTGTGGCAGCTGCCCGCCAGCATCCTGCTGTACGGCGTGGTGCTGAACGCGCTGCTGTTCGCCGGCATCCAGCTGCTCAAGCGGTGGGTGGGGGCCATCGACCCCGTCCAAAAGGCGGTGGGGGTGGCGTACCTCTGCCTGATCGCCCTGCTGAATGTGATCCTGGCCAGCTTCGGCCAGGACACCGACCAGTACAGCTACATGATCCTGATCTGCCTTTTGCTGATCCTGGCCACGCTGGTGTATTTCGTGCTGTTCACCCTGTTCAGCGTCCGGGCCACCCAGGCCAGCCAGGCCGAGGCCCGGATGAAGATCGAGCAGGAGCGGGCCGACGCCCTGATGGAGTCCTACCAGACCCAGCGCCGGCTGACCCACGAGTTCACCAACCACATGGGGGCGGTGAGCTTTTATCTGGAAAAAGGGGACGTGGAGGGGGCCAAAGCCTACCTTGCAAGCGTGTCCAAAGGGATAGCTGCCGGCACCGCGGTGGTGGACACCCACAACCCCCTGCTGGACGCCGTGCTCAGCAAGGAGTACCGGCAGGCCGCCCAGAAAGGGGTGCTGCTGAATTTTGACCTGTGCGGCCTGGCCGGCTTTCCGCTGCAGAATGCCGAGCTGGTGACGGTGTTCTGCAATTTGCTGGACAACGCCATCCGGGCGGCCGCCGGGGCGGACCCGCCCCAGGTCACTCTGCGCATCAAAAAGCTGGACGGGGCGTATGTGATCTCGGTCCGCAACCGGGTGGCGCAGGACGTGCCCCTGACCGGGGAGGCGCTGCCCGCCTCCACCAAGGCCGAGCCCGGCCACGGGATGGGCCTGGCCAACGTCAAAAGCGTGCTGGAACGCTACGGCGGGGAGTATGTCCTCACCTGCCGGAACAAATGGTTCTGCTTTACGGGCACCGTGCCGGAGAGCAGATGAAAGATTAACTATTAAAAGTCAACCCTAAAAATGAGTGGAGGTGAAAGAGGAGATGGCTCAAAAAGGGTATAGCAAAGCAGAGGCCCGAGCGGGCCCCGGTTAGCAAGGCGGAAGCGGTCAGACAGACGAAT
>DWWN01000057.1 GCA_019119685.1 Candidatus Faecalibacterium faecigallinarum
TCACCACGCAGTACTTGCCGTTTTTCACGTAGGCGTGCACTTCGACGTTGTAGTTGGAGCTGAACCAGGTGTGCAGCTCGTCCTCGCTGTGGGCCGCCCACAGGATGGCCCGGTAGAGCGCGCGGCTGTTGACGAAGCTGTAGGGCAGGCCGCTGATGTAGACGCCGCGACCCTGGCCGTAGTCATGGGCGGCCAGCTGGACTTCCTTGTCCCGCTGGATCAAGATCTCGGTGCCTTCCAGTGCGTAGATGCTCTTTTTGCCCTCGCCGAAATCCATGTCGTGGTCGGGGCAGTCGGCCAGGATGAAGTGGCCGCGGTGCTCGTCCCAGTTGTACTTGTCGTAATTGAGGGTGAAGCCGGTCTCTTTTTCCACGCCCAGCACGCCGGCCAGCTGCAGGAAACGGCCCTGGTACTGGTGGCCGCCCGGCTCGCCCACGCCGATCAGGCCGCCGCCGTTCCAGACGAAGCGCCGGATAGCGGAGGAGACTGCGGGGTCCTCCCACCAGATGCCGCCGGTGTGGGCGGTGTCGGCGTCGCCCACGTTGATGAGCACGTCGATGCCGTCCAGGACATGAGGGTCGTTCTTGACGTCCTCAAAGCTGATGAAGCGGACGTCGAAGGGGGCGCCGCTCAGCGCCTCGATGACGCCGGCGTAGCTGTAGTTTTGCTTCTGGTAGAGGGCGTGGTGCACCATGTGACAGCCCCAGGCCCGCATCTTGCCCCAGCAGTTCAGGACTGCCACCCGCTTGACGCAATAGGGCGTGGTGCCCTTGATGTTGTCGTACAGCTCGCGGAACTCATCGCAGACGCTCTCCACATAGTCGATGAAGTCGGGGAACTGGAGGGCCAGTTTGAGGTAGCCGCCATAGCCGATGCGGTCGATGGGCTTGCGCAGGATGGCCCGCCGGGCAGTGACCCAGTTCTCCTTGGCCTCGCGGACGGGGTCGCCCCCCTCGTGGAAGGTGTCGGGGAAGAAATAGGGCAAAAAGCGCCCTTCGGTGTACTTGACCCCCTCGATGTCCGAGATCAGCCGCAGGGTGCTGCCGTTGCCCACGCTGCCCACCACCGCGTCCAGCCCGATGGTCTTGAACTCGGGCATAAAGGGCTCGGTGCCGATCCAGTGGTCGCCCAGGAACATCATGGCCTCGCAGCCGCATTCGTGGGTGATGTCCACCATCTCTTTGGCCAGCTTGGCCACTTCCCGGCGCTGGAAGGCCTGGAAGTCCCGGTACTCTTTGCTGGGCACGCGGTACTGGTTGTTATAGTAGCCCTGGTCGATGATGTACTCGGGGCGGAAGGGGTAGCCCACTTCCCGCTCGAACTGCTCGAGGATGTAAGGGCTGACCGAGGCGGAATATCCGTACCAGTCCACATACTTTTCCCGCCGCAGCTCGTCAAAGATCAGGGTGAACTGGTGGAAAAAGGTGGTGTAGCGGATGACGTTCACATAAGGGTGCTCGGCGATGAACCGGCGCAGCCGCTCCATGGTGTACTTGTGGGTCTTGGGCTGGCGGACGTCGAACGTGATCTGGTGCTCAAAGTTGGTCCACCCGTTGGTGGTGGCGTTGTACATATGGACGGGGTCCCAGATCAGGTAGGCCAGGAAGCTGACGGTGTACTCGTGGAAGGGCTCGGCCTGCACCGTAACGCTGCCGCCGGCATAGCTCCACCGGGCGGGCGGCACCGGCTGGCCGGTGGTCCGGTCCATGACCTCCCACCAGCGGGTGATGTCGTCCCGGGTGTTCACCTGCATCAGCTCGGGGCTGATGCCCTGCATCAGGGGGATGGTGACGGTGTCCCCGTGGGCGGTGTAAAAGCCGGTCATGATGTAGCACTGCTGGATCTCGTCGGGGTTGGCTTTGGCCCAGGCGTTGTCCTTGCGGGTGGTGTAGTAAGTGGAATAGATCTTGGCCCCGGTGCCCTGCAGCTGGGCGGGGAACTCGGTGCCGTCACAGTCGCGGATGGCGTCGGCGCCCCATTTTTCCAGGATCTGCAAAGTTTCGGGCACGACGTCCAGATCGGTGGGGATGGTTACGCGGCCTTTTTTGTCCTTCATAGGTTTACTCCTCGCAATTATTTATCTCGATATGGCTCATTGTAGATCGCCAGCACCACCAGCAGGAGGAACACCCCCACCACCATGATGCCAAGGCCCGCCAGCTCGCCGGTCATTTTCCAGCCGGCGATCACCAGCGCCATGGCTGCGGCGAACAGCACGGCCATCAGGACGATGCGCAGGGCCGGGTGATTTTTCCAGAATTCCATAGTGTTGCCTCCTTTAGCCCTTGAGGCCGCCCACGGTCATGCCCTGGGTCAGCTGCTTCTGCACGCAGATGTAGAGGATCAGGGTGGGCAGCATGACCAGCACCAGGCCGGCGTACATGGTGCCGTACTGGGCTGCGCTCTGCTGGGCCTGCATCAGGTTGAGCAGGCCCACCGGCAGGGTGCGGGGCGCGCTGGTCGAGCTCATGAGGGTCATCGAGATGATGTACTCGTTCCAGAACGAGAGGAAGTTGAACAGGATGATGGTGATGATGGAGGGCTTTGCCATGGGGAAGATGATCCGCACCATGGCCGAGAAATAGCTGGCCCCGTCGATGTAGGCCGCCTCCTCAAAGTCGTGGGGCAGGGTGGCGAAATAGCCCGACAGCAGGTAGATGGTGAAGGGCAGGGCCGTCGCGGCGTAGACCACCGCCAGCACCACCAGGTTGTTCAGCAGGAAGGTGCTGCCGGTCAGGTTCTTCAGCCAGGTGTCGCCGTCCCGCAGCATCAGGAAGATGGGCACGACGATGTAGTTGACGTTGATGAACAGCCCCGCCATGAACAGGGTGTTCAGCAGCTTGCTGCCCCGGAACTTGAAGCGGGACAGGCAGTAGGCCGCCGGCAGCGCGATGACCAGCAGCAGCGCCAGGGCCAGGGCCGTGACCGCCACCGAGTTGAGCATATACTGGCCCATCTTGGCGCCGTTCCAGGCGTCCACAAAGTTCTGCCAGTAAAAGCCGGCGGGCAGGGCCCAGGGGTTGCCGTAAAACTCGGAGTTCTGCTTGACGGACGCCATGAACACCCATGCCACCGGCACGATGATGGTGACGGCCAGCAGGATCAGCACCAGATAGATGAAAAACTTATACAGCTTTTCCGCCGAGCGGGAGGACGTTTGTTCCTGTGTTTTCTGCATACAGCGTTTCCTCCTTTAGAATTCCAGCGGTTCGCGGCTGGTGGCTTTGTTGACGCAGGCGGACAGCGCGAACGAGAACAGGAAGATCACCACGCCGATGGCCATGCTGTAGCCGTACAGGCCGGCGTTCTTCTGGCTGTACATATAGCTCAGGGCCACCTCCGACGCATGGTTGGGGCCGCCGCTGGTCATGGCCGTCACGAACAGGAAGGCCATGTTGATGGTGGAGATGATGAAGAAGGTGAGGGTGGTGCGGATGTTGGTCCAGATCAGGGGGATGGTGATCCGGAAGAACTGGGTCAGGCGGCTCGCGCCGTCCAGGTTGGCGCTCTCGTACAGGCTGGCCGGCACCGAGGACATGGAGGCCATGTACATGACCATGTAGTAGCCCACCGCCTGCCAGACCATGGCGATGATGATGGAGGGGATGACCAGTTTTTCACCCTTCCAGAGGATGGGGTTGGTCATGTCGCGGAACAGGCCGATGATGCTGTTCAGCATACCGTTCTCGGGCTTGTAAATGGCCGAGAAGATGCCCGAGATGACGACCACCGACAGGATGTTGGGGATGTAGAACACCACCCGGAAGAAATTCTGCCCCTTGATCTTTTCCCGCGTGAGGATGGCGGCAAAGACCAGCGCAAAGGCGAAGGTGATGATGGTGACAACCACCACCAGCAAAATCATGTTCTGCATCGAGCGGATGAACTGGGTGTCCCGCATCAGCTGCTGGAAGTTTTTCAGGCCCACGAAGGTCTCCTGCGGGGTGTAGGCACCCCGCTCGTACAGGGACATACGGAACACGTTCAGGGTGGGCAGGATCATAAAGATGAAAAACAGGATCGTCGCAGGCGCGACGCACAGCACCAGAAACCGGCTGCGGCCCTTATTTTTCTTCATAGGGAGAACCGCTCCTTTCAATCAAAAAAGCGGAGGCGGCTTTGACCGCCCCCGCTGGGCAGGGTTTGGATAAAAAGATCACTCGATGAGGTTGGCGCGCATCTGGTCGCTGGCCGCCTTGAAGCCGTCGATCCACTCCTGCTCGGTGATGCTGCCCGAGACCAGGGAGTTGACCGGATCGAAGAAGGAGGTGCGGACCTCGACGCCGGGGATGGCGGTGAAGGCTGCGAAGTTGCCCATGGCGGCCTTGGCGCCGTTGTCGTAGATGGAGTAGAACAGCTTGTTGTCCCCTTCCAGGCTGTCGGCGATGCCCAGCACAGGCTGGATGGCGCCGGCGGCGGCGAAGATCTCACAGGCCACGTCGCTGTACAGGAAGGCGATGAACTGCTTGCCGGCGTCGATGTGCTCCGCGCCGGAGGGGATCCATGCCTGCTCGAACCAGGTGTAGCTGTAGCGGTCGCCGCCCTCCTCCAGGGCGGGCAGGGCGGTCATGCCCCACTCAAAGCCGTCGGCGCGGGGCGCTTCGGCCATCTCGCCCACGATCCAGGTGCCGTTGGGCATGAACAGGGCCTTGTTGTCCAGCACCAGCTGCTGGTTCTGGGTGAAGTCCTGGTCGTTGGCCTGGGCCGGGGTGATGGGGTTGGTGTAGGTAGCCAGCTTGGCCACGATGTCGAAGCAGTTCTGGGCCTCGGGGGTGTCCCAGATGCCTTCCTCATAGTGGGTGGCCTTGTCGAAGAACTCGGGGCCGCCGCACACATACATCAGCGCGTAGAAGAAAGCGTCAAAGTAGCCGGTGGTGGGGTAAGTAAACAGGTAGGTGCCGGCTGCCGCGGCCGCGTCGCCCAGCTCCCACATCTCGTCCCAGGTCTGGGGCACTTCCCAGCCGTTCTCCGCCAGGAAGCCGGCGTTGTAGAACAGGCCGCAGGGGCTGTAGAACATGGGGGCCAGGTAGGTCTTGCCGTCGCCGTAGGGGTTGGTCAGGGAAGTGTCGGTAAAGCCGCCGGCGATCTTGTCGCCCACCACGGCGTCCTCGCCGGGCACGGTCATGCTCAGCACGTCGGTGATGTCGGCGATCAGGTTGCCCTTGATGAACTGCTCGGTCAGGGCAGCCTCGCGGCCGGTGGCCAGGTGGATGACGTCGGGGTAGTCGCCGCCCTGCATCGAGGGGCCAATGACGTCCTCCAGGTTCTTGTCGGTGGTCAGCTCAACGGCGATGCCGGTCTGCTCGGTGAAAGCGTCGGCCACCTGCTGCCACATCTCGGAGCCGTAAGCGGTCTCGATGGCGGCCACTTTGATGGTCTCGGCGGGGGCTGCAGAGGAAGCAGCCGAGGACGCGCCGCCGGCGCCAGTGGAGGCGGCGGTGGAGCTGGAAGAGCTGCCGCCGCAGGCCGCCAGGCCCACAGCCGCTGCGCCCGCACCGACGATCTTGATAAAGTTGCGACGAGAAATGCGTTTCATAGTTCTGTCCTCCAACAGTATAGATTCTTGTCCGCAGGCGCACCGCGCGGTATATGCCGGAAACGCCGGACCGCCCGCTGAATGGGGCCGCAGATGCAGGCGTGTGTGTGGCCGCCGCCCCCGCGGCTGCGGGGCACGGCGCTGCAAAGACGGCGTCTTTCAGCGGACAGGACAGCGTTCAGAGACTTTGGGAGATGCGCCCTTTCGGGGCGGTGCGGCCGCACAGGCGCCGCACCCTTCTCTGCACCCAATATAGTGGATTTTGCCGCCCGCCACAAGCGCTTTCTTGCCTCGTTTTTTATACATCTTGCTTTACCTCTATTTTCCACCGTCAAAGTGCCGTGTCAATCCGCCGCCTGTTTGTACAATTTGCGCACAATTGCAAATTCTTACAGAAAAGTAACAATTTTCAAAGATACTCCTGAGGAAACTGCCAGAAAATCGCCCTTGCAAAATGCCGCCGGATTCTCTATAATAAAACCAGATTTTGCCGCGGCCGTTCCAGCCGCCCTTCCTATTTTGCTTTTTATTTTAGAAATTTTGCGCACACTGTTGATTCTTGAAAGGAGACTCTTTTTGTGAGCACCGCCCGCTTCGCTATCAGCCACGCCCCCGCCCCGCGGGAGAGCTTCCGGCTTTTATATATCAGCAAAAGCCGCTTTGGCGGCGACTGGAACAGCACCGCCCACACCCACGCCTGCACCGAGCTGTTCTACTGCCTCAGCGGGGAGGGGCAGTTTTTCATCCAGGGGCAGCTTTACCCCGTCCAGCCCGACGACCTGGTCATCGTCAACCCACAGGTGGAGCACACCGAGCTCAGCCTCAACGCCGCCCCGCTGGAATATGTGGTGCTGGGCATTTCGGGCATCGAGGTGCTGTTCGGCAGCAGCGACGAGCCCTACGCCATCCTCAACTGCCGCGAGCAGCGGGAGCGCCTGGGCGCCCTGCTGCATATGCTGCTGGCCGAGGCCGACCACAGCCTGGACGGCTACGAGACGGTCTGCCAGGACCTGCTGGAAGTGCTGCTGATCTGGCTGGTGCGCTCCAGCACCCTGTCGGTGCAGCTGCAGCGCACCACCGTCCGGGCCGAGAACCGCGAGTGCGCCGAGATCAAGCGCTACATCGACACCAACTACCGCGAGAGCATCACCCTGGACAAGCTGGCCGGCATGGCCCACCTGAACAAATACTACCTGTCCCACGCTTTCCAAAAGGAGTACGGCATCTCCCCCATCACCTACCTGAGCCGCCGCCGCATCGAGGAGAGCAAGTACCTGCTGGGCAACACCAGCCACACCCTGGCCCAGGTCAGCGAGCTGCTGGGCTTCTCGTCCCCGAGTTATTTTTCCCAGTGCTTCCGCAAAGCGGAGGGCATCAGCCCCAACGAATACCGCCGCCAGGTGCGGGAGGGCAAGCGCCCTGCTCCGCCCAAGCGGCGCTGAACCATCCACCCGTCTGAAACTATGGAGGAATCGCATCATGAAACCAGTCACCCAGGAACTGCTCCGCCAGGCCGCCGCGGCCTTTGCCTTTGACCGGCCCGCCGGCGAGGCGGAGCGCTTCGGCGCAGGCCACATCAACGACACCTTTGCGGTGTGGGCTGCCGACCGCAGCAAGCGCTGGATCCTGCAGCGGATCAACACCGACACCTTTACCGACCCCGCCGGGCTGATGGAGAACGTGACCGGCGTGACCGCCTACCTGCGCCGCCAGATCATCGAGCGGGGCGGCGACCCCGACCGGGAGACCCTGAACGTCATCCCCACCCTGGACGGCAAGCCCTACTACACCGACACCGAGGGCGGCGCCTGGCGGGCCTACATCTTTGTGGAGGGCACGGTCTGCCTGCAGAAGGTGGAAAACGAGCGGGACTTTTACACCGCGGCCGAGACTTTCGGCAATTTCCAGAACCAGCTGGCCGGCTACCCCGCCGCCACCCTGCACGAGACCATCGCCCGCTTCCACGACACCCCCAATCGCTACGCCAACTTTGAAAAGGCCCTGGCCGCCGACGTCATGGGCCGCGCCAAGGACGTTGGGCCCGAGATCGCCTTCATCCGCGCGCGGGAGGCCGACTGCCGCGTCCTGGTGGACCAGCTGGCCGCCGGCGTGCTGCCCCTGCGTGTGACCCACAACGACACCAAGCTGAACAACGTCCTGATCGACCAGGAGACCGGCAAGGGCATCTGCGTCATCGACCTGGACACCGTCATGCCGGGCCTGTCCGCCTACGACTTTGGCGATTCGATCCGCTTCGGGGCCAACGACTGCGCCGAGGACGAGCCCGACCAGAGCAAAGTCCACTTCAGCCTGCACCTGTACAAAGTGTTCGCCGAGGGGTATCTGGCGGCGGCCGGCAGTGCCATGACCGAGGCCGAGCGCCGGAGCCTGCCCTGGGGCGCCAAGCTGATGACCCTCGAGTGCGGCATCCGCTTTTTGACCGATTACCTGGAGGGCGACCACTACTTCAAGATCAGCCGCCCGGACCAGAACCTGGACCGTGCCCGCACCCAGTTCACCCTGGTGCAGGGGATGGAGCGGGAGTTCGACGCCATGACGCAGCTGGCGCTGGAACTGTAAAACCCGGATACGCAAAAAAGCTCCCCCGCGGCGGGCCGCAAAGCCAACCGCAGGGGAGCGTTTTTATGTCTTATGGGTCAGAAAACCGCCGGAAAACTCAGGCGTTCTTCTTCATGGCCTCTTCCACCGAGACGGCCACCGCAACGGTAGCGCCGACCATGGGGTTGTTGCCCATGCCCAGGAAGCCCATCATCTCGACGTGCGCAGGCACCGAGCTGGAGCCGGCGAACTGGGCGTCAGAGTGCATACGGCCCATGGTGTCGGTCATGCCGTAAGAAGCAGGGCCGGCGGCCATGTTGTCGGGGTGCAGGGTGCGGCCGGTGCCGCCGCCCGAAGCCACCGAGAAGTACTTCTTGCCCTGCTCGACACACTCCTTCTTGTAGGTGCCGGCGACAGGATGCTGGAAGCGGGTGGGGTTGGTGGAGTTGCCGGTGATGGAGACGTCCACCTTCTCGTGGTGCATGATGGCCACGCCCTCGCGGACGTCGTCAGCGCCGTAGCAGCGGACAGCGGCGCGCTCACCCTTGGAGTAGGGGATCTCGCGGACGATGTGCAGCTCGCCGGTGGCGTAGTCGAACTTGGTCTGGACGTAGGTGAAGCCGTTGATGCGGGAGATGATCTGAGCGGCGTCCTTGCCCAGGCCGTTCAGGATGACGCGCAGGGGCTTGGTGCGGGCCTTGTTGGCGTTCTTGACGATGCCGATGGCGCCCTCAGCGGCTGCGAAGGACTCGTGGCCGGCCAGGAAGGCGAAGCACTCGGTCTCGTCGCGCAGCAGCATGGCGGCCAGGTTGCCGTGGCCCAGGCCGACCTTGCGGTCGTCGGCGACGGAACCGGGGATGCAGAAGGACTGCAGGCCGATGCCGATGGCCTCGGCAGCCTCGGGAGCGGTGGTGCAGCCCTTCTTGATGGCGATGGCTGCGCCCACGACGTAAGCCCAGCCGGCGTTCTCAAAGGCGATGGGCTGGATCTCCTTCACAGTCTTGTAGGGGTCGATGCCGGCCGCATCACAAATCGCCTTGGCGTCCTCGATGGACTCGATGCCGTACTCGTGCAGGACGGAATTGATGCGGTCAATCCGGCGCTCATAACTTTCAAACAGTGCCATTTTTCTCGTCCCTCCCTATTATTCCTCTCTGGGGTCAATGTACTTGGCGGCATCCGCGTACTGGCCGTAGGTGCCCATGGCCTTCTCGACGGCCTCGGCGGCGGGGACGCCCTTCTTCAGCGCGTCGGTGACCTTGCCCAGATTCAGGAACTGATAGCCGATGATCTCGTTGTTGTCGTTCAGGGCCAGCTTGGTGACATAGCCCTCGGCCATCTCCAGGTAGCGGGCGCCCTTGGCCTTGGTGCCGAACATGGTGCCCACCTGGCTGCGCATGCCCTTGCCCAGGTCTTCCAGACTGGCGCCGATGGGCAGGCCGCCCTCAGAGAAAGCGGTCTGGCTGCGGCCGTAGACGATCTGCAGGAACAGCTCGCGCATGGCCACGTTGATGGCGTCGCAGACCAGGTCGGTGTTCAGGGCCTCCAGGATGGTCTTGCCGGGCAGGATCTCGGAAGCCATGGCGGCGGAGTGGGTCATGCCAGAGCAGCCCAGGGTCTCGACCAGGGCCTCCTCGATGACGCCGTCCTTGATGTTCAGGGTGAGCTTGCAGGCGCCCTGCTGGGGTGCGCACCAGCCCACACCGTGGGTGAGACCGGAAATATCCTTGATCTCCTTGGCCTGGACCCATTTGCCCTCCTCAGGGATGGGGGCGGGGCCGTGGTATGCGCCCTTGGTGACAGGACACATGTGCTCTACTTCGGCAGAATAGATCATACGAAACGTCCTCCTTATTGTTTACACATGAAGCGCCCCCGAGGCCTGAAAAGAAAAAGCTGAAAACTTTACAAGCACAAGGGGCAGCTTGCAGAAGTCATCAGCTTAAAAAAAGCGGTTAAGGCTTATGCCAGGGGAGAACTTCATTCCCATCACAGTATAGCACAAATGTTTCCAAGGCGCAACAGTTTTTGTTGTATCCAACGTCTTGCTTTCCGGCGTCTCTTTCTGGTATAATAGCACTTGGATACAAGCGGCATATCTCCCGCTGTGCCGCGCAAAAAACGCAGAAAACAGAAAAGGAAGGTGCCCACCATGACACACAAACGCTCGCAGCTGCATCGCATGGAAGAACGTCTGAAACACATCCTGCGGGATCAGGTGGCCGAATTTGCCAGCCTTTTGGAGGTCATCATCTCGGTGCTGGTGCTCACCGGCCTTGTCATCAGCTCGGTGCCGGTGGCAAGGGAGATGCTGTCTTTGTGGCAGAGCGGCAGCACAGACGCCTTTCAGACCTTTCTGGGCCACGCCTTCAACCTTGTCATCGGCATCGAGTTTATCAAGATGCTGGCCAAGCACAGCCCCGGCAGCGCGCTGGAGGTGCTTCTGTACGCCATCGCCCGCAACATGATCCTGGGCCACGGCACCGCCGCCGAAAACCTGCTGGGGGTGGTGGCCATCGGGCTGATCTTCGTCATACGCAAGTTTTTGTTCGTGCCTTCCTTTGGGGCCACCCTGCCGGGCGGCGAGCCCGCCCAGGACCTGGCCCATCTGTTCCATCGGATGCGTCCGGGCGCGCCGGAAAAGACCCCGGAGGAAAGCGCTCCATGACCCTCGCCCCCGCCCCTCACCCGGGGCGGGGCGTTCGTTGGAATGTCCAAAAATCGGTGCAATGTTTGTACAAATTCATCATAGACAAAACATGAACATTTTGTTAATATAATTACGGCAAGATTGTTACTCCCAGCGAGGCATTACTTGTGGCCCTGTACAATAAGAGCACCCCCGGCAGGCCGGAGGGTCTTTCGGTATGGGGCTCCAAGGTCAACAGCTTCTGCGGGAGTTTTTTTATTGCGTTCCGTCCAAAAAGGCGGCTGCTGGGCCGCAGGACGCCGGGCGCTTTTGGGATATGCTTTTTGTATGGCACAGGCGGGAGAAGGCCCTGTGCGCGGAGAACGGGAGAACGGAGAGGTCCATGCAGATCGTCAAAAAAATCAACAACAATGTAGCGCTGGCACAGGACGGCAAGGGCAACGAGCTGGTGGTGTTCGGCAAAGGGATCGGCTTCCCTGCCATGCCCTATGAACTGGACGATCTGAGCCGCATCCAGCGCACCTTCTACAACGTTAGCAAGCGGTATGTGGACCTCCTGCCCGACCTGCCCGAGGCGCTGATGCTGGCGGCCGGCGACATCGTGGAGGAAGCCCAGGACGAGCTGGACTGCGAGCTGAACCCCAACCTCCCCTTCATCCTGGCGGACCACCTGAATTTCGCCATCCAGCGCGTCCGGCAGGGTGTCGCATTGCAGACCCCGCTTTCCTACGACGTCAAACACCTTTACCCCAAAGAATACCAGATCGCGGCCCGCGGGATGCGGGCGCTGTGCGAACAGCTGGACGTCCGCCTGCCCGAGAGCGAGACGGTCAGCGTGGCGCTGCACCTCATCAACGCCGAGGGCCGCTCGGAAAATATGCACGACACTATGGCCAACGTCCAGCTGATCGCCCAGCTGTCCGCCATGGTGGAGGACTACTTCCACATCCAGATCGACCGGGACAGCTTCAACTATTCCCGGCTGGCCATGCATATGCGGTATCTGGTCCAGCGGATGAGCGCGGACAGCCCCATGCCGGAGGACCCCGCCACCCAGGAACTGTTCCGCTCGGTCAAGATCGAGTACCCCCAGGACTACGACTGCACCCGCCGCATCACCGAGTGGCTGGCCGCGAACCGCGGCTGGCACTGCACCAGCGAGGAACAGCTGTACCTGGTCATGCACATCCACCGGGTCCGTGTGTCGGCCCAGGGCCAGGACGAGGAAGACTGACCTTCCCGCCGGCCCACTGTCTTATCTTATGGTATCAGTACGCCCTGGTGCGCACGGGGCGTCGGATATAAAAGCTGTTTTGCAAGGGAGGAATGCACCATGGCGCAAACGCCTGATCCGGACGGGCTGATGCAGCAGTTTTACCCCCTGCTGGGGGGCAAAGCCAACGTGGTCAAAGAATCCCGGCAGAGCAGCTGCCTCCTGTTTTCCATCAAGGACCAGAGCCTTGCGGACACAGCGGCCCTGGCCGCCCTGCCCACCGTGGCATCGTGCAGCCTGCGCGGCGGCAGGGTCCGGGTGGAGCTGGAGGCCAGAACCTACGAAAAAGCAATAAAGGAGAACACGCTTATGGCAAGCAAATACGACGGTCTTGCGCGGATCATCATCCAGAACGTCGGCGGCAAGTCCAACATCCTTTCCCTGACCCACTGCGTCACCCGCCTCCGCTTCAAGCTGAAGGACGAGAGCAAAGCCCAGACCGACATCCTCAAGGACACCGACGGCATCGTCACCGTCATCCAGTCGGGCGGGCAGTACATGGTGGTCATCGGCAACCATGTGCCCCAGGTCTATGACGCGGTGTGCGCCGTGGGCCACATCACCCCGGGCGGCGCCGTGAACGAGGACGGCACCGCAGCCGAGGGCGGCGGCGACGCGCCCCAGGAGAAGATGAACCCCTTCAACGCCTTTATCAGCATCATCACCAGCGTCTTTACCCCGGCGCTGGGCTGCCTGGCCGCCTGCGGCATGATCAAGGGCCTGCTGGCCCTGTTCGTGGCGGTGGGCGTTCTGGACGGCGCAGGCCCCACCTACAACATCCTGTACTCCCTGGGCGACTGCTTCTTCTACTTTATGCCCATCCTGCTGGCCTACACCGCCTCCAAAAAGTTCGGCCTGCCCGAGATGGAAGGCATGGTCATCGGCGCGGCCATGCTGTACCCCTACCTGCTGGGCAGCTCGACCTATGCGCATGACAGCCTGTTCATGATCCCGGTCATTATGCCGACTTCGGGCGACTACACCTCCAGCGTCATCCCCATCATCTGCGCCATCGCCTTTGCGGCCTGGTTTGAAAAGCTGTACTCCAAGTATATCCCCGACACCATTAAACTGTTTGCGATCCCCCTCATCACCTGCACCGTCACCTTCTGCCTGACTCTGTGGGTCATCGGACCCATCGCGGCCGGCGCGGGCGACCTGCTGGGCGTCTTCTTCAACTGGCTGGCCAACGTCAACGGCATCCTGCTGGGCGCTGTGGTCGGCGGCCTGTGGCAGATCCTGGTCATGTTCGGCCTGCACTGGGCGATCGTGCCTATGATGCTGAATAACCTGGCCACCCAGGGCTTCGACACCGCCATGGTCGGTATGTTCGGCACCACCTTTGCCCAGGTCGGCGCTGTGGCTGCCATCTGGATCAAGACCAAGAACAAAAAGACCAAGAGCCTGTGCGCTCCCGCCTTTATCTCGGCCATCGCCGGCGTCACTGAGCCCGCTATTTACGGTATCACCCTGCCCAAAAAGACCCCCTTCTACATCACCTGCGTGGTGGCTGCCGTCATCGGCGGCCTGCTGATGGCCTTCGGCGTCACCTCCTACACCTCCGCCGGCATGGGCGTCTTTGGCTACACCGCTTACATCAACACCATCACCAACGATATCTCCGGCATGATCACTTCCATCGTCCTGTCCCTGGTGTCCGTCGCGGCGGCCTTTGTCCTGACCTTCCTCACCTACCACGACGAGCCCGCCAAGAAGAACTGATATTCTGACAACGAAAAGGAGCTTGCAACCGTATGAGCGTTTTCCGCGACGATTTCCTGTGGGGCGGCGCCTGTGCCGCCAACCAGTTCGAGGGCGCCTGGGATGTGGACGGCAAGGGCGACAGCGTGCCCGACCACTGCACCAACGGCAGCAACACCAACCCCAAGCGCATCACCGAGGCCTTTGAGGAGGGCACCCTCTACCCCAGCCACGAGGCCATCGACTTTTACCACCACTACGAGGGGGACATCGCCCTCTTTGCCGAGATGGGGTTCAAGACCTTCCGCACCAGCATCAACTGGACCCGCATCTTCCCCACCGGGGAGGAAGCCGAGCCCAACGAAAAGGGCCTGGCCTTCTACGACCGCGTCTTTGACTGCTGCAAAAAGTATGGCATCGAGCCGCTGGTCACCATCAGCCACTACGAGCTGCCCTATGCGCTGGTGAAAAAGTACAACGGCTGGGCCGACCGCCGCCTGGTGGACCTGTACATGAACTACTGCAAGACCATCTTCGAGCGGTACAAGGACAAGGTGAAATACTGGCTGACCTTCAACGAGATCAACGCCGGCACCATGCGCTTTGGCGCGCTGCTGTCCCTGGGCACCTGCCAGGGCTACACCGGCGTGGGCTTTGAGATCCCCGACGACATCCAGACCCGCTACCAGGCGCTGCACCACCAGTTCGTGGCCAGCGCCAAGGCGGTCATCTACGCCCACGAGCACTACCCCCAGTTCAAGATGGGCAACATGATCTGCTACAGCGCCGCCTATCCCCTCACCTGCGACCCCAACGACGTGATGGCAGCCCAGCAGCAGATGGACAACATGAACTGGTACTGCTCGGACGTCCAGTGCCTGGGCGAATACCCCTACTTCGCCAAACGGTTCTGGGCTGAGCACGGCATCCAGATCCACATGGAGCCGGGCGACAAGGAGCTGCTCAAGAAGGGCACGGTGGATTTCTACACCTTCAGCTACTATATGTCCACCTGCGTCACCACCCACGCCGACGCCGAGACCATCGGCGGCAACCTGCTGGGCGGCACCAAGAACCCCTACCTGAAAGCCAGCGACTGGGGCTGGCAGATCGACCCGGTCGGCCTGCGCTGGAGCCTGAACCAGATCTACGCCCGCTACCACAAGCCGCTGATGGTGGTGGAGAACGGCCTGGGCGCCTACGACGAGAAGGGCCCCGACGGCAAGATCCACGACAGCTACCGCATCGACTACCTGCGCAGCCACATCGAGCAGATGGCCGAGGCCGTCAAGGACGGCGTTGATCTGATGGGCTACACCCCCTGGGGCTGCATCGACCTGGTATCCGCCTCCACCGGCGAGATGGCCAAGCGCTACGGCTTCATCTACGTCAACAAGTTCGACGACGGCACCGGCGATTTGTCCCGCGAGCGCAAGGACAGCTTCTACTGGTACCAGAAGGTCATCGCCTCCAACGGTGCAGACCTGAGCTGATATTCGCCATCCACATTTCATCATAAGAGAAGCCGTATGCACCGGCCAAATTGGGGCGGGCGGTGCATACGGTTTTCTATTTGTCCCCGGCTCCGCCATGCCGTCCGGGGGCTTTGGGTTTGCTGGCCGGCCGCCGTCTCTCTTGCCACCCTCCGCGCAGCGTGGTACAATGGCAGCGAACGATACAGCGAAATGGAGGCAGCCGCATATGAGCACAGACAACGCCGCGCCCGGCAAAATTTTGGTCCGGGGCGCGCGGGTGCACAACCTGAAAAACGTGAACGTGGATATCCCGCTGAACCGGATCGTGGGCATCGCGGGGGTGTCCGGGTCGGGCAAGTCCAGCCTGGCGCTGGGGGTGCTGTACGCCGAGGGGTCGCGGCGGTACCTGGACGCTTTGTCCACCTATACACGGCGGCGGATGACCCAGGCCGCCCGGGCCGACGTGGACGAGGTGCTGTATGTGCCGGCGGCGCTGGCCCTGCACCAGCGGCCGGGGGCGGGCGGCATCCGCTCCACCTTCGGCACCGGCACCGAGCTTTTGAACAGCCTGCGGCTGATGTATTCCCGCCTGGCCAGCCACCGGTGCCCCAATGGGCACTATCTGCCGCCGACCATCGCGGTGGCCGCCGGGCAGGAGCTTGTCTGCCCCGAATGCGGGGCCCATTTCTTCGCGCCCTCGGCCGAGGAACTGGCCTTCAACAGCCAGGGGGCCTGCCCTGCCTGCGGCGGCACCGGCACGGTGCGCACGGTGGACCGCTCCACCCTCGTGCCCGATGAGACCTTGACCATCGACCAGGGCGCGGTGGCCCCCTGGAACAGCCTGATGTGGTCCCTGATGACCGACGTCTGCCGGGCCATGGGGGTGCGGACCGACGTGCCTTTCAAAGACCTGACCGACGCGGAAAAACAGATCGTCTACGACGGGCCGATGGTCAAAAAGCACATCTTCTACCGGCCCAAAAACGGCGACGCCCTCAGCGCCGGGGAGCTGGACTTCACCTACTACAGCGCCGTCAACACCGTCCTGAACGCTCTGCACAAGGTCAAGGACGAAAAAGGGATGAAGCGGGTGGAAAAGTTCCTCAAAGAGGACCTGTGCCCCGACTGCGGCGGCACCCGGCTCTCGGCGGCGGCCCGCGCGCCCCGGCTGCGGGGCATCGGGCTGGACGAAGCCTGCCAGATGCCCCTGAAAGACCTGCTGGCATGGGTGGACGGCGTGCCC
Source organism: Candidatus Faecalibacterium faecigallinarum (assembly GCA_019119685.1). GTDB lineage: Bacteria > Bacillota > Clostridia > Oscillospirales > Ruminococcaceae > Faecalibacterium > Faecalibacterium faecigallinarum. The sequence goes on from DWWN01000057.1 coordinate 16,438, forward strand.
GCCTCCCTGCCCGCCGAGATGCGCCCCATGGCGGAAAGCATCTGCGCGTCGTTCCGCACGCCGGCCCGCCGCCTGATGGACCTGGGCCTGTCCTACCTCTCGCTGGACCGGGCGGCCTCCACCCTTTCTACGGGGGAGCGCCAGCGGATGCAGCTGGCCCGCGCCGTCCGCAACCGGACCACCGGCGTCCTCTATGTGCTGGACGAGCCTTCCATCGGGCTGCACCCGGCCAACATCGTGGGGCTGACCGGCGTCATGCAGGACCTTGTGGCGGACGGCAACTCGGTGCTGCTGGTGGACCACGACACCCAAATTTTACGGCAGGCCGACTGGCTGGTGGAGATGGGCCCCGAGGCCGGCGCAGGCGGCGGGCAGGTCATCGCCGAGGGGACGGTGGCCGACATCCAGCAAAACCCCCGGTCCCAGATCGGGCCTTTCCTGACCGGGCGGGCGGACGTGCGGCGGACGGCTGTTTCCCCGGACGCCCTGTTTGAAAAGGGAACCATCACCCTCTCCACCGGGCCCATCCACACCGTCCACCCGCTGGAAGCGCGCTTTCCCAAGGGGCGGCTGACGGTGGTGACGGGGGTGTCGGGCTCGGGCAAGACCACCATGGTGCTGGAAAGCCTGGTTCCCGCGGTGCAGGCGATGGCCGCCGGCCGGCCCCTGCCGGACCACGTCCGCTCTTTGGAGGCCCCCGGCATCGCCCAGATCAAACTGATCGACGCCTCCCCCATCGGGATCAACGTCCGGTCCACCGTCGCCACCTACGCGGGCGTCCACGACGAGCTGCGCAAGCTCTACGCCCGCACCCCCGACGCCAAACAGCTGGGCTACAAGGCCGGGGATTTCTCCTACAACACCGGCAGCCTGCGCTGCCCTGTCTGCGACGGCACCGGTTCCATCAGTCTGGACGTCCAGTTCCTGCCCGACGTGGAGATCCCCTGCCCCGACTGCCGGGGTAGCCGCTACGCCCGGGCGGCCTACCAGGTGCGGCACCGCAACAAAGCGGGGCAGGTCTGCTCCCTGCCCCAGCTGATGGACATGGACGTCAACACGGCGCTGGACTTCTGCAAGGACATGAAAACCGTCTATCCCCGGTTGAAGGTGCTGCAGGAGCTGGGCCTGGGCTACCTGACCCTCGGCGAGGAGACCCCGAGCCTCTCGGGCGGGGAAGCCCAGCGCCTCAAGCTGGCCAGCGAGATGGGCCGCGCCCAGGACGACGCCATCTTTGTATTCGACGAGCCCACCATCGGCCTGCACCCGCTGGACGTGCAGACCCTGCTGGGGGTGTTCCAGACCCTGACGGCCAACGGGGCCACCGTGGTGGTGATCGAGCACGACCTGGACGTCATCCGCAACGCCGACTACATCCTGGACATGGGCCCGGGCGGCGGCGCGGAGGGCGGCCGCATCGTGGCCTGCGGCACCCCCGAGCAGATCAAAGCCTGCCCCGAGAGCATCACCGGCCGCTTTCTGTAAGCGAGGCAAAACAAAAGGACCGTATCCACGACGAAAGCGGATACGGCCCTTTTTGTTTCATGCGTCCTCATCTTCCGGTTCTTCGGGGCCGGTGCCTTCCGGCTGGTAGCGGCGGAAGACCGGTTCCATCAAGACGGCAAACAGCCACGCCGCCACCCCCGGCAGGATCACCACCGGGAACAGCAGCACCCAGACCAGCGCCGCCGACACCAGCGCGATCAGCACCAGGGCCACGGTGCGGGGCAGGCAGCCCACCGCCAGCCGCAGGGCGGTCATCATCAGGCCCACCGGCCGGAAGGTGAACCGGGACAGCAGCGGGAACATCCAGCAGGCCGCCCCCACCGGCAGGACCATCAACACCAGGCAGAACACCAGCACCAGGGGCGCGGCGGCGCTGCCGGCGGCCGCTGCCGCCCAGATCAGTTCCAGCGCCCAGACCAGCAGCCCCAGCAGCGCGCCCCAGGCCACCGTCACAATGGCGGCGCAGGGCAGTTCCCGCCGGAAGGTGTGCCAAAAGCGCTTCCACGGCAGGGGCTCGGCGCCGCGCACGCAGCGGGCCACCGCATCGTAGAGGGCGGCGGTCGCGGCCCCCGCCGTCACCAGCGGCAGCGAGCACAGCAGCCACAGCAGGCTGAGGATCAACAGGTCGGCAAGGTGGTCGAAGATCTGCCAGAACCGGTTCTGCGGGTTGAAAATGCCACTTGACATGGAAAGCGGGCTCCTTTCAGGGCCGCGCCCGGCGGGGGCGGGGCGTTTTGTGTTATCATAACACATTCAGGCCCTGTTGTCACCCCGGGATAGGGATTTTGCAAAATCTCTAAAAATGTCCGCAAGAATTGAAAATTATTTTCAAAAATGTTACTATAAGACTGTAACCATTTTGACATCCTGTCCGTTCCATCTTTTTGTGTTTCCAGGAGGTATCCACTATGCCCACCGATCTGCGCACAGTCATTGAGCGGATCAGCGCGGAATATTACCAGCTGACCACCGCCGAAAAGAAAGTTGCCGACTACGTCACCGACCACCAGCGCGACACCCAGATCATGTCCATCTCCGACCTGGCCGAAGCCTGCGGCGTGGCCGAGGCCACCATCACCCGCTTTTGCCGCAAGCTGGATTACAAGGGCTACAACGCCTTCAAGCTGGCACTGGCCAAAAACGTGGCCAGCCGCCGGGGCATCCCTTTCCTGAGCGGCGAAGTCACCCCCGACGACGACATCCAGGAGATGTGCCACAAGCTGTACGGCGCGGAGGTGGACGCCATCTCCCAGACCCTCAGCCTCATCCGCCCCGACGAGATCGCCCGGGCGGCCGACATCCTCACCCAGGCGGACAAGGTGTTCTGCATGGGGCAGGGCGGCTCCATGATCATGGCGGAGGAGGCTGCCCACATCTTCTACACCGCCGGGATGAGCTTTTTCGCCCCCAGCGACTCCCACATCCAGATCATGTACACCGCCGCCCTCACCCCGCGGGACGCCATCCTGTTCTTCTCCTACTCGGGCGCCACCCGCGAGGCGGTGGAGCTGCTCGAGCTGGCCCAGCGGCGCAAGGTGCGCACCATTTTGGTCACCCACTTCCCCAAATCGCCGGCGGCGGCCTATGCCAACGTCATCCTGCAGTGCGGCGCAAACGAAGGCCCCCTGCAGCTGGGCTCGGTGCCCGCCCGTATGGCCCAGCTGTTTTTGATCGACACGCTGTTCACCGAGGTATCCCGCCGCCAGGAGGACAAGGTGGAGGACGCCCGCCGCGAGATGGCCGAAGTGCTGGAGCTGAAGCACCTGTAAACCCGGTTTTGAAAACTTTTTTGTTCTGAATTCTTTGTCTGAAAAATTTTTTCAAAAATTTACCCAAAAAGCATTGACTTCTTTTGTGTTTCTTTGTAAAATAGCAAGCAAGAGCACCGGATGGTCCGCACGTGCCATCCGGTTTTTGACAAGGCATGACAAAAGGAGGACACTATGAAAAAATTTATCTCTCGCCGGGACTTCCTGAAGGTCGCGGGCGCAGTGGGCGCAGCCGGCGCGCTGGCTGCCTGCGGCGGTTCCAGCTCCAGCAGCACCGCGGCTTCCACCGCCACTTCCGCTGCTGCGGGCGGCTCGTCGGAGGGCGGCGTCTCCATCTCCCTGTGGACCTACCCCATCGGTTCGTGGGGCGGCACCGAGTCCAAGCTGGATGACATCATCGCCGCGTTCAACGCCGTCCACCCCGAGATCACCGTCACCTACGAGACGCTGGACTACCAGAACGGCGACAACCTGGTCACCTCCGCCATCACTGCCAAGGAGACCCCCGACCTGATCATGGAGGGCCCCGAGCGCCTGGTCTCCAACTGGGGCGCCAACAACCTGATGGTGGACCTGAGCGACCTGTGGGCCGACACCAAGGACGACATCGCCGCCGTCAGCGAATCGGTGGTCAGCGCCTGCCAGCTGGACGGCGCCTACTACGAATACCCCCTGTGCATGACCACCCACTGCATGGCCATCAACTACGAAGTCTTTGAGCAGGCCGGCGCCCTCCAGTATCTGGACGAGGAGACCCGCACCTGGACCACCGACGACTTTGTGGCCGCTATGGAGACCATCCGCGACTCCGGCCTGACCGCTGTGCCCGGCATCCTGTACTGCGGCGGCCAGGGCGGCGACCAGGGCACCCGCGCGCTGGTCAACAACCTCTACTCCGGTACATACACCAACCCCGAGCACACCGAGTACACCGTCAACAGCCCCGAGAACGTCAAGGGCCTGGAGCTGCTCAAGAGCATGGTGGACAACGGCAGCCTGAACGCCAACGCCGGCTTCCAGGCTTCGGACGAGCTGCAGCAGTTCGCCAACGGCACCGCCGCCGTCACCTTCTGCTGGAACGCCTCCAACAAGGCCCAGTACGCTTCCCAGGTCACCTTTACCCCCTACGCCATGGCTTTCCCCTCCGACGACGGCGTGCCTGAGCTGTGCGGCGGCATCTGGGGCTTCGGCATCTTCAACAGCGGCGACGACGCCCGCATCGAGGCCGCCAAGACCTTTATCAAGTTCGTCTGCGACGACGAGTCCCAGGCTGCCGAGAGCGTCCGCCTGACCGGCTTCTTCCCCGTCCGCGACTCGCTGGGCGACGTCTACGAGGGCACCGACCAGGCCGAGAACATGGGCGAGTTCGCCTCGCTGATGCCGTACCTGGGCGACTACTACAACGTGGCCCCCAACTGGACCGAGCAGCGCCAGAACTGGTTCAATATGCTGCAGCAGATCATGGTCAACAACACCCCCGCCCAGGAGGCAGCCGACGCCTTTGTGGAGGCCAGCAACCCGTAACGGGTCTGCTGGCTGCCCGATCCTGAGCTGAGCAGAACGGCGCGCCTGCCTGCCGGCCCCCGCCGGGGCAGGCGCCCCTTTTATGCCCGGCGCGCGCTCGCACTTCAGCCATACGCTCTTACAAGGAGGGAATCAACGTGGCGCAAACACCAAAAGCCAACAAGGCCCACTCTTCCCGGGTGCTGGCCCGGCGGGAGACCATCTCCGCCTACCTGTTCATGCTGCCCAGCCTGCTGTTCTTTGTGGGCTTTGTGCTGGTGCCCATGGGCATGTGCCTTGTGTACAGTTTCCTGGACATGGGCATCGACACTTCGGCCGCGACCTTTACCGGCCTGAGCAACTACATCGAGATGGTCAAGGACCCCACCTTCATCCGCTCGCTGTGGAACACCATCCTCATCGTGGTGGTGTCGGTGCCTGTGGTCACCGCCTTTTCGCTGTGGGTGGGCTCGGCCATCTACCCCATGCGCAGCAAGATGCGCTCCTTCTTCCGGTGCGTGTTCTACCTGCCGGTGGTCACCGGTTCGGTGGCGGTCACCGTGGTGTGGAAGTGGATGTTCAACCCCTACAACGGCCTGCTGAACCAGATCTTCGGCACCACCGGCTTTGACTGGCTGGGCGACACCCGCACCGCCATCTGGTGCATCATCATGATCCTGTTCACCACCTCCATCGGCCAGCCCATCGTCCTGTATGTGGCGGCCCTGGGCAACGTGGACAAGTCCCTGGAGGAGGCCGCCGCCATCGACGGCGCCACCCGCCTGCAGATCTTCTGGAAGATCAAGTGGGCGCAGATCATGCCCACCACCCTGTATGTGCTGGTCATCACCACCATCAACAGCTTCCAGTGCTTCGCGCTGATCCAGCTGCTGACCCGCGGCGGCCCTCTGGGCTCCACCAGCACCCTGATGTACTACATCTTCGATATGGCGTACAACTATCAGCGGTTCGGCTACGCCAACGCCATGGGCGTCGTGCTGGCCATCTTCATCGCCATTTTCTCTGCGATCCAGTTCAAGGTCGCCCAGTCGGACAACGGTTAAAAGGGAGGTATCAGGATGTCCAAGACAAAATCGAGCCTGGACGGCCAGTCCCGCGGCTACAAGATCTTTGTGGTCATCGTGCTGGCCCTGCTGGCAGTATTCTTCATCTTCCCCCTGTACTGGATCCTGACCGGCTCGCTGAAGGACGCCATCACCATCAACGCCCGGACGCCCCAGTGGTTCCCCCTGGAGCCCACCCTGGACAACTATGTGCGTCTGTTCAAACAGCCCGCCATCCAGTGGCTGCTCAACACCATCATCATCGCGGTGGCCGCCATGGCCCTGACCTGCATCACCGCGGCCCTGGCCGGCTACGCGCTGGCCAAGAAGCGCTTCTGGGGCCAGACCGTCCTGTTCAGCCTGCTGGTGTGCGCCATGGCGCTGCCCAAACAGGTCATCGTCATCCCCCTGCTGCAGGAGATGAGCGCCCTGGGCCTGAACAACAACCTGCTGGCCGTCATCCTGCCCACCGTGGGCTGGCCCTTCGGCATCTTTTTGATGAAGCAGTTCTCCGAGACCATCCCCACCGAGATGCTGGAAGCTGCCCGCATCGACGGCGCCAGCGAGGTGCGCACCTTTGTCTCCATCGTCTTTCCCATGGTCAAGCCGGGCGTCGGCGCGCTGGCCATCTTCACCTTCGTCAACACCTGGAACGATTACTTCCTGCAGCTGATCATGCTGCAGCGGCGTGAAGTGCTGACCATCTCCACCGGTATCGCCCGCCTGCAGGGCGAAGTCTCGTCCGACTTCGGCCTCATCATGGCCGGCGCGGCGCTGGCAGCCATCCCCATCGTGGCGGTCTTCCTCATGTTCCAGAAGTACTTCACCCAGGGCATCACCATGGGCGCCGTCAAGGGCTGAGCCCCGCGGCCCCCCAGAGATTGGAGCGTTTTATCATGAAAGATCCTACCAAATACCAGGGCGTCATCCCCGCCTTCTATGCCTGCTACGACAAAGAGGGCAACATCTCCGTCGAGGGCGTCAAGGCGCTGACCCGCCACCTGATCGCCAAGGGGGTCAAGGGCCTCTATGTGGGCGGCTCCTCGGGCGAGTGCATCTACCAGCACCCCGACGAGCGCAAGGCCGTGCTGGAAGCGGTCATGAGCGAGGCCAAGGGCAAGATCACCGTCATCGCCCATGTGGCCTGCAACAACACCGCCGACTCGGTGGAGCTGGCCGCCCACGCCGAAGCCTGCGGGGTGGACGCCATCGCGGCCATCCCCCCCATCTACTTCCACCTGCCTGAGTACGCCATCGCAGACTACTGGAACGCCATGAGCGCCGCGGCCCCCCACACCGAATTCGTCATCTACAACATCCCCCAGCTGGCGGGCACCGCCCTGACCATGAGCCTGCTGCGCACCATGCTGCAGAACCCCAACGTGGTGGCGGTGAAGAACTCCTCCATGCCCACCCAGGACATCCAGATGTTCAAGGATGCCGGCATCGCGGCCCGGGGCGAAGGCGGTTTCGTGGTGTTCAACGGCCCGGACGAGCAGTTCGTCTCGGGGCTGGCCATGGGCGCCGACGGCGGCATCGGCGGCACCTACGCCGTCATGCCCGAGCTGTTCCTGAAGATGTACGAGCTGGTGCACCGGGGCGAGATGGACGCCGCCCGCGCCCTGCAGTACAAGGCCGACCGCATCATCTACAAGATGTGCGAGGCCCACGGCAACCTCTACGCCGTCCAGAAAGAGATCCTGCGCCGGATGTACGGCCTGGAACTGGGCAGCGTGCGCGCCCCCCTGCCGGGCCTGGCCCCCTCCGACGAGGCCATCGTGGCCGAAGCTGAGCGGATGATCCGCGAGGCCGTCGCCGCACTGTAACCGACTTTCCTGTATCTCCTCCAAACCTCATCGCTGGACCAGGCGCCCGGCGGCTGCCGGCCCCCGCGGCCACGGCCCGCCGGGCGCTCTGGCTTTCAGCACGTTCTACGAAAAGGAGCACGCTTTTATGATCTGCGACAGCCTCGACTGCCTGGGCCGCTACCTGGGCCTGCACCCGGCGCTGGACACCGCCATCCGCTGGCTGGGCGCGAACGACCTGGCCGCGCTGCCCAACGGCCGCACCGAAGTGGACGGCCAAAACGTCTACATCAACGTGATGGACGCCGCCCTGCGCCCCGCCGAAGGGGCCGGCTTTGAATACCACCACCTCTACGCCGACCTGCAGATCGACCTGGCCGGCTGCGAGTATTGGGCCTGGACCGCGCAGGCCCAGCCCACCGTCCCCTTTGACCCCGCCGCCGACTGCGGTTTTGTCGCGGGGCCGGAACAGTCCAGCGGCCTGCTGGGGGAGGGCCGGTTCGCCCTGTTCCTGCCGGGCGAATACCACAAACCCAGCTGCATCAGCCCCGTTTCCACGGCGGTGCGCAAAGCAGTGGTCAAGATCCGCATGGGCGGCTGACATGCCCCAAAGGAGGATTTTCAACATGGACAAACAAGCGCTTTTCAACCAGATCGAACACGGCCTGATCGTCTCCTGCCAGGCGCTGGAGCACGAACCCCTCTACACCAAAGAGGGCGGCGTGATGCCCCTGATGGCCAAGGCCGCCGCCATGAGCGGCGCGGTGGGCATCCGGGCCAACACCGTCCGGGACATCACCCAGATCAAGCAGGCGGTGGACCTGCCGGTCATCGGCATCATCAAAAAGGACTACCCCGGCACCCCCATGTACATCACCGTCACCATGAAGGAAGTGGACGAGCTGGTGGCCTGCGGGGTGGACATCCTGGCGGTGCAGGGCACCAGCGCCCTGCGGCCCGACGGCAAGACCTCCGCCGAGTTCATCCGCGCCATCAAGCAGAAATACCCCCAGCAGCTGGTGATGGCCGACATCGCCACCGACGAGGAGGCCATGGCCTGCGCCGAAGCGGGGGCCGACTTTGTGGGCACCACCATGCGGGGCTACACCCCCGAGACCGAAGGCATCAACGAGACGGACTTTGCCTTCATCGCGCGGCTGGCGAAAAACTGCCCGGCCAAGGTCATCGCCGAAGGGCACATCCACTACCCGGAGCAGGCCCGCAAGGCGCTGGAAGCCGGCGCCTTTGCCCTGGTGGTGGGCGGCGCCATCACCCGCCCCGCCGAGATCACCGCCCGCTTTACCGCGGCCATCAAGGACTTGAAGTGATATGAACACCTATCTTGGAATCGACATCGGGGGCACCGCCGTCAAGCTGGGCCTGGTGGCCGAAAGCGGCGAAGTGCTGCTGCGCAGCGAGACGAGCGTCAGCTTTGACGGCTACCGCACCCCCATCCTGGACACGGTGCGCGCCGCGGCCGCCCGTATGCTGGATGACTGCCGCGCCGCCGGGTACCGGCCGGCCGGGGCGGGCGTCTCGGCCACCGGCCAGATCGACAGCGAAAAGGGCGTCGTGGCAGGCACCTGCGGCAGCCTGCCCGGCTGGCCCGGCGCACCCATCCGGGCCGCCCTCGAGGCCGGCCTGGGCCTGCCCGTGACGGTGGCCAACGACGCCAACTGCATGATCCTGGGCGAAGCCTGGGTGGGCGCGGCCAAAGGCTGCACCGACGTGCTGGGCGTGACCATCGGCACCGGGCTGGGCGGCGGCGTCCTCACCGGGGGCCGCCTGCTGGAAGGCGCGCGGGGCCTGGGCGGCGAGCTGGGCCATATGCGTACCCACGCGGTGGACGGCGTGCCCTGCACCTGCGGCGCGGCCGGCTGCTGGGAGCGCTACGCTTCCACTTCGGCCCTGGTGCGCCGGGCCGTTCGGACCGACCCCGCCCTGGACAGCGGCCGGGCCATCTTTGCCGCAGCCCAGCGGGGCGATGCGGCCGTTCAGGCTCTGCTGGACGGCTGGATCGTCGAGATCGCCGAAGGGCTGGCGGGGCTGGTGCACCTGTTCAACCCCCAGCTGATCCTGATCGGCGGCGGCGTCAGCAGCCAGCAGGCGCTTTTGATCGAGCCGCTGGCCCGCCAGGTCAAAGCCCGCGTCATGCCCGCCTTCGCCCAGGGGCTGGACATCCGCCCGGCCGCCCTGGCCAACGACGCCGGCCTGGTGGGCGCGGTGCGCTACTTCCTCGACCGGAACGCCTGACCCCTACAACGACAAAACCCCTGTGTCCTCTTTGGGATACAGGGGCTTTTTGTATATTCCTCTTGACAAAATGTAACGGCTATGTTACAATACAGATGTAACCAGTCCATTACTTTTTGGAAAGGAGCCATGACGTTGATAGAAAACCGCCTCAAGGTCCTGCGGGCCGAACGGGACTGGACCCAGGCCGACCTGGCCGAACGGGTGGGCATCTCCCGCCAGGCCGTCATCTCGATCGAAAAGTACAAATACACCCCGTCGCTGGAACTGGCCTTCAAGATCGCGGAGGCCTTCGGCGTCTCCATCGACCAGGTCTTTGCACACAAGGAGGACACACCATGACTGAACAGACCATTCTCTTGCTCTGCCTTTTCGGCGCCCTGGCCGCCACGCTGGGGCTGTACTTTCTGAAAGCCTTCAAGCAGACCATGTACCAGGGGGACGAGCGCTGGCAGGCCATCCAGCTGAAAGCGGAAGCCGCCGCCAACGCCACCAACTGGCTGCTGCTGTTCGTGCTGCTGGGGGCGACCGTCTTTGCCGGCGGCGAGACGACCCTCACCCTCAACCGCATCGGCACGCTGTACATGATCTACTTCGGCTTTCGCAACCTGGTGGAGCTGACCGCCGTCCTCTTTTTCGACCGTCAGCTGTAACGCAAGTGGAAAACCCCGCGCCCTCCCGAAAGGGAAAGCGCGGGGTCTTGTTGTTTTGCCGTCTCAGCCGGCCCGTTCGATGCTGTCGATCTTCCAGGCTCCGTCCTCCCGCCGCAGGGTCACAACGCCGGGGACAGGCTCATTCCATTCCAAGGTGACCTGCACGGTGAGGGCGTCCCCGTCCCATTTGGCCCCCTCCAATTCCGGCCCGATGGGCCAGCCCGGTTCGTAGGCGTCCGCCCGGTACAGCCGGCCATCCCGCTCAGTCAAAACGCGGGTGGTTCCGGTGCAGTAGTCCAGTACTTCCGCCGCCTTGGACTGGGTGTACACCCGGCCCAGCAGGGCCCGAACGTCCTCCATGCTCTTGACTTGCTCGTCCTCCACCGGGAAATAGAGGACGCCGTCCAGGGCGGCGGGGGCTTCGCTGTCCAGGTCCACAAAGCCAGTATAGGCGAGGGCCTGCACCTTGCTGTAATCCTCCTGCAAGGCCGCCAGGGCCTCCCGGGCGGTCTGGACGGCCGATGCGCCGGTGGCATAGACCGCCGCGGCCGCCGCAAGGCACACCGCGCCGATCACGAGCAAAAGCGTGTTCTTTTTCATCCCAATGCCTCCTTTTCATCCCGTAGGTTTTGTGTTCCGTTCTCAGGCCGTGAACGCCACCGATGCGGCAATGTCCCGCTGCTGCTGGGCCGTGACGCGCCCGGCGTCCAGCTCAAAGGCGACGAACACGGCGCGGTCCCGGTCATAGGCCAGCACGCCCCGGTTCAGGGTGGCGCTGCCGCCCGCGCCGCCCTCCTGCAGCACGACGTCCATCACCGCGTTGGCGCCCACGTCCGTCTCTTTGACCACCTCATAGCTCTCGTCCGTATCGAAGCGGTAGACCGACCCCATGCGGATCGCCGCGTACACCACAGCCGGGGCGTCCCGCTCCCCTTCATAGGGCTCGTAGGGGCTGTAACCGACAGCGCCCGCCAGGCCGCCCTGCGCGTCGTACAGGTCGTAAATGGACGTCACGCTCGCCAGCGCCAGCGGCTCGTGGACGTCCTGTCCGGCGTCCGGCTCCCGCGCGCTGGCCGTCCAGCCCTCCGGCAGGTCAAAGGAAACGGAAAAGCTCTCGCCTTCCTGGGCCGCCTGGGCCGGGAACGTCAGGACCTCCGCCTGCGGCGCAGCCCGTCCGGCGCACCCGCACAAACACAGCGCGCCCAAGCACAGCAGGGCAAGCTGCCTTTTCCACTCAAAACGAGTTTTGCTTTTCATCGCTTTCCCCTCCTTTTTTACCGGTTCCCGTCCTTTTCCAGTTTCATTATACCAGAGCGGCCGCCGGTTTTCTACCCCTATCCCGCGATCTCTGCAGGTTTTTCGCGCACGCCCCTACCCGGGTGCATGAAGTGCATGGTTTGCATGGTTTTTAGAGAGTGCATATTTTGCAGAAAGGCGGAGGGAGCAGGCTGGCCAGAGCCCCGCACCGGTCAGAAGGAAAAGCGGGTGTCCTGTCTGTAGCCAGCCCGCGCAGGGTTCCCCTCGCTGCGGTAGACCCTGCGCTGCCCAAGGTCGTAAATGACCGACCATACGGTGTCTCTGCCGGTGCTGCGGTCGTACTGACAGAGCAGCCCACAGCCGCCGGACAGCAGCTTTTCGGCAAACAGCCGCAGGGGCAGTTCCGCTGGCCCTTCCAGCGCTTTGCGCATCGTTTGGTAGCGCGGCTCCGCAAACCAGTCATCTTCTTGCGGCACAAGATATTGCTGCATGGCCGCGCTGTGAAAGGCATTGGTCGCGCAGACAAAGGGCCGTTCCCGGCCAGCCGGGAGGATGACCTCCGTTTTCTCTGCGCAGCACTCAGCAACGGCCATGTTGCCCGCAGGGTCGGCCAGCGTGAGCGTTTGCGCAGACCCTACCGGCAAACGCTCCAGAGCGGCCAGGGCTTCGGGCACAGTCCTGCACTTTTCGAGGAAATAGCGCGTCAGCAGTCCTGCATTGAAGCCCGGCTTCCTGACGGCAGGATAGACGGACGTCAGGCCTACCGCCAGGCCGTATTCGTTGACGCCATCCTCCATTTGCAGGAAGGATGTCGTGTTCCCTGTAAACGAATAGGCCCCGTCTGTCGGGCGGTAGATCACGTTGGTGTTTGACGCTTCCAGAGCCGTCAAAAAGTCGCTGTTTCGTCCAAACATGACCTCCCGATCTGACGCCGCTGCAAAGCAGGAACAGTAGCAGGCCGGTGGTATCGCATAGGTGCTGAACAAAACGGCCTGCAGCATCGACACATCGCAGCGCTGCCCGGACGCCAGCCCTTCTAGCTCCTCCAAAATCTCGGGATAATACGCCTGATACACAGGCACGCAGGCGGCCGCGTATTCGATCCGCTCCCGCGTGATCGCAAACGGGACCTGCTGCAAAAGCTGGGTCTTATGTTCCCACAGCGCAGAGCCCATGGCAAAGCCGATTTGCTTGTGTGTTCCTGTACATTCAAAATGGTTCATCGTATGCTCCTTATTTCATTGAGATAAAGAGCTGCCAGCAGCTTGACCCTATCTTATCGGAATAAAAATAGGATGTCAATCCATTCCAAAAATAAAGTGGCTGCGGCAAAATAATAAAGGCTGACCCCTGCATGAAATGCATGCTTTGCATGATACGCCCAAAGCCGCTATCATGCACATCATGCATACTCTAAAAACCATGCAAACCATGCACATCATGCACCTGCCAGGATGCACGCACAATTTGGACCATCCCGCCCGGCGCAGCATACAAAACAAAAACCCTCAAGGATCACTCCCTGAGGGTTTCGTTTTTCGAGAAGCCGGCATCTACCTATTTTCACAGGCCGTGTCCAGCCAACTATCTTCGGCACAAGTGAGCTTAACTTCTGTGTTCGGAAT
>DWWN01000058.1 GCA_019119685.1 Candidatus Faecalibacterium faecigallinarum
ATGACGCCGGCCAGCATCAGAGAGGCAATCTTCTTGAGTTTCATAGTGAATTTTTCCTCCTTATGGTGTATAAAAGATAGAGACCCAAAACAGGCTGAAAGGAAGGTCCTTTTCCTTTCAAAAGCATTATAGCATACCCCCCCGGTGTCAAGGCCCGATTTACAAATTTTTGGTTTTTGCTTTCTTTTCTTTACTTCCTATCTTTTCGGCTCGTTTCGCGCCGGGGCGCGAACGGCGACCGCTGCCTGCGGCAGAAGCAGGGAGCTGTGAGTGGCTGCGTAAGCGAGGCGCTGCCAGCGGCAGAAACAGCCGAGCTGGAGCAGGGGCAGCCGTCCAAATTTGCAAGCGCACCGCGTGCGCGACGCCAATTTGGGTAACGGCAACCCGGAGCTGCGCTCCGGGTTTTGCAAGCGCTCACCAGAGCGCGCCGCAAAAATCGGCTAAGCGCAAGAGGAGCTGGCACAGGGTGCGTAAGCGCCCTGTGACTGAGAGGGCTATAGCGCAGCGCCTGCGAGGGGGGCAAAAAGCGCGCTTCAAATTCCCCCTTACATCCCGCCTGATTTTGTGGTATAATCCAAAACCGGCGCGCATGGTACCCATTGGCAACGCACATTCTTCCTGGAATGCAAACGAACAACACAGCATCGCCGCCCCCCGCCGGGGGCTATTTCACTTTCCAGGAGGAACCTATGCCCAAGACAAAATTCCAAAACGTCGTATTCACCGCCATCATGGCCATCTGCATGGTCTATGGCATGATCGTTTATAATGTGGCCCTGAACACTGGCGGCGTCCATGCCGAGACCTTTGTGCTGGCGCTGCACGAGCTGTACATCATGGCGCCCGTCGCCTTTGTGCTCGAGTTCTTTGTGGTGGACGGCCTGGCCCACAAGCTGGCGTTCACCTTCATGCGCCCCGACGACCGGCCCCAGTTCATCAGCTACGCCATCTCCTTCTGCATCTGCTGCGTCATGTGCCCCGTCATGAGCCTGATCGCCACGGTGCTGTTCAAGGAGCAGCCCAGCTTCGCCGTCTGGGTGCAGACCTGGGGGATGAACCTTCCCTGCGCCCTGCTGTGGCAGCTGTGCTGCTGCGGGCCCTTCGTGCGGCTGGTCTTCCGCACCCTTTTCCGCCAGAAGTAAAACAAAAGGTCCCGGCCGGACGATACGTCCAGACGGGACTTCCCACTGCCGCAAAGGCGCGTGTGCGCTTGTGCGGCTTTTTTGTTTGGAAACGCTGCTGTGCGTTTACAGCCAGCTGCGGTATTTTTTGATGTAGAGGGCTTTCGCTGCGCTCTCCAGCAGGATGTAGCCCACTACCACCCCGGCCAGGGCGGCGAAGTAACCGGTGGGCAGGGCGGTCAGGCCCAGGCCCTCGGCCAGCGGGGTGAAGGGCAGCGCCGTGACCACCGCGATCCCCGCCAAGGTCAGCCCGGTGAGGGGGGCGGACGCCCGGCTCTGGATCACCGGCACTTTGGCGGTGCGCACCATGTGGATGACCAGGGTCTGGGTCCACATCGAGGCCACGAACCAGCCGGTCTGGAACAGGGCGGCCCAGGCGTCCCGGGCGGCGGGGTCGGTCAGCTGGCCGTACAGCTTGCCGCCGGCAGCCGCCGGGCAGAACACAAAGTACATGAGCAGAAAGACCGCGATGTCGAACACCGAGCTGACCGGCCCGTTCCACAGCATAAAGCGCAGGATGCCGCCGGCGTCCCAGCGGCAGGGGTCGCGCAGGTATTCCGCGTCCACCTTGTCCCAGGAAATGGCGGTGCAGGACAGGTCGTACACCAGGTTCAGCAAAATCAGCTGCAGCGCGGTCATGGGCAGGAACGGCAGGAAGGCGCTGGCCGCCAGCACCGACAGCATATTGCCGAAGTTGGACGAGACGGTCATCTTGATGTACTTCATCATGTTGGCGTAGGTCTTGCGCCCCTCGATCAGCCCCCGCTCCAGGACCATCAGGTCCTTGTCCAGCAGGACGATGGAGGCCGACTCCTTGGCCACGTCCACCGCAGTATCCACCGAGATGCTCACGTCGGCGGCCCGCAGGGCGGCGGCGTCGTTGATGCCGTCCCCCATATAGCCCACACAGTGGCCGTTCTCCCGCAGCAGCCGGACGATCCGGGCCTTCTGGGCCGGGGACAGCTTGGCAAAGACCGACACCTTCCCGGCCTGGGCGGCCAGCTCTTCGTCGCTCATGGCGTCGATGTCGCTGCCCAGCAGGATGTGCCCGGCGGGCAGGCCCACCTGGGCGCAGATGGCCTTGGTCACTTTTTCGTTGTCCCCGGTCAGCACCTTGACCTGCACGCCGTAGCTGTGCAGGGCCTCGATGGCCGCAGGCGCGGTCTGCTTGGGCGGGTCGAGGAACGCCAGGAAGCCGATCAGCACCATCTCGCACTCATCCGCCGCCGAAAACTGGCCCACCGGGGCGGGGTTGCTCTTCTGGGCCACCGCGATCACCCGCATCCCGCGGGCGTTCAGCCCGTCGGCCCGGGCCAGCACCTGGCGGCGCACCTCCTCGGTCAGGGGCACGGCTTTTCCGCCCCGCTCGGCCCAGGTGCAGCAGTCCAGCATTTCCTCCACCGCGCCTTTCGTCACCATCTGGGTCTTGCCGGCGGTGTCGCAGACCACCACACTCATCCGGCGGCGCTCAAAGTCGAAGGGCACCTCGTCCACCTTGCTGTAGGCGGCCACGATGGGGCCGGCCCCCAGCTCCTCCTGCCGGGCGATGACCGCCAGGTCGATCAGGTTTTTCAGCCCGGTCTGGAACCAGCTGTTCAAAAAGGCGTGGCGCAGCACCCGGTCGTCGGGGTTGCCGTCGATGTCCAGATGCATTTCCAGCACCACCTTGTCCTGGGTCAGGGTGCCGGTCTTGTCGGTGCAGAGCACGTCCACCGAACCCAGGTTCTGGATGGCGTTCAGGTTCTTGATGATGACTTTCTGACGGCTCATCTCCAGGGCCCCCTTGGCCAGGGAGGTGGTCACGATCATGGGCAGCATCTCAGGGGTCAGGCCCACCGCCACCGAGATGGCGAACAGCACCGCCTCCATCCAGCTGCCCTTGGTGAAGCCGTTCAGCAGCAGCACCAGCGGGGCCATCACGGCCATGAAGCGGATCAGCAGCCGGCTCACGCTGCCGATCCCCTTGTCAAAGGCGGTCTTGGGGGGCTTCTCCCCCATGGTGCGGGCGATGGAGCCGAACATGGTCCCGTCCCCTACGGCCACCGCCACCGCCCGGGCGCTGCCGCTGATGACGGTGCTGCCCTGGAAAGCCAGGCAGGGCACTTCGGTCACGGGCAGGGCGGCGCCCTCCCCGCTCACCGGCGCGGCGGTCTTTTCCACCGGCTCGCTCTCGCCGGTCAGGGCCGACTGGCTGATGAACAGGTCCTTTGCGTTCAGGATGCGCAGGTCTGCGGGGATCATGTCCCCTGCCGACAGGTGGACGATGTCCCCCACCGCGATCTCCTCCATGGGCAGCTCCTGCCGGACGCCCTCCCGCTCCAGGCAGGCGGTGGTGTGGATCATAGCGGTCAGCTTTTCCGCCACGTTGCCGCTGCGGGTCTCCTGGACAAACCGCAGCACGCCCGACACCGCCACCATCACGGTGATGATCCCCACCGTCATATAATTCCGCTGGTCCGGCGCCACAAACACAATATCGGTGAAGGCGGACACCACCGCCAGCAACAGCAGCACCAGCGAGAACGGGTCCGCGAAGGCTTCCAGCAGCCGGCGGGGCGCGCTCTTGCGCTTGGGTTTGGCCAGCCGGTTGGAGCCGTACTTTTCCCGGGCTGCCTCGGCCTGCTCTGCGGTCAGGCCCGCCGGGGCCGCCCCCAGCTTTGCCAGCAGTTCGGTCTCGGTGCAGGCGGCCGCCTCCCGCAGCCATCCGTCCGAGCGTTTGGCGCCCGTGCTCTGGGCTGCCGCGTATGCTTTGATCCATTTCATCATCATGGGTCGTCCCTCCTCTTTGTTCCACACATGGGGCTGGGAGGGCGCAAAAAAGCGCCCGCCTCTGCCGGTTTTGGGCAGATCGCGGGCGCATCAGGGTGCACAGAACTAAGGCCGCAGGCCGGAGCGCCTGCACCCTGTCCATGCTGCTGTATGCTGCCGGCGGTCTGCCTGCATTCGTCTACTGCTGGGGTCCATTGCGCTCACTTCCTTTCCCGGGCGCTCCGCGCCCACCGGGGCCGTCCGGCCGCCGGATGTCAAAACCATAAAAAAATCCCGCCTGTCCGATAGGACAAGCGGGCGGAGGAAATTCAAGAAGATTGTTCGCCTGAGCTTTAACTCTGCAGGGCGGTGTAGCTGCGTTATGACGCGCCTTGGACTCGACGCATCCTGTTCAGACCTGCGCATGGTGTCTCCACCATTTTGCGGCAGCAGCCCATATCCCTGTAGGAGCCTTACCTATCAAACCACCTACAGTGTAACACAACTTTCAGCCTACGTCAACGGTCGGTTTATGAGAATTGTGTGAAACCCTACGCAGCAGCGCCGGCCAGCTTTCCCTGCCGCCGCAGCCAGACGAAGGCGATCACACACACGATCACCGACAGGCAGGAACCAGCCGCCGCCGCGCAGCCCATGGGCAGCAGCGTCGCCGGGAACAGCTGGGACATGAAATACGCCCCTGGGATGCGCACCAGCACGATGGACAGCGCGTTGTGCAAAAAGGAGATGCCCGACTTGCCGTAGGCGCAGAAATAGCCGCTGAAGCTGAAGTGCACCCCCGCAAACATACAGTCCCAGATGTACCCGCGGATGTACTGGCTGCCGGCCTCCACCACGGCGGGAGTGCTGTCGAACACAGCCACAATGTTCCCCGCGAGGAACTGGACCGCGATGCCCACCGCCAGCCCGAAGCCCACGCAGAGGGTCACGGCGTAGCGCAAAGTCTGAGCGGCCCGCTGGTCCTTGCCGGCGCCGGCATTCTGGGCCGCCAGGGCCGACACGGTGGACAGCATAGACGAGGGCACCAGAAAGACAAAGCTGATGACCTTTTCCACAATGCCGACCGCCGCGGCATCGTTGAGGCCGCGGTTGTTGGCGATGATGGTGATGAGGATGAAGGACACCTGGATAAAGCCGTCCTGCAGGGCCACCGGCACGCCCACTTTCAGGATGGGGCCCAGGATGTCCCGCCGTGGCTTGAAGCTGGCCCGCCCCAGGGGCAGGCCGGTCTTTTGCCGGGTGATGACGGCCAGCGCCACCACCACGCTCAAGGTCTGGGACAATGTGGTGCCCAGGGCCGCGCCGGCGGGGCCCATCCCCATCCCTCCCATAAAGAGGTAGTCCAGGCCGATGTTGGCCGCGCAGGCCACCGCCACAAAATACATGGGGCTTTTCGAGTCCCCCAGCCCCCGGAAGATGGAGCTGATGATGTTGTACGCCGTGATAAAGGGGATGCCCACAAAGCAGATGGTCAGGTACTGGACCGTCCCCTCCACCGCCTCGGCGGGGGTGGACATGACTGCCGCGATGGGCCGCACCAGCGCCAGCAGCACCGCCGTCAGCACCAGGGACACCGCCATGAACAGGGTGACGCTGTTGCCCACGGCCAGGGCGGCCCGCTCATGCTCCCGGCCGCCCACCGCCCGGCCAATGGTGATGGTGGCCCCCATGGCCAGCCCCACGATCATGACGGTGAGCATGTGCATCACCTGGCTGCCGATGGACACCGCCGTGATGTCCGCCGTCCCGCTGAACTGCCCGATGATGAACAGATCCGCCATGCCATATAAAGTCTGCAGAAAGTAGGACAGCAGATAGGGCAGCGAAAAACTGACGATGTTTTTCAGCACGCCGCCGTTTGTCAGATTTTTTTCCATAACTTCCCTCCCGCACAGATTCACTTTATTATCATAAACCGCCAAACCTCAAATGTCAAGCCGGAACAAAACGGAACCCCTGCAGACTATAGAAAAAGTCCCGTCCAGCCGACATGTGCGGATGGACGGGACACATACAGGGAAATTTTTCAGCGAGAGTGTGCGAGCCGCTTTGCGGCGAGTGCGCGGTTCGCTGGAAAATTTTGTCCCCAGGGGAATATTAGGGGGAAGGAATTTCTGCCGCGCGACTGCGCGCAGAAATGGGTTCCCCCTAAAGCATGTTTATGCCTTTTCGTAAATGCGCATCTGCTCTTTGTAAACGCGGGCGAAATAGATCACCTCGGCAATGGCCGTGACGGTCCAGGAGCAGACGAACAGCAGGTACAGGGACAGCAGCGTCCCGAAGAAGGCGAACACGGTGTACACCCACACCACACGGAACACGCACGAACCCATGATGACGATGAAGGTGGGCACGATGGTGCGGCCAAGCCCGCGGGAGGCCGCGATGGTGCAGTCCATAAAGGCCGAGATGGGGTAAGACAGACCCATCACCAGCAGCCGCTGCATCCCCGCTTCGGCCACGGCCGGCTCGGTGGTGAACAGGGAGAGGAAGGTCTGCCCGAACAGCACCAGGGACAGCCCCAGCACCGCCCCGATCCCGAAGGAATACCCCAGCGAGATGAAATAGCTGCGCTTGACCCGCTCCCGCTTGCCCGCGCCGTAGTTCTGGCTCATAAAGCTGGCGCAGGCGGTGTAAAAGGCGGCCATCACGTCGTAGACCAGAGGGTCGGCGTTGGCGGCGGCGGCGTTGCCGCTGACCACCACCGTGTCGAAGGTGTTGATGCTGGCCTGGATGAACAGGTTGGCCAAGGCAAAAATGGCGTTCTGGCAGCCGGCCGGCACGCCCAGCCCCAGGATGCTGCGGGTCATGACGGGGTCAAGATGCAGCTTTTCCCGCTGCAGGCCGTAGCACCCCTCGGTGCGCGCCAGCGCCCGCAGGATCAAAAAGGCCGACAGGTACTGCGTCAGGATGGTGGCCAGGGCCGCGCCGGCCACGCTCATCTTGCACACGATGACAAAAAACAGGTCGAGGACGACGTTCAGCACGCCGGCGATGGTCAGATAGACCAGCGGCTTGCGGGTGTCTCCCACTGCGCTGAACACGCCGTTGCCAAAGTTATAGATGGCCATGGCCGGCATCCCCAAAAAATAGATGCGCAGGTACAAAATGGCCCCGTCGATCAGGTCGGGCTTGGTGCCCAGCAGCCGCATCAGCGCCGGCGAAAAGCCCACGCCCACCACCAGCAGCAGCACGCCCGCCGCCAGGCAGACCAGCAGCGCTGAGTGGACCGACTTTTCCACGTCTTTGGGCTGTTCCGCCCCGTAGAAGCGGGCCACCAGCACATTGACGCCGCCGCCCAGACCGATCAGGAAGCCGGTCATCAGGGTGACAAAAATGGTGGTGGAACCCACCGAGCCCAGCGCCTGGGACCCCGCAAAGCGCCCCACCACCGCGATGTCTGTCATATTAAAGACCGCCTGCAGCAGGTTGGACAGCACCAGCGGCAGGCTGAAGACTAGGATCTGCCGCGCCAGCGGCCCCTCGGTCAGGTTCTTTCCCCCAGACGTCATAAACTTTTTCTCCTTTTTCCGTTCCAAATAACCACGCTCCAGGCGGGCCCGCACAGCCCGCACCGGACAGTATAGCGCGGCGGAAACGCCCCGTCAACC
Source organism: Candidatus Faecalibacterium faecigallinarum (assembly GCA_019119685.1). GTDB lineage: Bacteria > Bacillota > Clostridia > Oscillospirales > Ruminococcaceae > Faecalibacterium > Faecalibacterium faecigallinarum. The sequence goes on from DWWN01000058.1 coordinate 7,562, forward strand.
CCCTTGTATCCCATGCCCAAATGTGGTATCCTGAAAATACCGCAGGACGCCATTTTCAAAGGAGGAACCTTATGCTCAACGAGAACACCCAAGCCCCCGATTTTACCCTGACCGACGCCGCCGGCGCGCCCCACAGCCTGGCCGGTTTCCGCGGCCAGTGGGTGGTCCTCTACTTCTACCCCCGGGACAACACTCCCGGCTGCACCCGCCAGGCCTGCGCCTTCGCCTCGGCCTACGGCGCGTTCCAGGCCAAGAACGCCGTAGTCATCGGCGTGAGCAAGGACAGCGCCGCCTCGCACCAGAAATTTGCGGCCAAGTACGAGCTGCCTTTCCTGCTCCTGTCCGACCCGGACCACGCCGTGCTGGAGCTGTACGACGTCTGGAAAGAGAAAAAGCAGTACGGCAAGGTCAGCATGGGCACCGTCCGCTCCACCTACCTGATCGACCCCGAAGGGATCATCCGCAAAGCCATGCCCAAGGTCAAGCCGGACACGAACGCCGCCGATGTGCTGGCCGTCCTGGACGCCCTGACCGCCAACGCCTGACGCCGCCCAAAGGAGGAATCACCATGCCTTTTATTGATCTGCGCACCACCGTCCCCGCCGCCCCCGAACAGCGCGAAGCCCTCAAGGCCGCTTTCGGCCAGGCCATCACCGCCTTGCACAAGACCGAGACCTACCTGATGGTCTCCATCCAGGACAACGCCGAGCTCTGGCTGGGCGGCCAGAAGCTGGAAAAAGGCGCCTATGTGGCCGTCAGCCTCTACGGCTCAGCCTCGTCCGCCGACTACGACCGCATGACCGGCCTTGTCTGCGGCATCCTGTCCGAGCACCTCGGCATCCCGCCCAAGGCGGTCTACGTTACCTACCACCCCGTCAGCGACTGGGGCTGGAACGGCCGCAACTTCTGAGCTGGCCCGGCAGGGGAAGTTAAACGCACAACTCAAATAGCCCTCTCAGTCTTGCTTTGCGGCTCCCCTCTCAGGCGCTTCGCGCCAGCTCTCCCCCAGGGAGAGCCAAGTGCACGCCCGTGGACAGAGGTAAACTTTGTGGTAAGGCAAACAAAACGGCCCCTTTTGCTGTGTGTACAGCAGAAGGAGCCGTTTTTATGCCCTCTCAGTCTCGCTTCGCTCGACAGCTCCCCCGTAAACGTGGGAGCCAAAACGTAACCTTTAGGCTCGGCCTCCCACGCGTGCGGGGGAGGTGGCCCGCAGGGCCGGAGAGGGCAACAAACAATGCGGGGCCAGCCTTTCGGCCGACCCCGCAGAGGGACCCTATCTTTCGTGACGCAAAAGTTCTTTTGTTTTGGTGCGATCAACAACAGAAGGAATAATTGGTGTTTTATTCCCCTTTGTCGTCACAGTAAAGGGTGGTGCCAAACCGGCAAGTGTCTCTAGGACTCACCGGCTCCTATATCAATCCCGGTTATGGTGCGACCGAGACTGTTATAAGTAATTTTTAGATGAGGTTGTCCATACCAGCCTCAACAGTGCCAGTCCGGGTAACAGCAACAGCCACGAACTTCACGGTGTCTTCGATGCCCCAAACGCGGCCATCGGCGGTCACGATGCTGACGGAAACCTCGTAATCATAGTCAATGTACTGCTGAACGTGCGTAGCATTATCATACTTGGTGGTGTCCTCAGTCTTCAGGTTCTCGACGCTCTGAGTGATCTTGTGGCCGAGCTGCTCCAGGACATCCTTGTCGGTCACGCTGCCATTAACACCGTAAACCTCAACAGCCGTACGAGCATCAGCCTTAAAGCCAATATTGTTCAAGTTGCCGATCTCATCATCGTAAGCGTTCAGGTTCTTAACCAGAGCCTCACCAATGTCGGTCCGACGGGCATCAGACGGATTAACGCCATAGCCGTAGGGATAGATCTCAAAGACCTGACCATACTTGACAACATCGGCGTTGCTGAAGTAATCCTCAACAGCGCTCTTCAGAGCGGCATCCAGATCACCGTTAGAAACGGCAGTCACCTTATTCTGAGCCTCTTTGCTCATGTTGTTGACCAGAGTCTGGGCAGAAGCGCTGGTAGAAGGAGTGACATTGGGCTCCTCAGGCTTCTGGGTATCATCGGTGGTGTTGCCACCGCAAGCGGTCAGCATGCTGACCGCCATAACACCGGCCAGCATCATAGAAGCAATCTTCTTGAGTTTCATAATGATTTTTTCCTCCTTATGGTGTATAAAAGATAGAGACCCAAAACAGGTTGAAAGGAAGGTCCTTTCCTTTCAAAGGCATTATAGCATACCCCCCCCGGTGTCAA
>DWWN01000007.1 GCA_019119685.1 Candidatus Faecalibacterium faecigallinarum
CGCACCGAGATCGGCGGCAACCACACCGACCACCAGCACGGCCGGGTGCTGGCGGGCAGCGTCAACATCGACATGATCGCCGCCGCCGGCCCCAACAGCCTGGGCCAGCTGCGGGTCCAGAGCGAGGGGTACCCCCTGTGCGTCATCGACCTTGCGGACCTTGCTCCCCGCAAGGAGGAGGAGAACACCAGCGCCGCCATCCTGCGGGGCGAGTGCGCCGCCTTTGCCCAGCGCGGCGCGGCCCTCAGCGGCCTGGACGTCTACGTCACCTCCAACGTGCCCAAGGGCAGCGGCGTGTCCTCCAGCGCCGCCTACGAGGTGCTGATCGGCACCATCCTCAACGAGCTGTTCATGGCCGAAAAGGTCAGCCCCATCGCCATCGCCCAGATCGGCCAGTGGGCTGAAAACGTCTACTTCGGCAAGCCCTGCGGCCTGATGGACCAGATGGCTTCCAGTGTGGGCAACATCATCACCATCGACTTTGCCGACCCCGCCAATCCCGTGGTCGAGCCGGTCGAGGTGGACTTCTCCAAGGCCGGCCTTGCTTTGTGCATCCTTGATTCGGGCGCCGACCACGCCGACCTGACCGACGAGTACGCCGCCATCCCGGCCGACTGCCGCGCGGTGGCCGCGGTCTGCGGCGGCGACGTGCTGCGCAACGTCCCCTTCGAGACCTTCCTGGCCAACATCCCCGCCTGCCGCAAGGCCTGCGGCGACCGGGCGGTGCTGCGCGCCTTCCACGTCTACGCCGACAACGAGCGGGTGGAAAAGCAGGTGGCCGCCCTCCGCGCCGGGGACTTTGACGCCTTCCTGGCCCTGGTGAACGAGTCGGGCCGCAGCAGCTGGGAGTACCTGCAGAACGTCATCCCCGCCGGCTACACCAAACACCAGGAGGTGGCCGTCACCATCGCCGCCGCCAAGCACCTGCTGGCCGGCGAAGGGGCCGTTCGGGTCCACGGCGGCGGCTTTGCCGGCACCGTCCAGGCCTTTGTCCCCCTGGACAAACTCGCATCGTTCAAGGCCGGCATCGAAGCCATCATCGGCGAGGGCCGCTGCCATGTCCTTTCCATCCGTCCTGAAGGAGGTGCTGTCCTGTGATTTCCACTTACATCCAGCAGCTGGTCAACTACGGCCTTGATACCGGCCTGATCCAGCCCGACGACGAGATCTACATCCGCAACCAGCTGCTCATGACCATGGGCCTGGACAGCTTTGAAGAGCCGGAGGGCGACTGCTACTACGTCGACCTCGAGAGCATCCTCACCGCCCTGGTGGACGACGCGGTGGCCCGCGGCGTCTGCGAGGACAACTCGGTCGCCCGCGACCTGTTCGACACCAAGCTGATGGGCGTGCTCACCCCGCGGCCCAGCATCGTGCGGGCCAACTTCTGGGATAAGTACGACGAGGACGGCCCCCAGGCCGCCACCGACTGGTTCTACCAGTTCTGCCAGGACGCCGACTACATCCGCCGCTACCGCATCAAGAAGGACCTGAAGTGGGTCACTTCCACCCCTTACGGCGATCTGGACATCACCATCAACCTGTCCAAGCCCGAAAAGGACCCCAAGGCCATCGCGGCGGCCAAGCTCGCCCCCCAGAGCGCCTACCCCAAGTGCCAGCTGTGCATGGAGAACGAGGGCTACGCCGGCCGGATGAACCATCCCGCCCGCGAAAACCACCGCATCATCCCCATCACCATCAACGACAGCGCCTGGAACTTCCAGTACAGCCCCTACGTCTACTACAACGAGCACTGCATCGTGTTCAACAGCGAGCACACCCCCATGAAGATCGAGCGGGCCACCTTCCGCAAGCTGCTGGACTTCGTCGAGCAGTTCCCCCACTACTTCGTGGGCAGCAACGCCGACCTGCCCATCGTGGGCGGCAGCATCCTCAGCCACGACCACTTCCAGGGCGGCCACTACGAGTTCGCCATGGCCAAGGCCCCCATCGAGACCCCCTGGACCTTCCCCGGCTATGAGGACGTCGAGGCCGGCATCGTCCGCTGGCCCATGAGCTGCATCCGCCTGACCGCCGATGACGACGAAAAACTGGTGGACCTGGCCGACAAGATCCTGCGCGCCTGGCGCGGCTACTCGGACGAGAGCTGCTTTGTCTTTGCCGAGACCAGCGGCGAGCCCCACAACACCATCACCCCCATCGCCCGGATGCGGGACGGCAAGTTCCAGCTTGACCTGGTGCTGCGCAACAACATCACCACCGAGGAGCACCCGCTGGGCGTTTTCCACCCCCACGCCAAGCTCCACCACATCAAGAAGGAAAACATCGGCCTGATCGAGGTCATGGGCCTGGCCGTGCTGCCCAGCCGCCTGAAGGCCGAAATGGCCGAGCTTGAGCAGGCCCTTGTGGCCCGCACCCCCGCCGGCCAGTACGGCGAAGCCATCCAGAAGCACGCCGAGTGGGCAGGCGAAGTGCTGGCCCGCCACCCCGAGCTGGACGCCGGCAACGTGCACGCCATCGTGCAGGAGGAGATCGGCCACGTCTTTGCCCAGGTGCTGGAGGACGCCGGCGTTTACAAGCGGGACGAAGCAGGCCACGCCGGCTTTGTCCGCTTCCTCGAAAGCGTAAAGTGATTGCCCTATTTTAGCACCGTGACTTGACGGGAAGGAGCCTTTCTATGCCTCATCGCATCCTGGAAGTCTGCGTGGACAGCACCGCCAGCGCCCTGGCCGCCAAGGCCGGCGGGGCCGACCGGCTGGAGCTGTGCGCCGACCTTGCCATTGGCGGCACCACCCCCAGCGCCGCCCTGGTCCGGCAGGTGAAAGCCGAGACCGGGCTGCCGGTGCGCGCCCTGCTGCGTCCCCGCGCCGGGGACTTCTGCTATGACCGCTGGGAGCTTAGCCAGATGGCCGCGCTTGCCGCCGAGCTGGTGGCAGCCGGAGCCGACGGCATCGTCACCGGGGTCCTGGACCCCGCCGGCGACCTGGACCTGGACGCCATGCAAGCCATCTGCACCGCCGCCCGCCGGGCCGCCAAACAGGCGGGCCGCCCCGTAGACCTGGCCCTGCACCGGGCCTTCGACGTCTGCCGGGACGCCACCCTCTGCCTGGAAGCCGCCTGCGAGCTGGGCCTTGCCACCGTGCTGACCAGCGGCCAGGCCGCCGACGCCTGGACCGGCCGGGCCCTGCTGGCCCGCCTGCAGGAGCAGGCCGGCGGCCGCATCGAGATTCTGGCCGGGTCGGGCGTCAACGCCCGGAACATCCCCGGGCTCGTCCGCGAGACGGGCGTGACCGCCTGCCACCTCTCGGGCAAAAAGCGCATTCCCAGCCGGATGGTGTTCCGGCGGGAGGGCGTACCCATGGGCCTGCCCGGCTTTGACGAGTTCGAGCTGTGGCAGACCGACGCCGACGCCGTCCGTGCCGCCCGCCTGGCGCTGGACAGCGTTCCATTCTGACATTTTCTTTCTCCTTATACAGCAGACCGCCCCGGACGTCCTGGCAGTAGTCAGGATATCCGGGGCGATCTGTTTTTTTAGCCCTCTCCGTCACAGTCCGTTTGCGCGTCCTGTGCCACCTCCCACGTTTACGGGACTGCGAAGCTGAGGCGCGTCCAGCGGACGAAACAGCCGAAGCGGAGCAGGGGCAGCGGTCTGCTTTTTGCAAGCGGGCGGCGACCCGCGCAGCAAAAACAGGGCACCGCAACCGTGCCCGCAGGGCCGGAGAGGGCCATTCAGTTCTTTTTGCGCAGCAGGCTCATGGGGGGCAGCTCCGGGGCGGGGATGGTGTAGCTTTCCATCGCGTGAGGGGTGGAGTCCACCGCCTCCCCGGCGCTGTTACGGATCCAGGCGGGGGCCAGCTGGATGCAGGCCCCGCTGGGGGTCAGGGCCTCCAGGGTGTCCCCCAGGGACCACTTGCCCCGCTGCTGGCAGCAGGCCACGCCGTTTTCCCAGCGGTCCACCGTGCCCACGAACTCCCATTCCCGGATGTAGGCGGCGGTGGAGGTGTTCTGCCGGGCCTTGTCGGGCCCGAAGTAGAACCCCGGCGAATAGGGCCGGTGGCTGGTGCGGGTCAGCTCATCCAGTACGCCGTCGGGCAGGTCGAAGTCCTCGGCATAGGGGTTTGCCAGGTACTGGTCCAGCGCCTGGCGGTAAGCCGCAGTCACGCTGGCCACGTAGTAAAAGGTCTTGGCCCGGCCCTCGATCTTGAGGCTGTCCACCCCCGCCTTGCAGATCAGGTCCAGGAAGGGGGCGGTGCACAGGTCGTTGGCGTTCAGGATGTAGCTGCCGCCCTCCCCCTCCCCGATCTCGAACAGCTGGCCGGGGCGGGTCTCCTCGCTCAGATAGTATTTCCAGCGGCAGGGCTGGGCGCACTGGCCCCGGTTGGCGTCCCGGCCGGCCAGATAGTTGGACAGCAGGCACCGGCCCGACACGCTCATGCACATGGCCCCGTGGACAAAGGCTTCCAGCTCCAGCTCGGGCGGGGTCTTGTCCCGGATGACGGCGATGTCGGTCAGGCTCAGTTCCCTGGCCAGCACCACCCGCTTGGCGCCCATCTTGTAGCAGGCCGCGGCCGCGGCGTAGTTGGTGATGCCCGTCTGGGTGGACATATGCACATCCACGTCGGGGGCGTAGGTCTTGCAGGCGTCCAGCACCCCCAGGTCGGCCACGATGAAGGCGTCCACCCCGGCGGCGGCCGCCTCCCGGATGGCGTCGGGCATCCGGGCCGCTTCCTCATTGGTGGGCAGGGTGTTCAGGGTCAGGTAGACCTTGCGGCCCCGCGCATGGGCGTAGACCACTCCCTCGGCCAGCTGCTCGGGGGTGAAGTTGGCGGGCGCGGCCCGCATCCCGAATTCAGGCAGGGCGCAGTAAACGGCGTCCGCCCCATAGCAGACGGCGTAGCGCAGGCGTTCCAGGTCCCCGGCGGGGGCCAGCAGTTCCGGTATCTGAAGCATGGAAGTTTCCTCTCAATCGGCGGTTGACAGCCCGGCGTTGACGGCGCGGGCGGCGCGGATGTTGGCCTGATGCTCGGCCAGGGTGCGGGCGTAGTAGTAGTGCCCGGTCAGGTCGGTGACAAAGAAATAGGCGTCCTCGGCCTCGGGGCTGGGCTGGGGGTCCAGCGCGGCCCGGATGGCCGCAAGCCCGGGGTTCGAGACCGGGCCGGCGGGCAGGCCCTCCCGGCTGTAGGTGTCGTAGGCGGCCACGATCTCAGATGGAATGTTGTCCCAGCCGCCGTACCACGGGGCCACCCAGTTCCAGAGGTAGTTGTTGTCCTCGTCACTCTGGATGTAGCTGGAGACGTTGCTCTCCAGCCGCGGATAGGGCGAGCCCTCGGCCAGCCGGTTGCGGAACACCTGGGCCACGTTGCCGTCCTGGTCGTTGCCGGCTTCCTCCTGCACAAAGGAGGCCAGGGTGACAAGCTCGTGCAATGTCATCCCCTCGGCTTCCAGCGCGGCGTAGACGTCCTCGGTGACGACCTCGTCGAACCGGGCGTAGAAGGTGGCGACGTAGTCGTGGACGGTGCCGTCGTTCAAAAATTCGTAGGTGTCGGGGAACAGGTACCCCTCGCACTTCATAAAGCGGCCGGGCACGTCCTCCGGCACATACTGCCAGAAGGCAAATTCGCTGAAATCACCGCTGTTGGCCTCGTCCAGAAATTCTTCGGCAGTGCACAGGCCGGCCTGCTCCATCTTCTGGGCGATGGCGATGGCGGTGGTCCCCTCGGGGAAGGTCAGCCGGGTGGTCTCGGCGGCGGCATACGCCGACAGCGCCTCGATCAGCGCGTCATAGGATGCGCCCTTTTCCACCTCAAACGTGCCGTACTGCAGCCGGCCTGCCGCTCCCTGCCGCCCCACATACCAGCGGAACAGCCGCGGGAAGCGGATCACCCCGGCCTCTTTCAGCCGGGACGCGATGGCCGCCACCCCGCTGCCCTTTTCCACCGTGACGGTGACAGTCTGGCCCGCAGCCGCCCCGCCGGTGATCTCCCGGCGGAACAAAAAGGCCGTTGCCCCTGCCGCCAGCAGCAAAACCAGCAGCAGGCCCAGCAGGGCGCGCCCAAGCCAGCGGCCCTTCCTGCGGGGGGCGGTGTGTTTGCTCGTGTTGGGTTCCTTCATAGGTTTTCCTCGTCCGTTTGTGGTTTTACTCCGCCAGCATCAGCCGCATATAGCTCTCGCTCAGATCGAACGGCGCGGCCAGGAAGCGGATCATCCCGTATTCCTGCCGGGTGCCCTCGCCGTAGAACAGGGGCTGGTTTGCCCCCACCGTCACCACGGCCTTTTCCACCACCACTTCCTTCTGGCGGGCGGCCTCCATCAGCACTTCGGCGGCGCGGTCGTCGTCGGCCATCAGCTCGATGAAGTAGAGGGTGTCCTCCCGGCGGAAGTACAGCCCGTACCCGTGCTCGCTGGACACGATGGTGATGCCCCGGGCGTACAGGTCCCCCAGCACCACGGCCATCCGGCCGGCGTCCAGCTCCACGCAGCCGGGACAGAACCGGCGGCGCAGCTCGCACAGCTTTTTGGCGGTAACGGCGTCGAACTCAGCCTGGCTCCACAAATTGCGGCGCACCTCCCGGGTCAGGCACCGCAGCCCGAAGGCCCGGCCAAACCCGCAGGCCGCGTAGAAAGCCGCCTGGTCCGCCCCCGGCGCAGCCACCAGAAAGGCGGCCCCGCGCCCGGCCAGCTGGGCGGACACATAGTCCAGCAGCCCGGCGGCGGCCCCTTCGTCCCGGCTGCACAGGCCGCACAGGTCATACCCCGGGCGGCCCTGCAGCGTCACCGGCGCCGACAGCACCAGCGCCTGCAGGCGGCCGTTTTCCTCCGCCAGCCAGGCGTTTTCTTCCCCGGCAAAGCGCCGGATCACTTTTTCGGCGTAATCCGCCGGGTCCGACCGGCAGGCGGCCCACAGCTCCTGCATGGCCGCCAGGTCGGACGGTTCCATCAGCCGAAACATCGTTAGGATACCCCCTTTTGTCTTGTGGTTTTCATCCAAGGGCAGCCCTTGCCAGGGCCAGCACCTCCCGGCCGATGTCCTCCACCGGGCGCATCCGGCCGTCGGAGGCGCATTCCACCGCCTGCCAGCCCAGTTTGCGGGCGCAGTATTCGGCGGCGGCGCGGCTCCGCTCCATGTATTCCAGGTCGCGCTCCTGGATGTCCTTTTTGCTCTCGTCCCCGTGGTAGCGGCCCGTCATCAGCTTTTGGCTGACGGCGGGGTCCACCCGCAGGTAGATGACGGCGTCCGGGGCGGGCAGCCCCAGCAGCCGGTATTCAAAATCAAACAGCCAGTCAAGATAGCTGTCCCACTGGTCCGGCGGCAGCTTGGAGCACTGGTGCGCCCCGTTGGAGGTGGTGTACCGGTCGGCCAGGACGACGCCGCCGTCCCGGTAGAACCCGCCCCAATCGGTCTTAAAGCTGGCGTAGCGGTCCACCGCAAAAAAGCTGGAGGCCGCATAGGCGTTCACATCGTCGGGCTTTGCCCCGAACTGCCCCGAAAGGTACATCCGCACCAGCGCGGAGGAATCGCTCGCGTAATTCGGGAAGCTGACCTGCCGCACCGGCAGCCCGTCCGCCGCCAGGGCCGCGGCCAGCAGTTCGGCCTGGGTGGCCTTGCCGCTGCCGTCCAGCCCTTCGATCACCAGCAGGCGGCCCTTTGCCGGGGCGCTCATGCCCCGGCCCCTTCCCGCAGGGCGCGGTATGTTTCGCGCACCGCCTCGGGGTGGCCGCAGCACATCTTGCCCTCGGGGCAGGGGCCGGACAGGCACCCAGGCCCCGCCGCGCCGAACAGGTGGGGCGCCACCGGGTACACCAGCCGCAGCATCTCACCGGCCAGGGCCCGGATCTCCCACTGGGCCCGCTCGCAGCAGCGCAGCCGGAAAAAGTTGTGCAGGCTGCGGGCGTTCATGGTCACCACCATCTTGGTCTCGCAGGCGTTGGGCAGCACGAAGCGGGCGTCCTCGTTGGCCATCTTTTCGGCCTTGCGGCGGGCCTCCTTTTCGGGCACGCCCCCGGCCATCAGGCGGGCGGCGTGGCCCTCCTCCAGCTTATGGGCCAGGTCCAGGTAGTTTTGGGCGTCCTGCTCCATGCTGGCCAGGAAGGCCGCCTTCGCCTCGGGCACTGCCTCGATGGCGGGGGGCACCACATAGCGGAAATCGTCCAGCCGGACGTACCGCTGGCTCTGGACGCTGAAGGACGCGATGCGGTGCCGGGTGATCTGGGCCAGCAGCGACCGGCTGACCCCCTCGATGCCGAAGGTGAAGCTGGCGTGCTCGATGGGGCTGGCGTGGCCCAGGTCGCTGAGCATCTCCAGGAACCGGGCGGTCTTTTCCTCGTCCAGGCCGTCCAGCAGGTCGGCGATGCGGCTGTCGGAATAGCAGAGCTTGGCCGCGGCGGCCACCACCTTTTCGGGCTCGGGCGTGTGGGCGATCAGTCGGACTGTCATCATGGTTTTTATTCCTCCGATACCTTGGTCAGGGGGGCGAAGTTGGCCATGGTCTTTTTCACCCCCACCTTGTCAAAGCGGATCTCGACGATAAAGTCGCCGGCGGCGGGGGTCACGCGGGTGACGGTGCCCCGGCCGAACACCTTGTGCATCACGACATCCCCCGGCGCATAGTGCTTGGCCCCGGCCTGGGCCGCCGGTTTGGCGGGGGCCGCGGGGCGCGCAGCAGCGGGCGCCCCCGGGAACGCCGGGACCCGGCCGGTGCGGCCGCGGGCAGGGGCGTTGTACTCCCGGTTCAAATAGCCGCTGCGGGGTGCGGCGGCCCGGCCCGACGGGCCCGAATAGCCCGAAGCGCCGCCCGGCACCGTGTCCCCCAACGAGCCCCAGGAGGGCCGGCTGGGCCGCTCCAGCGCGGGGCTGCAGGCCGTCTCGACGTAGGCGGGGTCGATCTCGCCCAAAAAGCGGCTGGCCTCGTTGTAGCAGGTGCGGCCGTACAGCATCCGGGTGGCGCAGTGGGAGATGTACAGCTCCTTCTTGGCCCGGGTGATGCCCACATAGGCCAGGCGGCGCTCTTCTTCCAGGTCCTCCTCGGAGTACTGGCTCATGGCGCCGGGGAAGATGTTCTCCTCCATCCCCACCAGGAACACATAGGGGAACTCCAGTCCCTTGGCCGAGTGGATGGTCATCATGACCACCTGGTCGGCGTCGGCGTTGTAGCTGTCGATGTCGCTGATGAGGGCGATCTCCTCGAGATAGCCTTCCAAGCTGGCGTCCACCCCGCGGGTGTCGCAGTAGTTCTTCACGTTGTTGACCAGCTGGGCCAGGTTGTTCTCACGCTCCTCGGCCTCCTCGCGGTGGCCGGCGGCGGCCTGTTGTTTGAGCATCTGGCGGTAGCCGGTCAGCTCGATCACCTTTTCGGCAAACAGGTCCAGCGGGCAGGTGTCCAGCGCCTCCTGCAAAGCCTGGTAGATCTGCCAGAACTTGAGCAGCGGCCCCACCGCCCGGGACAGCCGGGCGTACTCGTCGGCGTGGCTGATGATGTCCATCATGCCCACGCCCTCCTGGGCGGCCAGCTCGGCGATGGCGTCCACCGTGGACGCGCCGATCTTGCGGGCCGGCTCGTTGATGATCCGCCGCAGCCGCACGTCGTCCCGGGGGTTCGCCACGATGGACATATACGAGTGGATGTCCTTGACCTCTTTGCGGTCGTTGAAGCGCTGGCCGCCCACGATCTTGTGGGGGATGCCCGCGCGGGTGAAGTAGTTTTCGATGGGGGCCGACTGGGCGTTCATCCGGTAGAGGACGGCGTGGTCCGAAAGGCGTCCGCCCTCCCGCAGGTGCTGGCCGATCACTTCGGCGATGTGGGCGGCCTCCTCGCGGTCGTCCTCGGCCTGGTAGACGTGGACCGGCGCGCCCTCGCCGTTTTTGGTCCACAGGGTCTTGCCCTTGCGGGCGGTGTTGTGCTGGATGACGCAGTTGGCGGCGTTCAGGATGTTGGAGGTGGAGCGGTAGTTCTGTTCCAGCCGGATGACCTTGGCCCCGGGGTAGTACCGCTCAAAGTTGAGGATGTTCTCGATGGTGGCCCCGCGGAAGCGGTAGATGCTCTGGTCGTCGTCGCCCACCACGCAGATGTTCTGTTCCGGCCCGGTGAGCAGGCTGACCAGCCGGAACTGGGCCACGCTGGTGTCCTGGTACTCGTCCACCAGAAGGTAGTGGTAGCGGTTCTGGTAGTAGTCCCGGGCCTCTTTGTGCTCCTGCAGCAGCCGGACGGTGTAGTAGATCAGCCCGTCGAAGTCGAAAGCGCCGGCCTCCTGCAGCCGTTTTTCGTACAGGCCGTACAGCTTGGCGGCCAGCTCGAGCTTGGTCTTGCCGGCGGCCTCCCTGGCGGCGTCCGCAGGGCCGGTCAGCTGGTCTTTCCAGCGGCCCAGCTGGTTCAGGGCGGTCTTGACGGGGTAGAACTTGTCGTCCACGTTCTGCTCTTTGTACAGGGCCTTCATCACCCGCTGGGCGTCGTCGGTGTCGTAGATGGTAAAGCTGCGGGGCCAGCCGATCTCCTCGGCGTAGCGGCGCAGGATGCGCACACAGGCCGAGTGGAAGGTGGAGGCGAACACCTCGTCCCCTTCCTCATCCCCCAGCATGGCGCGCAGGCGGGCTTTCAGCTCCCCGGCGGCCTTGTTGGTAAAGGTGATGGCCATGATGTTCCAGCTGCGGGTGGGCTGGCAGCGCATCATCCCGTCCAGCCAGGCGGGCACGTCGGTGCCGGTCATGATGGCGGTGCGCAGGGCCCGCAGGTCCTCGTCGGTGGCGGGCCGGGGGGTGTAATCGCTGCCGTGGGCGCTGCCGAACCGGATCAGGTTGGCGATGCGGTTGACCAGCACGGTGGTCTTGCCGCTGCCCGCGCCGGCCAGGATCAGCAGCGGCCCGCTGGTGGTAAAGACGGCCTGCCGCTGCATCTCGTTCAGCCGGCCGAACTGTTTTTCAATGTACGTATCCCGAAGGGAACAAAATTCTTTCTGCAGATCGGTTGCCATGGGCTGCTCCTATTTCTCTAAAATCTTGTATCAGTATACCACAAATGCCCCCGTCTGGACAGAGGCAAAAAGGCCGCCCCACGCGCAGGGCGGCGGGGCGGACCGGATGGTTTTTCAAAATGTTCAGAACGGCTCGGTGACGTCGAAGGCGCCGGCACGGGCCCAGGCCGAGCGGTCGGCGCGGCGGACGGCCTTCAAGGTGTACTTGCCGCCGCCCATGGCGCAGACGGCTGCGGCGATGACGGCCACCACCTCGGGCGGGATGCCGGCTTCCACCTGGGGCACCTGGGGCGCGCGCGGCGCTGCGGGGACCGGGGCCTTGGGTGCAGGAGGTGCGGGCATGGCCGGGGCCTCGGCGGGGCGGGCCTCAGACGCGCCGGACGAGGAACGGCTCCTGTTCAGGGCGAACAGGGCCACCGCCAGGCCCACTACGGCGATCACGATCGTAAGAATGGTATTGGTATCCATGATACATCCTCCTGTCATGGCCCCGGACGGGGCGCTCGGCATTTTTCTTCCATTATACCCGGTTTCGGGGGCGATTGCAACAGTTTCGCGCGCGGCTCACCGCCGGCCGATGCGCGGGGTCGCGTCGGTGAAGCCCACCTCCAGCTTGTCGCCCATCGAAAGGCTCATGGCGGTGCCCAGGGCCACGCAGTTGACCGGGTCGGGCGAGACGTAGACGTCCACCTTCAGCTCCTGGCTGAGGTATTCGGGCAGGCCGTGCAGCTGCGCGCCGCCGCCGGTCAGCATGACACCGTTCTTGTAGATGTCGCCGGCCAGCTCGGGGGGCGTCTTTTCCAGCACCTGATGGGCCGCGGTGCCGATCTGCTCGCTGAGCATCATGACCGGGTCGTACAGGTCGCTGGTGGAGACGTTGACCCGCACCGGCAGTCCGGTGAGCAGGCTGCGGCCCTTGATCTCCATCGTCTCGTTGAAGTCGGTTTTCTGGGGGCAGCAGGCCACCCGCTTTTTCAGCTCCTCGGCGGTGCGCTGGCCGATGGCGATGCTGAACTTGGCCCGCACGAATTTGAGGATCTCGTCGTCGTAGTGGTTGCCCGCCACCCGGACGCTGGTGGCCTTGACCTTGCCGCCCAGGGACAGCACCGCGATGTCGGTGGTGCCGCCGCCGATGTCGATGATCATGCGGCCGTCGGGCACCGTGATGTCCAGGCCGGAGCCCAGAGCCGCCGCGATGGGTTCGTCGATCAGGTAGACCTGCCGCGCGCCGGCCGCCACGACGGCCTCGACCACGGCGTCGCTCTCGATGCCGGTGATGGCCGCCGGCACGCAGACCGCCACCCGCGGCTTGACCATGTGGGAGCTGTATACCTTGTTGACAAAGCGGCAGATCAGCTCCCGGGTCATGGTGTGGTCGCTGATGACGCCGTCCTTCAGGGGGAAGGTGGCCGAGATGTAGTTGGGGGTGCGGCCCACCATGGCCAGGGCCTTGTCGCCCACCTCCAGCACTTCCTTTTTGCGGGTGTCGATCGCCACCACGCTGGGCTGGTTCAGCACGACCCCCTTGCCCTCCTGGGCGATGATGATGGTGGTGGTGCCAAGGTCTATCCCAATATCGTTCTGTGCCATAATGCAGTGTTCCTTTCTTCGCGTTCCTCTATGCCAAAGGCCCCGGGCGGGGCCGTAAAAATCCAGTTTTCAGTATACCACACGCCGGGGGAAAAGTATAGTGCTTTCCAGCACGATGTGCCGGCACATGTCCGCCAGATGGGACATTTTTTGATCGTTCAAGTTTCGGGCTGGGGCGGCTGGGCACGGCTTTTCAGCAGCTCGGCAAGGCCGCTGTAGCGCAGGTTCTGGCGGACGTTGGCCATCATGGCGGCCACGGTGTCCCGCCGGCCCGCCACCACGCACAGTTTGCGGGCCCGGGTGACGCCGGTGTAAAACAGGTTGCGGTAGCACAGCCGGGGCGGCACCCCCGCCGCCGGCAGCACCACCGCGGCAAACTCGCTGCCCTGGCTCTTGTGCACCGTGATGGCGTAGGCGGGCTCCAGCTCGCCCAGATTCTCGGCGGGGTAGACCAGCAGCCGGTCGTCCATCCGCACCGTCATGGAGCGGGTGCGCGGGTCGATGGCCTCCACGATGCCGATGTCCCCGTTGTAGGCCCCCACCCCCTGCTCGCCGCCGTCCCGGCGCCAGATGATCTCGTAGTTGTTCTTCACCTGCATCACCTTGTCCCCCTCGCGGAACACCCGCGAGGCGCTCTGCAGCTGGGGCTTGCCCTTGGCGGGCGGGTTGAGCAGGTCCTGCAGCAGGGTGTTGAGGGCCTGGGTGCCGCAGGGGCCCATCTTGGTGGGGCAGAGCACCTGGATATCCCGGATGGGGTCAAAGCCGTAGCTGCGGGGCAGCCGGGCGGTGACGAGGTCGCACACCAGTTTCTGGCAGGCCTCGCCGTCCGCCTCCAGGAAAAAGAAATCGTCCTCCCGGCCGCCCTTCTGCAGGGGCCGGCCGCTGACGATGTTGTGGGCGTTCTCCACGATCAGGCTGCGCTTTGCCTGCCGGAAGATGTGCTTCAGGCAAACCGTGGACACCGCCCCCGAGCGGATCACCTCCCCCAGGATGTTGCCGGGGCCCACGCTGGGCAGCTGGTCGGCGTCCCCCACCATGATGACGCGGCAGTTGGGGCGCAGGGCGGCCAGCAGGCTCTGGAACAGCTGCACGTCCACCATGCTCATCTCGTCCAAAATCACCACGTCGCATTTGAGCAAATTGCGCTCGTTGTGGATGAAGCTGACGCGGCCCCCGCTGTAGTCCACTTCCAGCAGGCGGTGGATGGTGGACGCCTTGCGGCCGGTCAGCTCGCTCAGGCGCTTGGCGGCGCGGCCGGTGGGGGCGCACAGGGCCACCCGCTCGGCCTGGCTTTCCAGCACGTTCAGCACCGCCTTGACGGTGGTGGTCTTGCCGGTGCCGGGGCCGCCGGTCAGCACCAGGCAGTTTTCGGTCACGGCCCGGCGGATGGCCTCCCGCTGCTCGGGGGCGTAGGCAAAGCCCTGCGCCGCTTCCAGCACCTGAATGTCCTGGTCGAGGTGGCGGGCGGTCTGTTTTTCCCGCTGGGCCAGGGCGGTCAGCCGGGCGGCAATGGCCTCCTCGGCGGCCAGCAGGTCGGGCAGATAGATGTATTCCCCGGTGGAAAAGCTGCGCTCCTCCAGCCGCCCCGTCTCCAGGCAGTGCTCCAGAGCTGCCGTCAGCTTGTCGGCGGGCTGGTGGATGAAAGCCGAGGCGGTGGCCACCAGCCGCTCCCGCGGCAGGCAGGTGTGGCCGTTGCCCGCGTTGTGGCGCAGGGTGCGCAGCAGGGCGGCTTCCAGCCGCTGGGGGCTGTCCCCTTCCATCTGGTAATAGGCGGCGATGCTGTCGGCGTGGCGGAAGTCCAACTGCAGCGGCTCGCCGCACAGCAAGTAGGGGTTGGAGGCGATGGCCTGGGCCGCCCCCGGCCCGAACGCCCGGAACACCTCCATCGCCCGCCGGGGCCCGATCTCGAACTGGGCCAGATAGGCGATCAGCTCCCGCATCCCGAACATCCGCTTGAACTCCTGCTGGATGCGGTCGGCCTTGTCCGCCGAGATGCCCTTGATCTCGGTCAGGCGGCCGGGGTCGTTGGCGATGACGTCCAGCGCCGACGCGCCGAACCGCTCGATGATCTTCTGGGCGGTGGCGGGCCCGATGTAGGGCAGGGACCGGCTGGCCAGGAAGGCGTACACCGCATCCATGTCCTTGGGCATATCGGTCATGCACTCGGCGGCGTGGAACTGCCTGCCATAGGTGGCGTGGTTTTCGTACCGCCCGCGGCAGATCACGCTTTGGCCCACGTGCAGCTCCCCCAGGGTGCCGCACACCACCGTCAGCTTGCCCTCGCCCGACAGCTCGAACACCACATAGCCGCTGTCGCTGTTTTCAAAAATGATGTCCTCGATGGTGCCCTCGATCTGTTCCAGCTGCTGGTCCTCCACGGCGGGCCCTCCTTCCCTGCGCGATGTGTCATGTATGTAAGTATACCCCGAACGGCCGGCGGCGTCAATTCCAAAGCCGGCCCGCCGCACAAAACGCAGGCGCAAAAAAGCCCGCCGCGGCGTGCAGCCGGAGCGGGCGGAATCTATGCAGTTTGCAGCTCAAACTTTGGCGCGCGCCGCCTGCAGGGGGGCGCCGTCTTGGGCGCTGGTCAGCCGCCGCATCACCAGGTGATAGGCCGGCAGCAGGAAGAAGCACGCCGCGAACCACGCCGCCGGGCTGGCGATGCAGCCGGCCCAATAGCCGAACACCGGCACCATGTAAAAGCCCACCAGCCCCCGGGCGAACATCTCGAACACGCCCGCGAACATGGCCAGGCCCGAGAAGCCCAGCCCCTGGATGGAGTACCGGTAGACGATGAGGACGGCCAGCGGGATGTAAAAGACGCTGTTCCAGAACAGGAACGACCGCGCGTCGGCCATGATGGTCCCGCCCACGTCCTCGCTGGCATCCAGGAACATCCCGATCAGCAGGGTGTCGGCAAAGTGCAGGATGATGAAGGAGGCCACGCTGTAGATGCAGCCGATGCCCAGCGCCGTGCGCACACCCTGCCGCACCCGGGGCAGGCTGCCCGCGCCCAGGTTCTGGCTGGTATAGGTGGTCATGGCGGTGCCGATGCTCTCCAGCGGGACGGACAGGATCTGCCCGGCCTTGCTGCCGGCGGTCATGGCGGCCACCGCCGCGCTGCCCAGGCCGTTGACCGCGGCCTGCAGGACGATGTTGCCCACCGCCGTGATGCTGCACTGCAGCCCCATGGGCAGGCCCATCATGCACAGGGAAGCGCAGTGGGACAGGCTGAGCCGCCCCTCCTCCTTCGACCAGCCCAGCTCGCGGAAGTTCTTTACCATGTACAAAAGGCTCCACACGCCGGCCACGGCCTGGCTGATGACGGTGGCCAGCGCCGCGCCGAACACCCCGGCGTCAAAGGCCAGAATAAAGAAAATATCCAAAAAGATATTCAGCACGCTGGCCACGATCAGGAAATAGAGGGGCCGGCGGCTGTCCCCCAGCGCCCGCATGAAGGCGCTGGTGACGTTGTACAGCAGCGTGAAGGGGATGCCCGCAAAGATGGTGCGGATATAGGCGTCGGCCATGTCGATGATGTCGGCGGGGGTGTTGGTCAGCACCAGGATGGGCCGGGTCAGGGCCACCGTCACCACCGTCAGCACCGCCGCGAACACCAGCGACAGCCAGACCGCATTGGCGGTGTAGCGGCGCAGGCCAGAGCCGTCCCTGGCCCCAAAGCAGCGGGCCAGCGGGATGGCAAAGCCGCAGGCGATGCCGTTCACAAAGCCCAGCACAAGGTAGCTCAGGCCGCCCACGCTGCCCACGGCCGCCAGGGCCTCGACCCCGACGAACCGTCCCACGATGATGGTATCGGCCATGTTGTAAAACTGCTGGAACAGGCTGCCCAGCATCATCGGCACCGAAAACAGCAAAATCAGCTGCAGCGGCCGGCCCTGGGTCATATCTTTGGTCATAAGCGGGTCCCTCCATTGAATATGCGGTGTCACTTTCCCGTGAAAAGCGCCCCGTTCCGGCCGGAACGAGACGCTTTTCTGAACGGAGACATTATAGTGCAGGACGCCTGAAATTGCAAGCGTTTTTTTGGACAATCCGCACCCCTGTTCCCCTGCGAAAAATATCTATTTTCACGATGGCTCAGCCGATGGGTTTCGCCTCCCGGCAGGCCTTGGCAATGGCGTCCCGGTAGCCGTCGATGCGGATGGTGCACCCGGCCAGCAGGTCAGGGTCGGCGGCCCGGCCCTCGTCGTCGGTCTTGAGGGCGGCCACCTCGCTGGCGGTCATCCCTTCCAGGTGTTTGGCGAGGGCGTCGGCCTGGTCTGCCCAGCCCTTGCCGATCTCAGACACCGCCGCCAGCGGGTAGTCGCCGTCCCCCTTCTGGCGCTTGGTGCGCAGGTCGTCGGGCAAAGTCAGGCTCCCCTCCGCCGCGCTCACCTGGGTCTCCAGCTCGTCCACCACCGTGTGGAGGATGCGCCCTTCCCCGTCCAGCAGGACGGCGGCCGCGATGGTGCTCACCTCGCCGCCGGCGTCCCCGGCCTCGCTCTCGCTCACGACGGCCAGGCCCGCCTTCCAGCCCTCCGTGCTTGCGCTGCCGGCCGAACCCGCGGACCCCGCTGTCCCGCCCATCGACCCGGAGGAGGACCCCGACGAGCTGGACATACTGGACGGCCCGCTGCAGCCCGCCAGCAGCAGGGCCGACGCGGCCAGGGCGGCCAGGCGTCTGATCTGTTTTGGATGCAGTATCTTCATAATTTCGCTCCCTTTGCAGGCCCCCGCGGGGGCTTTTGGGGCTATTCTGCCCCCAAAGGGCCGTTTTATGCACGCAAAACGCCCCCTCATCCCAAAAGATGAAGGGGCGCAGCTATGCACCGACTATTTTTTACAGCAGCGGGCTGACCAGCCGCAGCACATCGTCCAGCAGCGTGCCCAGCAGGCTGGTGCGGCAGTCCTCCAGGGTGATGCGGCGGCTCTGCGCGAACGTCTTTTCCAGGTCGGTGCGGACGGCGGCCACCTGGCTGCCGCCCATCAGCAGGGTGCCGCACTCAAAGTGCAGGTACAGGCTGCGGTAGTCCATGTTGATGCTGCCCACCACCGCCACGCGGTCGTCGCTGACATAGCACTTGGAGTGGACAAAGCCCGGGGTGAACTCGTACACCTTGACCCCCGCCCGCAGCAGGGGCAGGTAATACGACCGGCTGAGCCGGAACACCATCTTTTTGTCCGGGATGCCGGGCAAGATCAGACGCACGTCCACTCCCCGCTTGGCCGCCAGCTTGAGGGAGTTGAGCAGGTCCTCGCCGATGGCCAGGTACGGGGTGAAGATGTAGACATACTTTTCCGCCTGATCCAGGATGTCCCGGTAGACGCTCTCGGCCAGGCGCTCCTCATCCAGCGGGCTGTCGGCGTAGGGCTGGACCACCCCGTCCGACGCAGCCTTGACGGTGGGGCGGAAGGGGCTGTAGTCCTCCTCCATGGGGCGGAAGGCGTTCCAGAAGTTGAGGAACATGACGGTAAAGTTCCAGACCGCCGCGCCTTCCAGCCGGACGGCGGCGTCCTTCCAGTAACCGAACCGTTCCTCCACATTGATATACTCGTCGGCAAAGTTGGTGCCGCCGTTGTAGGCCACGTTGCCGTCGATCGAGACGATCTTGCGGTGGTCCCGGTGGTTCATCACCAGAGAGACGAGGGGCACCACCGGGTTAAAGGGGATGCAGCGGATATGGGCCTGTTCCAGCCGGATGACAAAGCCCGAGGGCACGGTGGTCAGACAGCCCATGTCGTCGTAGATGACCCGGACGTCCACCCCGGCGGCGGCCTTTTCCCGCAGGATGTCCTCGACGGCGTTCCACATTTTGCCGGGGCGGATGATGAACGTCTCAAGGAAGATGAACTTTTCCGCCCGGCGCAGGTCCTCCAGCAGGTGCGGGAACATCGCCTCGCCGCTGGAAAAATATTCCACCGAGGTATCCTTCCAGGCCGGCCAGGGGCCGTATTTGGCGATATAGCCGCTCAGGGCCCGGGTGCGCTGGTCTACCCCGTCCAGCTGGCCGGGGCGCTGGTCCACCAGGCCCCGGTGGCGGCGGTCCACGGCGGCCATCCGGCGGCGCATCCGGCGGGAGGGGCGCTTGTTGCCCCAGAACAAATACATCAGCCCGCCGAACACCGGCGTGATGCCGATCAGCGCCATCCAGGCGATGGTGTAGGCGGGGTTTTCATCCTTGCGCACCAGGAACAGGATGATGATAACGCTCAGCGCCGTCATGACGCCGTTGAGCCAGGCGGCATATTCGGTCAGCCGGAGGTAGAGGGACGCCATCCACACCAGCTGGATCAAAATCAGCAGGAAGGTGATGGTGATCTTGTTGACAAAGCGGCTGAGGACTTTGACGACCGGCAGTTTGAACATGGCTTCTCCTTTCCCATAAGATCTGTTATGGATGCTCGTGTCCCTGTCAGTATACCGCCCCCGGCCCTTTTTTGCAAGCCGGGCGCGAAAAGACGCAAAAAAGAGACAGTGCCGCGGCGTTTGTCCCGGCGCTGTCTCCCTTGATGCAATGATATTTTTAGACGGTGGGCGCGGCGGCGTCCTCGTAGCCCACCAGCAGGCCGCCCAGCTCGGCGTAGAAGCTGCACAGCGCGCCGCACTCCACGATCTCCACCTCAGAGTCGGGCCAGATGGCCTCGATCATCAGCTTGAGGCGGCGGGCCGCCTTTTCGTTGTCGCAGTGGGCGATCTGTACCTTGCCGTTGGCAAAGCCGCGGTCCCGCATTTCCAGAATGGTGCGCTCCAGCACGCCGTGCTCCCCGCGGGTCTTGCAGATGATGTCCAGCTCGCCCTGCGGGCTGGCCTGGCCCAGCACCCGGATGCCCAGGGCCCGCGCCACCACGGCGGCGGTCAGCTTGACCCGGCCGTTGCGGGCAAGGTTGTTCAGCGATTCCAGCGAGAAAAGCAGATGGGTGTGTTCGGCGTAGGCCGTCACCGCGTCGCAGATCTCCTCAAAGGTAGCCTCGGTGGGCGCCAGAGCCGCCAGCCGGCGGGCCAGCAGGCACATCTCCGGCCCGGTGGAAAGGCTGTCCAGCACGAACACTTTGGCGCCGGGGTTGGTGTCCTGGTATTCCTCGGCGGCCATCCGGGCGGCGTTGTTGCAGCCCGACAGCGTGCCGGTGATGGTCACGACAAAGATCTCGTCCGCCCCGGCGTATGCCGCCAGAAAGTCCCCCACGTTGGGGCAGGAAGTAGAGCTCTTGCCCTTATAGGTGCGCAGGTCGTGGGCCATGGCAAAGGCGTCGGTGCCGGGCTCGTCCACATACTCCTGCTCGTCGGTGATGATCTTCAGGGGCACACAGGCGTAGTCCACCCCCGGCAGCTGCCACAGATTCGATGAGGAATCCAGCACAATTTTCCGTTTCATACATACATCTCTCCAATCCGCAGCCGGCATACGCCAACCGTTCGCTTTAGACCCGTCCTCTGCCTGTCTGATGGACCAAGTCCGTATTCTGCCTTCATCATATCAGTTTTTGAATAACTTGTCAACCATATGCAAAAATCTTAACAAAAGATTTTCGGTTCTATTGACTTTTGGACGGTTTGATGTATACTTAAACCATGAATGCTGAAACGAAACGCCGCATCGCGGCTTCTGCCGCGGGCTTTGCCCTGCCCCGGTATGACGACTTGCCTGGCATGGGGCTGTATCTCGACCAGACCGTCCAGTACGTCAACAGCCATTTCCGCACCTTTCCGGGGATGGAGCTGACGGGGTCGATGGTCAGCAACTATGTCAAAAAAGGGCTTATCACCCACCCGGTGCGCAAAAAATACACCCGGGACCAGATCGGCTACCTGATGTACATTGTGGTGGTCAAAAACGTTTTGTCCATGGAGAACATCCAGTTCCTTTTCTCCATTCAGAAGGAGCGGTTCGACGCCGGGGCGGCGTACAACTTTTTCTGCGACGAGCTGGAAGCTGCCATCGGCTCGGTGTTCGGGCTGCGGCCGTCCACCCGCCGGCCGGACAGCGGCCTGAGCGACGAGCAGTTCCTGCTGCGGTGCAGCGTCATCCCCGCCGCCAACAAGATCTATCTGGACTGCTGCTTCGATGCGCTGCGCCAGGAGCAGGCCCTCTGGCCCGACATCCTGGACGATCTGCAATAGCGTGATAAAAAAAACGCGGACGCACTGGCGCCCGCGCTTTTTTCATGCACGCTTATGTACTTTTTACCGCGCCACGACCTCGCTGGCCAGGGCGTCCATCTGGGCGTCGTCGCAGGGGTGGGCTGCGCCGCGGATGCTGACGGTGTGCTCGCAGACGGTGATGTTCTTCATCCCGGCCAGCTCGGCGGTCATCAGCTTGTTGGCCATGGGAGCCCACATGCCGTTCTCCATCAGGCCGGCGATGCGGCCCTGGAAGTTCTTGGTCTTGAGGTGGGTCAGGAAGGTTTCCATCGGCGGGAACAGAAACCCGTCGTAGGTGGCGCAGGCCAGCACCATCTTGCCGCAGCGGAAAGCCTCGGCCACCGCATAGGAGACGTCGGTGCGGGTCAGGTCCATCTCAGTGACGGACGCGCCGGCAGCCCGCAGCTTTTCGGCCATCTTGTGGGCGGCCTCGCGGGTGTGACCGTGGATGGAAGCCGAAGCCACCAGGATCGCGGCGGGCTCCTCGGGCTTGTAGCTGGACCAGGTGTCGTACAGGCTCAGGTAGGGGGCCAGGTCGCCGTTCAGCACGGGGCCGTGCAGGGGGCAGATCTGAGCGATGTCCAGGCCGGCAGCCTTTTTGAGCAGGGCCTGGACCTGGGGGCCGTACTTGCCCACGATGTTCAGGAAGTACCGGCGGGCATCGTCGGCCCAGTTGGCGAAGCTGTCGCCCTCGGCCACCACGCCGAACCGGCCAAAGCCGTCGGCCGAGAACAGCACCTTCTCGCTGGACTCATAGCTGACCATCACCTCGGGCCAGTGCACCATGGGGGCAAAGACGAAGTGGAGGGTGTGGCTGCCCAGGCTGAGGGTGTCGCCGTCCTTGACGGTGACGCGGCGGCCGGCCTCGATGGCGCCGGGGAAGAAGTTTTCCAGATAAGCAAAGGTCTTGGCGTTGCCCACCACCTGCATGGCGGGATACTTGGCGGCCAGGCGGGCCACATTGGCCGAGTGGTCAGGCTCCACATGGGACACCACCAGGTAATCGGGGGCCTTGCCGGCCAGCTCGACCTCCAAAGCCTCCATCCACGCGTCGGTGGCGCGGGCGTCCACCGTGTCCATGACGGCGGTCTTTTCGTCCCGGATCAGGTAGCTGTTGTAGCTGACGCCGCCGGGGACGGGGTACTGGCTCTCAAACAGGTCGAGGGTGGTATCGTTGACGCTGATGCCCAGGATGGAATCCGTGACGTTTGTTTTGTAGACGTTCATGGCTGACATTCCTTTCTCTTGCACGCTTGCCGGTTTTATATCTAAAAGGGTACTGGTTTTCATTTGGGCCCGGTTTCCGGGCCGCGTTATATCATACCATATTCATAGGGAAAAAGCAATGGCCTTTTCGCTCATGGATCTGCCGGACCGGCGCCGGGCAGAACGGCCCGGGGCGGCTGGCCGGGAGCGGCGTCCAGTTCCAGCAGGGCGGCGGCGCTCACCTCGTCCAGCGACTGGACCGCGCGCAGTTTGCGGTTGATGGCGCGGGTGCGGGTGCCGATCAGGTCGTCCAGTTCCCGGTCAGACTGGCGCAGCCGCTCCTGCAGCTTGGCAAGGCCCTTGTCGAACTTTTCAAACTCGGTCTTGACCGCGCCCAGCACCTGCCAGACCTCGTTGGAGCGCTTCTGAATGGCCAGCGTCTTGAAGCCCATCTGCAGGCTGTTCAGCAGGGCGGCCATGGTGCTGGGGCCGGCCACGTTGACCTGATAGTCCCGCTGCAGCGTTTCGACCATGCCCTGGTTGACCACCTCGGCGTACAGCCCCTCAAAGGGCAGGAACAGGATGCCGAAATTGGTGGTGTAGGGCGGCTCCACATATTTGGTGCGGATGTCCTTGGCCTCGGCCCGGACCACCTGTTCCAGGGCGCGGCGGGCCGCCTCCACGGCCTGCGCGTCCCCCGAAGCCTGCGCCTCCTGCAAATGGGCGTAGGTGTCGCCGGGGAACTTGGAGTCGATGGGCAGCCAGATGTTCTGGCCGTCGGCGCCGGGCAGCTTGACCGCGAACTCCACCCGCTGGGTGGAGCCGGGAATGGTGGCTACGTTGGTGTCGTACTGCTCGGGGGCCAAAATTTCCTCCAGGATGGCCCCCAGCTGGATCTCGCCCAGGATGCCGCGGGTCTTGACGCCCGACAGCACCTGCTTCAGCCCGCCCACGTCGGCCGCCAACGACTGCATCTCGCCCAGGCCCTTGTAGACCTGTTCCAGCTGGTCGCTGACGGTCTTGAAGCTCTCGCTCACCCGCTTTTGCAGGGTGTCCTGGAGCTGCTCGTCCACCGTGTGGCGGATCTCGTCCAGCTTTTTGGCGTTCTCAGCCCGGACGGCGTCCATCCCCTCGGTCAGGGTGCGGCGCATCTCCTCCAGCCGCTGGGTGTTGGACAGTTCCATGGTGCGCAGGCGGCTCTCCAGGGTCTTTTCCATGGTCTGGAAGCGGCCCTCAAGGTTTTTCTGCTGGGCGGACTGGCTGCCGGTCAGCTGCATGCCCATCCCGTCCACCGCGTCTTTGACGCCCCGGATGGCGGCGTAGTTCTGTTTGCTCAAAGCGTCCTGGCTGGCCTGCAGCATCCGCTCAAAGGCATCGGCCTGCTCGTCCAGCTGTTCGGCCATCCAGTCCTCCAGGTCCCGGGTCTGGTCCTTGGCGGGCCTGAAACTGCGGAACAGCAGCACGATCATCATGGCAAAGATCGCAAGCGCTAAAAGATCATACACAGGCTGCATATCTCCTCCTCAGCATTCCTGATAGGACAGGGTCTCTTTGGTGGTGACGGTCTGGTCCCCCCACAGGCCCACGCCGTCGGCCTCCACCTCGCCGGTCTGGTTGTCGTAGGGGTCGGCGCGGAAGCCCAGCATGGGCGGGTCGAAGGGCGCCTGAAAGGCGCGGTTGGCCACCATCCGCCCCGGGTCGATGCTGCCGAAGTAGTGGCGGCGGAGCTCCTCCTCCCCCGCCCTGGCCATGGACGCCCCATAGGAGCAGTCGGCGTACATCCAGCCCCTGGGGGCGATGTAGAACATGGCCCAGTCGTGGCAGCCGCACTTGCCGGGGCCCACCGCCAGGCCGCTCTGCCACCGGGCGGGGATGCCGGCGATCCGGCACAGGGTGATAAAGGTCAGGGCCATGACCCCGCAGTCCCCCCGGCGGTCCATGGCGCAGCGGGTGGGGATATCCTCCAGCACAAAGTAGGAGGGCTGGTAGTGGTAATGGACGTTCAGGGTGATGTAGTCGTAAAAACGCTTTGCCTTTTCGGCGGGGCTGGTCAGGCCGCGGGTCAGCTGGGCGGCCAGGGCCCGCAGGCCGGGGGTAAAGACGATATGGGGGGCCTCCTCCCCGGTGTCGAAGCTGGGCTGGTCGGGGTCGGGGGAAAAGGCCATGGGGTCGGCGTAGCGGGCGGTCTGGGTGTAGCTGTACCGGGCGGTGAAGCGGCGGTTCTCGGACAGGTCCGCCTCCCAGAAGGCGGTGCGCTGGGGCGCGTCCGGGGCCGCGATCCGGGCAGGCGGCTCCGAGAGCGCGGCCAGGTCGATGTCCGACTGGCTCTCGCAGGCGGCAGGCAGGGGCAGCCAGGCCCGGACGTGGACGGTGTGCCGCCCCTCCGCCCTGGCCCTGGCCAGCGCCCGGGCAAAGGCGGCGTCCGACATCCCAACGCTGGCCTCCACCGTGATGCGGGCCGAGGCGGAGCCCTCCCGCAGCATCTTTTCGTGGGTGGCCTTCCGGCGGGCGAGGGACGCGCCGCTGTCCGGCTCGGGCACACGCCGCCGGGCGGCAAAGGCGGGGTCGGTAGCTAGCAGCGTCTCGTCAAAGCGGTCGAGATAGTGCTTTTCCCCTTCCACGAACCGCCAGTCCACCCGGCCGGCCCGTTCGAGGGCCCGCAGCTCCTCCAGCGTGAAGCCGGTCACCTGGGCCTGCATTTTTTCCACGGCCTGCTGTTCGGTATAAATGTACTCGGCGGGCAGGCGGCGCAAAATCTCCCGCTGGGCCAGCAGGGCCTCCCGCTGGGCGTCCGGCATGGCGGGCGCGGGGTTTGCACCGGTGTTCGGGCCGTTCTGGACGGCGGTCCAGTCCTCGGCCAGCAGGGCGTCGATCCGCGCGACGGCCTCCTCATAGTACCCCGCCGCCTTGAGGCGGGCCACATCGTCGGGCAGGCCGGCGTTCAGGCTGCGGAACCATTCATTTTGATCGGTAGTCATGGATATCGTTCCCCTTTCATTTCACTGCTGTGCGGTAACTTCTTCCCAAAAATCCACGGCGTCGTACAGCCACCCGGCCGCGTCGGTGCCGGTGCCCACGCTGCTGCGGTGGCGCGCGTTTTGAAAGACCACCATCTTGTGGGGCACGCCGTTTGCTTCCAGCGCTTTGTCCAGCGCCGGCCCCTGACAGAAAATGTCCATCAGCATCAGGGTGGCGTCGTTGAGGCCGAACCAGTGGTAGACCGGCGGGAAGTCCCCGTCCACCTCGGCGTCGATCTCAATATTGTAATAGTAGTCCCCGGGGGCCAGGCTGTCCCCCGGCTCTGCGCCGTCATAGAGGTAAAAGTAGACCGGCTTGCCGTACATATAGTTGATGACCGGGTAGCCCAGCAGCAGCGCGCCGGGCTTGGGCAGGCCGTAGTTTTTATACCCCATCCGGCTGGTGCCAAAGACGCCGCACATCTGCCCCCCGGCTGAAAAGCCCACCAGGGCGTAATCCTCCGGCTGGACGCCGAACATCTCCGCGTGCTCGGTGATGAACTGCACCGCCCGCACCAGGTCATTGTAAGCGGCGTTGTCCGAGTTGTCCCGGCCCACGCTGTACCGCAGCACAAAGGAGGCGTACCCCATCTCGTGCATCTGATAGGAGACGGAGCAGCCCTCCCGCATTTTGGCGCTCTTTTCGTACATATTGCCCGGCACCACCAAGGCATATTTGGTGTTTTCCGTCTTTGCAGGGAAATAGTACAGCTCTACTTCGTCCTTGCGGGGGTCGGCGGCAATCTCCTCGGGGGTGTAGATCTTGTACGTCACCTGCACGCCGTGGTTATAGTTGTCGATGACCAGGTTGAGGCCCTGGGCCGCGTCGGGGGCTGTCCCGCCGAGGTATTCCTCCAGCGTCCAGCTGTCGTACATCCAGGGCTGTTCCGGGATGAAGATGTTCCGGTCATAGGTGTTGAAGCCGGAAGCGATCAGGCTTTCGTTGGCGCGTATCTCCTCCATGGTGGTGCTGGCGGTGATGTTCGGCAGGCCCAAAGCTCCCGCCGGGGCGGCGGGCAGGGCGGCCAGCAGCCCGGCAGCCAGCGCGGCGGCTATCATCTTTTTTGCGTTCATCGTGTCGGTTTTTCAATTTCCTTTCTTCAGTTTCGGTCCGCTGGTGACTTCTTCCCAAAAATCCACGGCGTCGTACAGCCACCCGGCCGCGTCGGTGCCGGTGCCGGTGCCGCTGCCGTGGGGCGCACGGCCGTATACGACCATCTTGTGTTCGACCCCGCACTGCTCCAGCGCGCGGTCCAGCGCCGGCCCCTGCAGCGGCGGGAAGATCATGCCCAGGGTCCGGTCGTTCCGGCCGAACCAGTGGAACGTGGGCGGGAAGTCCGGCGTCACTTCCGCGTTCAGCTCGATGTTGTAGTAGTAGTCGCCCGGGGCCAGGTCGTCCCCCGGCTCCGCGCCGTCGTAGACGTACAAAAAGCCCGGCTTGCCGTACATATAGTTGACGATGGGATAGGCCAGCAGCAGCGCGCCGGGCTTGGGCAGGCCGTAATTTTTGTACCCCATCCGGTCGGTGCCGAACATCCCGCACAGATGCGCCCCGGCCGAAAAGCCCACCAGGGCGTAATCCTCCGGCCGGACGCCGAACATCTCCGCGTGCTCGGTGATGAACTGCACCGCCCGCACCAGATCGTTGTAATTGGCGTTTTTGGAGATCTCGTGCCCGATCCGGTAGTTGAGAACGAATGAGGTGTACCCCATCTCGTGCAGCTGGCTGACCGCGCCGCAGGCTTCCTTGGTGCGGGCGGTGCGCTCGAACATATTGCCGGACAGCACCAGCGCATACTTCCCGTTGGGCTTATCCCCCGGGAAATAGTAAAGCTCCACCCCTTTCCGGGTGGGGTCGGCGGCGATCTCCTCGTCAGTGTAGAGGGGGTAGGTCACCTGCACGCCGCGGTTATAGTTGTCGATGATGAGGTTCATCCCCGCTACCGCGTCGTCCACGGTCTGCCCAATGTACCGGCGCAGGGTCCAGTCTCCGTACTGCCACGGCTGTTCCGGGAAAAGCGAGCCCCGGTCCCATGTGTCGAAGCCCGAGCCCGCGATCCCCTCGTTGGCACGCATCTGCGCCACGGTCGTGTCCGGCGTGAGATAGGGCGCGGGCAGCGCCCCCGCCGGGAGGGCTGCGGCGGCCAGCATCGCGGCGGCCAGGGCGGCGGCTATCATCTTTTTTGCGTTCATCGTGTCGGTTCCTTCTATTGTCCTTTCGGCTTTTCTCAGCCCGTGACGTCCTCCCAGAAGGCGGCGGCCCGGGCGATCCAGCCGGCAGCGTCGGTGCCGGCGCCGTTGGCGCTGCCGTGGGGCGCTTCGTCATAGACGATCAGCGCGTGGGGCACACCGCAGCGCGCCAGCGCCTCGTCCAGGGCCGGGCTCTGCCACTGGGTGAAGAATCCCCGCAGGGAGCTGTCGTTTTTGCCGTACCACTGGAAGGTGGCGGGGAAATCCGCCGTCACCTCTGCAGGCACCTCCACGTTATAGTAGTAGTCGCCCGGGGCCAGATGGTCCCCCGGCTGCGCCCGGTCGTAGAGGTAGAACAGGACGGGCTTGCCGTAGGCGTAGTTCAAAATGGGGTAGGCCAGCAGCAGCGCGCCGGGCTTGGGCAGGCCGTAATTTTGGTAGCCCATCCGATCGGTGCCAAAGAGGGCGCACAGCTGCCCGCCCGAAGAAAAGCCCATCAAGGCGTAGTTTTCCGGGTCCACCTGCAGCTCGCCCGCGTGGGCGGTGATGTACTGCACCGCCCGCACCAGGTCCTGGTAGTTGGCGTTGTCCTTCAGGTCATGGCCCACCCGGTAGTTCAGGATGAAAGCGGCGTAGCCCATCCGGTGCAGCTCGGCCACCGCGCTGCACCCCTCCTTGACGCGGGCGGTGCGCTCCAGCATATTGCCGGACAGGACGATGGCGTACTTGGCCCCCGGCTTTTCGGCCGGGAAATAGTAAAGCGCCACCCCTTCCCGGGTGGGGTCGGCGGCGACTTCTTCCGCGGTGTAGAGGGGGTATGTCACCTGCACGCCCTGGTTATAGTTTTCGATGATGAGGTTCAGCGCCTCGACGGCCTCGTCCACCGGCGCGCCGATGTAGCGGCGCAGGCTCCAGCGGGCGTATTCCCAGGGCTGTTCGGGCCAGAGGGAGCCGCGGTCCCAGCTGTCAAAGCCGGCCCCCACGATCCCCTCGTTGCCGTGCAGCTCGGCGACGGTGGAGTCCGGGGTGAGATAGGGCGCGGCCGCCCGGGCCGGCACAGCCAGCACAGCCGCCAGCACGGCCAGGCAGAGCGCGCGTTTGATCTTGCACGTCATGGGTCTTTCCTTTCCCTGCGGTCACGCAGAACTGGTTCGTTTTCCAGTTTTTTCTATTGTACCCTGTCCGGCCCTTCTTGTCAAAAGCTTTTGCGGTTCGACGCCGCCATTGTACTTTCGGCAAAAATCTGCTATACTGAAGTCCACCGGTGGAACCCAAAACCGAATGTTTTCTGCAACCTGAAAAGGAGGTCTGCTCTATGTGGACACGCGCCCTTTTGAAAGACAACGCCAAGACCGTCCTGCGGCGCAGCTACTGGCGGGTCTTTCTGGCCTGCCTGATCGTCTCCCTGCTGTGCGGCGGCGACTTCAACCTGAACTATCGTTTTGGCGCCGACAGCGCCCCGTCCGGCCTGCCTGAGAGCGCCGCCCGGTTTGCCGGCAACACCGGTTTCCCCTTCTCCGTGCTGCTGCAGCTGCTGATGCCCGTCATCATCGGTGTCGGCGTCATGGCCCTGCTGCTTGTCCTGGCGGCTGTCCTGTGCTGGGGCATCCTGGTCACGCCGGTGCTCCAGGTGGGCCAGGCCCGCTACCTGACAGAGAACCGCTCCGACACCGCCCAGCTGGGAACGATCTTTTCAGGCTTTACCCGCGGCTACTGGAACACGGTGGGGGTCATGTTTTTCATGAACCTGAAAGTCTTTTTGTGGACTTTGCTGCTCATCGTCCCCGGCATCGTCAAGAGCTATCAGTACCGCTTCATCCCCTTTCTGCTGGCCGAGAACCCCGACCTGCCCGCCGACCGCGCCTTTGAGATCAGCACCATGATGACCGACGGCGAGAAGTGGAACATTTTTGTGCTGGACCTGTCCTTCCTGGGGTGGAACCTGCTGGGCCTGCTGCTGCTCGGCATCGGCGCACTGTTCGTGGACCCCTATGTCAAAGCCACCGAGGCCGAGCTTTACGCGGCGTTGCGGGCCAAGGTGCTCGCGTCCGGCTACGTCACCGAGGAAGAGCTGACCGGGCAATCCTAAAAGGAAAGAATTGACGATTTGATGGAAGAAGAATGTATGCAGATCCGGCCCATGGAGCCGGCCGACTGGCCCTCTGTGGCCGAGATCTACCAAGAAGGCATCGCCACCGAGCACGCCACCTTTCAGACGGCCTGCCCGCCCTACTCCGCCTGGGACGCCTCCCACATCAAGGAGTGCCGGCTGGTGATCCTGGCCCCGGACGGCGAGATCGCCGGGTGGGCGGTGCTGTCCCGGGTGAATATGCGCTGGTGCTACCGCGGCGTGGCCGAGGTGAGCATCTATGTGGGCGAGCGCTACCGCGGCCGCGGCTACGGCTACCACCTGCTGAGCGCCCTGTGCGCCGCCGCCGAACAGGCCGGCTACTGGACGCTGCAGTCCACCGTCCTGCAGGACAACGAGGCCAGTCACCGGCTGCACACCAAGTGCGGGTTCCGGGAGGTGGGCCGCCGGGAGCGCATCGCACGCGACTGCCACGGCCGCTGGCTGGACACCTGGCTGATGGAGCGCCGCTGCGCCGCCGACGAGCCCCCCGGCTACAAGAAGCTGTAAAAAAGTCCCCGCCTTTCCCGTGAAGGAAAAGCGGGGACTTGTCATTTGCTGGCAGTTATGGTATTCTTTTGGTGGGTGTTGTCGATAAACGGCAAGCGGTGTGTTCCCCGTTCAAATCGGGGGCGCTTCTTTGCCTCCTGATCGTACAGAAAGGGGGGCTGACAATGGTCACATATTCCGATCTTATTCAGACCGGCATTTTGGTCGTTGGCATTATCGGTCTGTTCATTCAGATCCTTAAAAAATAAAAAGAAGTAACCGCCCAGCTTCCCAACTTGTGCGGTTACTTCTTTAACCAATCAACGGGGAACTACCGTTTGTCCGGCAGCGCCCTTCTTTATATCTAGTATAGCGCAAGCTACGCTTTTTGTCAACGTTCCGGCACCAAAATCCGCCCACTGCAAAAGCAGGGGCGGATTTTTTATGCGCAGATGGCCTTCTGGCGGTGGCGGTACAGCGCCTCGAGGACGGCGCAGTATTTGTCGGCGATGCAGACGATCACCGCCTCCCGGCTGGAAGGCGCGTGGAACAGCGTCAGCGGCCACATATGGCTGCGGATGATGTTGCGCACCTTGGGGCTGAGGGCAAAGCACCGCTCGGCGTTCTCCCGGGCCAGCAGCGGGTGGATGAACCCGTGCATTTTGAACAGGGTGCGCAGGCTGCGGCAGTGCTGGAAACGGCCTTCACAGTGCCAGTCGTACAAATAAAAATCGTGCAGCAGGGCGCCCACGGCCAGGGCGGTCTCGTCCGCACCCACATGGAAGCGCCGGTTGATCCAGAAGCTCACCCGCGCCACATTCTGGCAGTGCTGGTAGGTGGTCACGCAGCCGTGCTGGATGTAGTTGTCCATTTCCTGCACACGGGGGTCCTCCTCGTACTGCTGCAGAATGCAGCGGAGCTTTGCGCGTTCTGTTTCAGACAGGCCCATTGGCTTTCCTCCTGAATGATGCGCCCGGCCGGCCGCGCCGCGCCGGGTTTTTTGTTTGCGAGGTTCGATGTTCTCTAGTCCATAGTATACAAGAACCGCTTGTCCCTGTCAACCGTTTTGCACAAATTTTTCATCGCATTTACGCAATTCCAAGATCCCAGCCGAACACCTCGCCCAGCCACTCGGCCGCCAGGGCGAACCAGTGGGCGGCGTGGGGCTGCGGGGTGTTCACCTCGGCGGTGCAGACGCTCAGCCCATGCACCCCGTGGGAGAACAGGTGCGCTTCGCACGGCACGCCCGCGCGGCGCAGGGCCGACAGGAGCAGCAGGCTGTTTTCCACCGGGACCGTCTGGTCGTCCATGGTGTGCCAGAGGAATACCGGCGGGGTTTCGGGGCCGACCTTGTCCTCCAGGCCGAACGCCAGGTGGCTGGCCAGGCCGGCCGAACCGCTCAAAGCCTCAAAGCTGCCCCGGTGGGCAAAGGGGCCGGCCGTCACCACAGGATAGGACAAGATCAGGGCGTTGGGCCTCTGCCGCTCCTGCCAGGAAGCCTGGCCGGGCAGCGCCAGCACCGCCGACGAAAGGGCCAGGTGCGCCCCCGCCGAAAAGCCGCAGGCGGCGATCTTATCCGGCAGGATGTGCCACTCGTCCGCGTGGGCCCGCAGGGCGGCCAGCGCCCCGTCGATCTGTTTTAGGGGGAGATAATTTTGGGCCTGTTCCCCTACGCCGTAGCGCAGCACCGCCGCGTGGTACCCCGCCGCCAGAAAGCGGACCGCCACCGGGTCCCCTTCCCGGGGGCTGACGTGGCTGTAGCCGCCCCCCGGCACCACCAGCACCAGCGGCCGGGCCTGGGCCATGGGCATGACTTCTTCCGCGTCCCGCAGGTAGACGGTCAGGGACGCGCCGTGGATCGCAAGGGTCTCGATCTTCATATGTATCGTTCCTCCCAGAAAGTTTGCTCTGCCCTTATTGTACCGCAGAACGGCCGCGCGGGAAAGCGGATTTCTAAACTTTTTATGAAGGCCGGCCCCCAGCTCTTGATTTTTTCTCCGAAACGGTGTATATTAGCACTCGGAATATTTGAGTGCTAAGCACAGCAACGTGCTCCGCGATAAGAAAAGAGGTTTTTGCTATGGCAATGCAGCCGTTCCAGGCCGAAAGCAAAAAGCTGATGGACCTGATGATCAACTCGATCTACACCAACAAGGAGATCTTCCTGCGGGAGCTGATCTCCAACGCATCCGACGCCATCGACAAGCTCTACTTCAAGAGCCTGACCGACACCTCGGTGGGGATGAACCGGGAGGATTTCCGCATCCTGCTCACCCTTGACAAGGAAAACCGTATGCTCACCGTCTCGGACAACGGCATCGGCATGACCCGCGAGGAGTTGGAGCAGAACCTGGGCACCATCGCCCACTCGGGCAGCCAGGACTTCAAGGCCGAGAACACCGATGAGAACATCGACATCATCGGCCAGTTCGGCGTGGGCTTCTACTCCGCCTTTATGGTGGCCGACCGCGTCACCGTCATTTCCAAGGCTTACGGCAGCAGCGAGGCCTGGCAGTGGGAGTCCAGCGGCGTGGAGGGCTATGAGATCACCCCCGCCGGGAAGGAGACCGCCGGCACCGACATCATCCTGCACATCAAGCCCAACACCGACACCGAGAACTACGACAACTACGTCTCGGAGTACGGCGTGGCCGCCATCGTCAAGAAGTACAGCGACTACATCCGCTACCCCATCCAGATGGAGCGCACCAAGAGCCGTCAGAAGCCCGAGCCCGACCCCAAGCCCGAGGACTACAAGCCCGAGTGGGAGGAATACACCGAGCTGGAGACCCTGAACAGCATGGTGCCCATCTGGAAGAAGCAGAAGAGCGAAGTCACCGACGAGGAGTACAACGAGTTCTACAAGAACCACTTCGGCGATTACGCCGACCCCGCCCGAGTCATCGTCAGCCGCACCGAGGGCACCGCCAACTACAACGCCCTGCTCTTTGTCCCCTCGCACCGCCCCTACGATTTTTACACCAAGGAGTATGAGAAGGGCCTGGCCCTCTATGCCTCCGGCGTGCTCATCATGGACAAGTGCGCCGACCTGCTGCCCGACTATTTCAGCTTCGTCAAGGGCATCGTGGACAGCCAGGACCTGAGCCTGAACATCAGCCGCGAGACCCTGCAGAAGGACAGCCAGCTCAAGCTGATCCACAACGCCCTGGAAAAGAAGATCAAGAACGAGCTGAACGCCATGCTGGTCAATGACCGGGAGAAGTACGAGAACTTCTGGAAGGAGTTCGGCCGCCAGATCAAGTTCGGCGTCTATTCCGACTACGGGATGCACACCGAGCTGCTGCGGGGCCTGCTGCTGTTCTACTCCGCCAAGGAGAAGAAGATGGTCACGCTGGAGGAGTACGTCGAGAAGATGCCCGCCGAGCAGAAGTACATCTACTTTGCCGCCGGTGACTCGGCCGACCGTCTGGCCAAACTGCCCACCGCCACCCTGGTGCTGGACAAGGGCTATGACCTGCTGCTGCTGACCGAGGACGTGGACGAGTTCTGCTTCCAGATCATGCACAGCTTCCCCCGCAAGGATGCCGAGGGCAAGGACGGCACCGTCGAGTTCAAGAACATCAACGGCAGCGACCTGGGCCTGGAGTCCGACGAGGAGAAGAAGGCCGCCGAGGAGGCCACCGCCGAGAACAAAGCCCTGTTCGACGCCATGAAGGCCGCTCTGGACGGCAAGATCAAGGAAGTGAAGGTCTCCACCCGCCTGAAGGACCATCCCGTCTGCCTGTCGGCCGAAGGCCCCCTGTCCATCGAGATGGAAAAGGTTCTGTCCCGCCAGCCCGGCAGCGAGGACGTCAAGAGCGACAAGGTGCTGGAGATCAACGCCAGCCACCCCGTCTTTGCGGTCCTGAA
The DNA here is from genome assembly GCA_019119685.1 of Candidatus Faecalibacterium faecigallinarum. Taxonomy (GTDB): domain Bacteria; phylum Bacillota; class Clostridia; order Oscillospirales; family Ruminococcaceae; genus Faecalibacterium; species Faecalibacterium faecigallinarum. Next base: position 33,557 of record DWWN01000007.1, read on the forward strand.
GGCTGCGCAGGAGGCCGGCGACACCGACAAGGTGAACCAGTACAGCCAGATTCTTTACGCCCAGGCCCAGCTGATCGAGGGCCTGCCGGTGGACGACCCCGTCGCCTATGCCGACGCCGTCTGCGCGCTGATGAAGTGATTTATGCCGTCTATCTGAGACAGGCTTGAAATTGCCAGTCTGTTGAAATCTCTTAGAAGAAAGCCTTAACAAACGAGCCGTGTTCCATTATAATAAAGGGAGCACGGCTCGTTTGTTGCCGTCTTATTTTGGGAGGTCCTGACCTATGCCGCAGCACAAACATTATTTTGCCCGCATCCCCCTCATCGCCCTGCTGGTTTTGCTGGGCCTTGCGCCCTGGCTGGCGGTGATTTTGTTCATCCTGCGGGCCGTTGATAAGGACGCCGAGAAAAAAGAATGGCGCGCCTTTCAAGACCGCAGGCGCTACGCCGCCGACTTCCGCCCCGAGGACACCCGCCGCGCCGCCCAGCCTGGGCCGGGCGCTCCCTACGACTACAGCGCCCGCTACCAGGCCCACGACCTGCCCACCGCCGAGCAGCAGAAAGCCAAAAAGCGCCGGCAGAGCCTCATCAACTGGTGCACCGTGCTGGGAGGGCTGTTTTTGTTTGCGGGCGTCACCAGCCTGCCCGACAGCATCTATTACGGCCTGTGGAACGACCTGTTTTCCAACCTGTTCATGGTCGTGGGCGGCGGGGGCGCACTGGTCCTGGGGCTGTTCCTCCGGCGGGTCAGCCGGCTGGAACGCCAGCTGGACAAAGTGGTAGGCGACCGGGACAACATCCCCCTGGACGAGCTGTTCGCCGCGGCAGGCATCCCCGAAAAGGAGGGCCGCAAGGTACTGGAAAGCGCCATCGACCATGGCTATTTCGGGGCCGACGCCTACATCGACAACCGCACCGACTTCCTGGTGGTGCGGGGCGACGCGCCCATCCCCGCCCCTCCCGCCCAGGAGAGCGCGCCGCAGCCGGACCCCGATCCCGCCGGGGAGAGCCAGTACCAGCGGCTTCTGCGCCAGCTGCATGAGGCGGGCGCGGCCCTCGCCGACCCTGTGCTGCGGGACAAGGCCGCCCGCCTGGAAACGGTCAGCGCCCGCATCTTTGCCCTTGCCGAGGCCGACCCCGGCAAGGAGGACCAGCTGCGCAAGTTCGTCAACTACTACCTGCCCACCGCCCTCAAACTGCTGCACACCTACGCCCAGCTGGACGGCCAGGGGGTGGACGGCGAGAACATCACCAAAACCAAACAGAGCATCGAGCGCTCGCTGGACCTGCTGGTCACCGCCTTTGAAAACCAGCTGGACAAGCTGTTCCAGTCCGACGCGCTGGACGTCTCAGCCGACATCGCCGCCCTGGAAGGGATGCTGAACCTGGACGGCCTTTCGGGCGAGAGCGACTTCACATCCCAGTAAGGAGATACCATGCCCACTATCATTGAGATCACCGACCTTTCCGACCCCGCCCTGGACGTCTTTGCCCGGCTGACCGAGAACCAGCTGCGCAGCCGGCTGGAACCGGAAAAGGGCGTTTTTATCGCCGAGAGCCCCAAAGTCATCGAGCGGGCGCTGGACGCGGGAGCCGTCCCCTTCGCCCTGCTGATGGAGCGGCGGAAGATCGACGGCCCCGCCCGCGATATTCTGGCCCGGTGCGGCGGCGCGCCCGTCTACACCGCTGACCGGGAGGTGCTGGCCCAGCTGACCGGCTACACCCTGACCCGCGGCGTGCTGGCGGCCTTTCACCGGCCCGCCCTGCCCCCGGTGGAAGCCCTGTGCCAAAACGCCCGCCGGGTGGCCGTGCTGGAAAACATCGTGGATTCCACCAACATCGGGGCCATTTTCCGCTCGGCGGCGGCGCTGCACATCGACGCGGTGCTCGTCACCCCCTCCTGCTGCGACCCGCTGTGCCGCCGTGCGGTGCGGGTCAGCATGGGGACGGTGTTCCAGGTGCCCTGGACCCAGATCGGCGCCGTTCCCTCTGACTGGCCGGCCGCCGGCCTTGCGCGGCTGTCTGCCCTGGGCTTCAAGACCGCGGCCCTGGCCCTGACCGACCGCTCGGTCTCCATCGACGACCCCGCCCTGATGGCCGAGCCCCGGCTGGCCCTCATCCTGGGCACCGAGGGGGACGGCCTGGCCGCCGAGACCATCGCCCGCTGCGACTACACCGCCAAGATCCCCATGTCCCACGGAGTGGACAGCCTGAACGTGGCCGCCGCCAGCGCGGTGGCCTTCTGGCAGCTGCGGGCGCGGGACTGATTTTTCTTTCCTCCCTGCAATGAAAAGTCGTCCCTGTCCGTTTTTTGTAAAAGGGGGTTTTTCTATGGAGATCGTCATTTTGATTGCTGCCGCCGTCGCCGTCTGCGCCGCCATGCTGCTGCGCGGCAAAGCCTGGCAGGACTTTGCCGGCCGCCACAAACGGGACCAAAAATAAAGCGGCAAACAAAAAACGCGGCCCAAAGGCCGCGCCAGACTTGTATGTAGCCTGTAGTACGTTGTGAGAGCCGGTTCCCGCCGGCTCTTTTTTTGCTGCGTTCAGATCAGCCCCAGCTCTTTGAAGGCCGTGGCGATGCCGTCGTCGCTGACGGCGGGGCAGACGTGGGTGCAGCGGGCCTTGAGGGCGGGCGAGCCGTTGGCCATGCAGTAGCTGACGGCGGCCACGTCCGTCATCTCGAGGTCGTTCTCGCTGTCCCCAAAGGCCACCGCCGCGGCCGTGGTCAGGCCCAGATGCTGGCAGATGCGGCGGATGCCCTCCCCCTTGTTGAATTTGCGGTTGATGAGCTCGCCGTTGATGCAGGCGGGGCCTTCCGGCTTGAACGTTTCCGTCTCGCAGAAATTGAACTGCCCGCCGTAGGCCTCCTTGGCCGGCAGGAGGGACGCCGCGTCCTGCGCGATGTAGCAAATTTTATAGATGGGCTCGCCTTTGTATTCCTCCAGAGGGCGGATCAGCATCCCGTCAGCAAAAGCCCTCCGCCAGCGCTCCAGCTCGCTGTTCAGCGCGCCGCCCTGCCGGGCCTGGTAGCTGGACAGCCGCTGGATCATCTGTGCGCCGCCGTAGGTGGCGTTTTTGGCTTCCAGGGTGCACTCCACCCCGTTGGCTTCCAAAAGCGCCCGCACGCCGTCGCTCTGGGCCTTGTCCATGGGGCAGTCGAACAGGACGTCCTGCCCGCAGACCACGTACCCGCCCGCGCTGCACACATAGCCGTCGAAGCCGTAGTGCAGGACGGGGGCGGTCATCTTGTAGTTGCGGCCGGTGCACAGAAAGACCTTGTGCCCGTTGGCGCGGGCTGCGCGCACCGCCTCCACCGCACTGGCCGGCGCTTCCATCCGGCCCGGCTCGATGAAAGTGCCGTCAATATCCAGAAAAATCAGTCGGGTGTCCATACGTTCTCCTCCTCGTATTACAAAAAGGGCACTAGGTCCATGGCGGCGGCGCGGCACAGCAGGCCGATCAGCAGGGCGGCCGCCGCCGCGATCAGGGCCGCGCGGCTGCCCGCCGGCTCTCCCCTGCCGGCACGGCGTCCTTTGGGCTTTGTGTGCGACGCTGGTTTGCGGGGCGCGCTCCCTCTGGCCGCAGTCCCGCTCCGGCCGGCAGGGGCGCTGCGGGGGGCTTTTGATGCCGGCTCCGCTCTCTGCCCGGCGCGCGCCGTCCGCTCCGCTTTCTGCCGGGCTGCGGCAGCCTTCTGGCGGGCCGCGCCAGTGGGGTGGATATGTACTTCGGGCGCGGCGCTACCGGCCGCTTCGTCCCTGCCTGCCGTTTCCCCAGCGGCGGACGGCGTATCGGGGGGCGGAGACGGTTCTTTGCCGCCCACGCCGCACCGGCGCAGATAGTCCCGGGAGAGCTGGTAGTACTTGGCCAGCTCCTTTTCGCTGAAAGCCGTGCCGGCGTAGGCGTCCTCCACGCACTCCACCGCCTCGTCAAAGAGGATGGCCGCCCGGCCCCCCGACGAGCGGTCGGAGGCGTGGGCCGCCTCGTTGCGGGCGGTGCGCACGGCGTTGCAGGCCCGCCGGGCCGCGCCAGGGTGGGCGGTGTTGCCCAGCAGGTCCAGCGGCTGGGAGGCGTCGTTTTCGGGGTCCAGCAAGACCCGCATACACAAAGTGGTGTCCATCTGCTGCCAACTGGTCTTGCGGCTCACATCGGGCATATGGCCGTAGTAGGCGGGGCTTTCCTCCTGGCGGCGGAGGATGTGCTCCAAAAGGGAATCGAAGCCGTGGGCCCCGGGCTTTGACTCCCAGTGCCAGCGCAGGATGCGCCGGCTGATCTCGTCGCAGGACGCTTTGATCTCAAAGGCGGCCTGCAGGTATTCCTCGGGCATGGCTCCAACCTCCCTTCACCCAAAACAGGGGGAGCGGCGAAAACGCGCTCCCCCTTGAGGACTTACAAAAAGAACTGATAGTACACAAAGCCGTACAAGGCGATGCCGGCACAGATCAGGGCCGTCAGGGGCGGCACCCAGCGGATGATGTTCTCCGCCACCGGGTCGCGGTCGTCCTCCGCGTCCTCATCCTCTTCCTCGTCGGGGATGGGGCTGGCCCTGCGGACCGGCTGGTCGGCCCAGCGGGTGCGGCCGTCGGAGCGGACGGCGCGGGTCGCCCCGGCTTCCTCGTCCGCCTCGTCCTCCTGCGCGGGCTCCTGCCGGCGGGCGGCGGGCTGGGCGGCCGGCGGCTGGGTGAACAGCCGCGTCTCCTGGCTGGCATGGCCGGCGTTCTCGCGCCGGGCCGGCTGGACCGGCTCAAAGGCGCGGGTGCCGCCCGCTTCCACTGTGCCGCCGGCCACCAGGGTGGGCTCGGCCGGTTCAGCGGCGGGGGCCTCCGGTTCGGGCAGGTCGTCCGGTTCGGCGGCCTGCTCGGGCTGCATCAGGGTGTTCAAAGCGTTCTGCAAAAGGATGCGGTCGGAGCCGCACTCGCTGCAGTAGACGGTGTCCTCCTCCTTGGGGTGGAAGGCGCCGCACGCGCAGTACCAGCCGCAGTCCAGCACCTGGGGCGCGTACAGCATCCCCTTGCGGCCCATCCGCTCTTCCAGGGCAGCGGCCAGATCGTCGGGCAGGCGGCGGGGGGCCGGCAGGCGCACCCGCTTGATGTTGTCCAGCCGGACCACCCGCTTGCCGTTATAGACATTGCGAAGGACCACGTCCACGCTGGTGATGGGCTTCTGGGTGATAAAGACAGCGTCGTCCATACCGAACAGCTCGCCGGGCTTGGCGTCCAGGTCCCGGTAGGCGAACTCGTCCTCGCAGAGGATCTCGCCGCCGGTGGTCTTGCATTTGAAATGGATCTCCAGGGCGGTCAGGTTCACGCGGGAAATATTCTTAAAGGTCAGGCAGACGGCGCGGTCGCCGCTGACGCTGCCCTTGAGCAGCTCGACCCGGACGAACTGGACCGGGCTGCCCGGGGTGTAATAGTTGGCTCTGGTTTGGGCTATGGGGTCAAAGCTCTCCTCCACAACACTCACTCCTTCCCTGTGGGCAATGGGATGTTACTGCTGGCCGGGCTGCCGTTCGGAGCTGTCCTTCGGCGCGGCGGGGTCGCTGTCCAGCGTGGGGATATCCACCGGGCCGGCGGGCACGTCGTCGCCGGGGGCGGGGGCTGCAGGCTCCGCCGGGGTCTCGGGGGCAGCGGCGGGCGCTTCCGGTGCAACCGGGGCTGCCGGCTGGGCGGGGGCGTCGCTGTCCTTGCGCGGCGGCAGGTGCTCGCCCCGCATGATGGCGTTGAACTCGGCCTCGTTCAGCTTCTCGCGCTCGATCAGGGCCTGGGCCAGGGCGTGCAGCTGGTCGATGTGCTCGGTCAGGGTGCGGCGGCAGGTCTCGTAGGCCTCGTCGATGATGTCGCGGATCTCGCTGTCGATCTCGGCGGCGGTCGTCTCGCTGTAGCCCTTGCCCTGGCCGAAGTCACGGCCCAGGAACGTCTCCTCCTGAGAGGTGCCGTAGACCACGGGGCCCAGCCGCTCGGAGAAGCCGTAGCGGGTGATCATCTGGCGGGCGATGCTGGTGGCCTGCTGCAGGTCGTTGGACGCGCCGGTCGAGATGTCGTCCAGAATCAGCTGCTCGGCCACACGGCCGCCCAAGCTGGAAACGATGTCCTCGAACATCTCGCCCTTGGTGACGTAAGAGCGGTCCTTCTCGGGCAGGTACATGGTGTAGCCGCCGGCCTGGCCGCGCGGGATGATGGTGATCTCATGGACGCGGGGATGGTGCTTGCAGTAGAAGCCCGCCACCGCGTGGCCCGCCTCGTGGTAGGCGGTCAGTTTCTTTTCCTCGGGGGTCACGACCCGGCTCTTCTTCTCGGGGCCGGCCATGACCTTCATCGAAGCCTCCTCGATGTCCTCCATCGTGATGGCCTTGCGGTTGCGGCGGGCAGCCAGCAGGGCCGCCTCGTTGACCAGGTTCTCCAGGTCGGCGCCGGCAAAACCGGCGGTGCGCTGGGCGATCACCTTGAGGGATACATCGGGGGCCAGGGGCTTTTTGCGGGTGTGGACTTTCAGGATCTCCTCGCGGCCCTTGACATCGGGCAGGCCCACATACACCTGGCGGTCGAAACGGCCGGGACGCAGCAGGGCTTTGTCCAGGATGTCGGCGCGGTTGGTGGCCGCCATGACGATGATGCCGTCGTTGGCCTCGAAGCCATCCATCTCGACCAGCAGCTGGTTCAAAGTCTGCTCGCGCTCGTCGTGGCCGCCGCCCAGGCCGGCGCCGCGCTGGCGGGCCACGGCGTCGATCTCATCAATGAAGATGATGCAGGGCATGGTCTTTTTGGCCTTGTCAAACAGGTCGCGGACACGGGACGCGCCGACGCCCACGTACATCTCGACGAAGTCAGAGCCGGAGATGGAGTAGAAGGGCACCCCGGCTTCGCCGGCACAGGCGCGGGCCAGCAGGGTCTTGCCGGTGCCCGGAGGGCCTACCAGCAGCACGCCGTGGGGGATGCGCGCGCCCAGCGAGTTGAACTTCTCGGGGCTCTTGAGGAACTCGACGACCTCTTTCAGCTCTTCCTTTTCCTCGTCCTCGCCGGCCACGTCGGCAAAGGTAGCGGTCTTTTGGTTGGACGACTCGTCCTTGACCTTGGCGCGGCCCACGTTCATCACGTTGCCGCCGCCTGCGCCGCCCCGCAGCATCGAGAACAGGATGAACCCGGTGCAGCCCAGCATGGCCAGATAGAAGAAGATCTCCATCCAGGGCACCGTCTCACGCAGGGCGGTGTAGTCGTACTCCATGGGGTTATCGGGGTTGGCGGCGTCGTAGGCGTCGATATACTTCTGCACCTCGTTGATGAACAGGGCGGCATAGGGCAGCTGGTAGCGGACGGTCACGGTGCCGTCGCTGTTGGCTTCCACCTCGTCGTCCGCATGGCTGCCGGAACCCAGCAGCCCGGACACCAGCCCGCCGCCCGAGGAGGCGGACTGCTCCGCGCTGTCGGGCAGGGGCAGGTCGCCTTCCTTGATGTTCATAGTGATGACGCCGGTATTCCGGTCCAGGGTGAAGGCGGTCACCTGCAAATGTTCAAAGTAATGCACCACCGTTGAGTAGCTCATGGTCGTGCCGCTGGGGGTGTTGGAAGTGGTGAACACCGACCAGATCATCAGCACAGCGGCCAGCGCAAGGGCCAGGATCAGCGGGTTCAGGTGCGGTCTTTTCTGCTGCAAAAACGATCAACTCCAGTTCTTTACGGTTTGCGGTTGGGTTTACTGCCGGCGGCAGACGGTCATTCGCCGCCGTAGACCTCCGGCTTCAGGACGCCCACGAAGGGCAGGTTGCGGTATTTTTCATCGTAGTCCAGGCCGTAGCCCACCACGAAGGCGTCCGGCACTTCAAAGCCGGTGTAGTCGGCCCGGATGTCGGTCTTGCGGCGGGCAGGCTTATCCAGGATGGCGCAGATGCGCACCGAATTGGGGTGGCGCATCTTGAGCATGGGCACCAGGTTGGACAAAGTGACGCCGGTGTCCAGCACATCCTCCACGATCAGCACTTCCCGGCCGGACAGGTCGGCGTCCAGGTCCTTGACGATCTTGACAAGGCCGGTGCTCTGGGTGTTGGTGCCGCCGTAGCTGGACACCACCATAAAGTCGATGCTGCAGGGGATGGTCACCGCCCGCATCAGGTCGGCCATAAAGACCACCGCGCCCTTTAAGATCGAGACCAGCAGCAGGTCCTTGCCTGCGTAGTCCCGGCTGATCCGGGCCCCCAGCTCGGCCACCTTGGCCCGCAGCTGTTCTTCGGTGACCAGAACGGTCTGAATGTCGTCGCGCATATCCATGACTCAACGTCCTCTCTCTTCTCCCTTTCGGGCTTGTATCTCCAGGTGCAGGACAAGGCCGCCGGCCCCGTCGGGGGCCAGGCCTTCCGCAAAGCCTGCGCCGCAGACCCACACCACCTCGCTGCCGTCCGCCAGCAGCGGCAGGCTGTCCCTACGGTCGAGTGGGACGGCCTGCTCGTTCATCCATTTGCGCAGGGACTTGGTGATCCCGCGGCCGGCTGGCCGGTAGGTATCCCCCGGCTGGCGGGTGCGCAGGGTGAGGGCAGGATGCAACATGGTTATTCTAGCATAATCCGCTACATTTTTTAAGTCTTTTTTGTGAACGACCTGTGTTTTTTCTTGAAAAGTCTCTTTTTCAAGCCGGGCGAGGAGGATTTTGCCCCCGCCCAGAGGGTATTCGGTCCGTTTCTCGGGGCAGAAAGGCTGCGCCGGCAGCGCTGCGGCCCCCTCGGGCGGCGGCGTTTCCAGCCAGAGGCAGCCCTGTCCGGCCCGCAGCCGGACGCCCGGCCGCAGCTGGACCGCCCCTGTCCCCCGCTCCACCGTCTGGCAGATCAGGCGGATATACAGCGCCTCGGGGTCCCGGTGGGGGGCCACCAGGGCGTGGGCCGCCGCCTCCAAAATGAGGGCGTCGGCCCGCTGCAAAGGCCCCAGCGCCCAGACGCCGGGCCCGGGGCGGGGCGCCCCGGCGGCGGCTTCCGCCAGCAGGGCCGCGGCGGCGCGGTCAAAATAGGCACTGGCGCGGGCGGCTTTCTCGCAGAAGCGGGCCAGGTTGCGCTCGGCCCCGGCGTTGGCCTGCCGGAGGGCCGGCAGGGCGTCGTGGCGCAGCCGGTTGCGGGCGTAGGCGTCCGAGAGGTTGGTCTGGTCGGTGACCCAGCGCTGGCCGGCGGCCCGGCAGTAGTCCTCCACCTCCCCGCGGGTCAGGCAGAGCAGGGGCCGGACGTAAAAGTCCCGCGCCGGGCGGATGCCCCCCGCCCCGTGCAGCCCGGTCCCCCGCGCCAGACGGAACAGCAGCGTCTCGGCCTGGTCAGTGACAGTATGGGCCGTGGCGATGCGGTCTATCCCCGCGCTGTGGGCACGGGCAAAGCAGGCGTAGCGCAAAGCGCGGGCCCCGGCCTCTCCGCCCGAGGCGCCGGGCAGGCCGTCCTCCCCGGCGCGGTAGACAGCCAGCGGCACCCCCAGCCGGGCGCACTCGGCCCGGACGAACGCCTCGTCGGCGTCGGCGTCGGGGCCCCGCAGCTTGTGGTTGACATGGCAGGCGGACACTTCCACCCCCAGCCGCCCGGCCAGGGCCAGCAGCACGCGCAGCAGCGCCATGCTGTCCGCTCCGCCCGAGACGGCCGCGGCCACCCGCTGCCCATGCGCAAAAAGCCCGGCCTGCTCGCACCAGGCAAGCACGCGGGCTTCCGTATCGTGCAAAATCGCAGAATCCATCGCAGTTGTCCCGATTTACAGGCACGTCAGTGCCGGAAATCCACATCCATAAAGCGGGTGTGGGCGCCGTCCCAGCCCAGCGGCACGGTGCTGGTCTCGCCGTGGCGGTTCTTGGCCACGATGCACTCGGCGGTGTCGGCGTCCACGTCGGCCCCGTCGGGCTGCTGGCTGGCGTAGTAGGAGTCCCGGTAGAGGAACAGCACGCAGTCGGCGTCCTGTTCGATGGAGCCCGAGTCCCGCAGGTCGGACAGCTGGGGCCGGTGGCTGGAATTGTTGCCCTGCTTTTCCACCGCGCGGGACAGCTGGCTCAGAGCGATGATGGGCACATCCATTTCCTTGGCCATGATCTTGAGGTTTCGGGTGATGGAGCTGATCTCCTGCACCCGGTTCTCGCTGCGCTGGCCCGAGGTCATCAGCTGCAGGTAGTCGATGACGATCAGCCCGATGTTGGGCCGGCTGGGGTCCTGGTTGATCCGGCGGATCTTGGCCTTCATCTCGGTGATGGTGATGGCGGAGGTGTCGTCCATGTAGATGGGCGCGTCGTGCAGCTTTTCGGTGGCCAGGGCCAGGTATTCCCAGTCGGAGGCGGTCAGCGCGCCGGTGCGGAACGCCTGGCTGTCGATGCCGGCCTCCGCCGACAGGATGCGGTTGGTCAGCTGCTCTTTCGTCATTTCCAGGCTGAAGATGGCCACCGGGATGTGCTGCTTCATGGCCACGCGGGTGGCGATGTTCAGCGCAAAGCTGGATTTGCCCATGCCGGGCCGGGCCGCCAGGATGATCAGGTCCCCCCGCCCCAGGCCGGTGAGGACGGTGTCCAGTAGCCGGAACCCGGTGGGGATGCCCTTGTACTTGTCGGCGTCGGGGCCGCTGATCTTCTGCAGGTTGGTCAGGGTCTCCACCATGCTGGAAGAAAGGGGCGTCAGGGCGCTGGAATCCCGCCCTGAGCGGATCTCGTAAAGGCGCTGCTCGGCGTTTTCCAGCAGCAGCGAGGCGTCCGGCTCATCGCCGGCGTCCTCCAGAATACCGGTGGCGACCCCCATCAGCTGGCGAATCAGGTACTTTTCCTGGACGATCTCGGCGTATGCCTTGACGTTGGAGATGCTGGGCACCGTCTCGGCCAGGCCGGTCAGGTAGACCTTGGCCTCGTCGGGGCTGGGGAAAATATTGTCCGACACCACCGCGTCCAGCAGGGTGACAAAGTCGATGGTCTGGTCGCCGGTGAACAGCCGCACCATCTCAGCATAGATGCGGCCGTTCTGGGAAGCATAGAACATCTCCGGGCGGATGATCTCCACCAGATCGGTCAGGACGTCGGGCTTGAGCAGCACCGCGCCCAGGACGCTCTGTTCCGCCTGCATACTGTAGGGCGGCTGGATGCCCATGCTTTCCAGGTTCAGATCATGGCCGCGCGTGCGGCGGCGTTCGTCAGGCATACGTGACCCCCCTTTTTTCACAACTCACGAAAAAGCGCCCCCTTTTTCGCAGGGAGCGCAGCGGCGGCAGAACAGCTTACGCCTGCTCGACCTCCACATTGACTTTGAAATTGGCGACGACGCCGGGGTACAGGCGGACCTTGCCGGTAAAGACGCCGGCGTCCCGGATGTCCTTGACATCCAGCTCGATCTTCTTCTTGTCCACCGTCTCGCCGGCCGCCTCCGAGAGGGCTGCGGCGATCTCCTTGCTGGTCACTTTGCCGAACAGGCGGCCCGAAGCGCCGCCCTTGGCCTTGACAGTGACGATCCGGCTGTTGATCTTGGCGGCCAGAGCCTGGGCTGCGGCCACGTTCTCTGCCTCATGGAAATCGGCGGCGGCCTCCTTGCTGCGGGCGATGTTCAGCGCGCTGGCATCGGCCACGGCCGCCAGCTTGCGGGGGAACAGATAGTTGCGGGCGTACCCGTCCGAGACCTCATGGATCTCGTCCTTCTTGCCGATCCCCTTGATATCCTGTTTCAAAATAACCTTCATGGCTGAAACCTCATTTCCGGCCGGGCGGCGCGGGCCGCCTGCGGCCATTTCTTATCCTTTAGTATACCGCATCCCGGCCGTTTCGGCAAGGGCGGGGCGGACATTGGATATGCCCATTTCAAAGCTCTTTCGCCTTCTCCTGCGCTGCATTTCCCAGCTTTTCATATACAAAGTTACCGTTGTTCCAGTTCTGCAGGTTACGAAGCCTTGCACCCCTGTCACCGTGTTCAGGATCTCCAAACAACAGTTTTAGCTTATCACAAGGCATTTCAGGACACTGTCCGCAGTGCTCAAAGCCTTTTTCGATGCAGCATTTCGCTTTGTCACATTCACCCCAGAACATGTCTCCGGCATTCGCTTTACATCCCCCGCAACCCATTTTTTCTTTCCATTCACATACGCCGCAATATGTACCGCAGTATGCCATCATTGATTTATCCACAAGACTTAGTTCCCTTCCGTTTTAATATTTTGACAATCTGCTTTTGTACGGCCTTCACACTATCAAAAAAGTTTTCTGTCGCTTTTCTCATGTTTTTATTATATCATAACATTTTTATTTTGGACACTCCCGCGGGCGTTTTCACTGCAATTCCTCGCGGGCGGCGGCCAGGGCGCTCTCGATCACCTTGTCCATGTCGTAGTAGCGGTACTCGCCCAGACGCCCGCCGAACCGGACTCCCGGCTCCGCGTCCGCCAGCGTCTTGTAGCGGGCGTAGAGCGCGCCGTTCTTTTCGTCGTTGACCGGGTAGTAGGGCTCGTCCCCCACCTTCCACTCGGCGCTGTACTCCCGGCTGATGACCGTTTTGGGCTGGGCGCCGAACTCGAAGTGCTTGTGCTCGATGATGCGGGTATAGGGGGTCTCGGCGTCGGTATAGTTGACCACCGCGTTGCCCTGGTAGTTGTCGGTGTCCAGCACCTCGGTCTCAAAGCGGACGCTGCGGTATTCCAGCGCGCCGAGCCGGTAGCCGAAGTAGGCGTCGACCGGCCCGGTGTAGATCACCCGCTCCGCCAGCGCGTCGAGGGCGGGCTTCTCCGCCAGGTAATCTACCCCGAGGCGGACCTCCACCCCTTCCAGCATACGCTCCACCATGGCGGTGTAGCCGCCGTTGGGGATGCCCTGGTACAGGGCGTTGAAGTAGTTGTTGTCGTAGGTGAAGCGGACTGGCAGACGCCGGATGATGAAGGCGGGCAGCTGGTCGCAGGGGCGGCCCCACTGTTTGGCGGTGTAGCCCTTGACCAGCTTTTCGTAGATGTCGGTGCCCACCAGGCTGATGGCCTGCTCCTCCAGGTTTTTGGGCTCGGTGATGCCGGCGGCGGCCCGCTGCTGCTCGATCTTGGCCCTGGCCTCGGCCGGCGTGACCACGCCCCACATCTTGTTGAAGGTATTCATGTTGAAGGGCATATTGTAGATCTCGCCGTGGTAATTGGCGATGGGGCTGTTGGTGTAGCGGTTGAACTCCGCGAACTGCCCCGCATAGTCCCACACCTCTTTGGAATTGGTGTGGAAGATATGCGCGCCATACCGGTGGACGTTGATCCCCTCCACCTGCTCGGTGTAGACGTTGCCGGCAATGTGGCCGCGCCGGTCGATGACCAGGCAGCGCTTGCCTGCCCGGCGCGCCTCATGGGCGAACACCGCGCCGAACAGCCCGGCACCCACGATCAGATAATCATACTGCTTCATGCGGTTGGCTCCTTTTGCGTTATGCCTTCACGTTCCCCTTTTTCTGGGAGGCGCGGTAGGCGTCGATGGCCGCGTTCAGACGGACGCGGGCCTGCTCCAGAGAGGTGTGCTTGAGGACGGTGGCCGCCATGGTCTGGTGGCCGCCGCCGCCCAGGCTCTCCATCACCACCTGGACGTTCACCTGGCCCATGCTGCGGGCCGAGATCTTGACCAGGCTGCCGGCCTGCACCGCCACAAAGCTGGCCTGCACCCCTTCGATGCTCAGCAGGTCGTTGGCCGCCTGGGGGACGGCCACCTGGGCTTCGGCGGGCAGCTCGCCGCTGAGGACGATGGCGCAGCCCTTGTACATCTGGGCTTTGGCCACAAGGCCGGCCTTGGCGTTATACTCCGTCAGGCTGACATCAAACAGGGACCAGGCCCGCTCGGTCTCGGCGCCGTAGCGGCGCAGGGCCGCCGCGGCCTCGAAGGTGCGCACGCCGGTGTGCAGGCTGAAGTTGCGGGTGTCCAGCATGATGCCGGCCAGCAGGCCCTCGGCCTCGATGCGGGTGGGCTTGTCATCCCGGTTGCCCACATACTGCAGCAGCTCGGTGACGAGCTCGCTGGCCGAGGAGGCGTAAGGCTCGTGGCAGACCAGCACCGCGTTCTCGATATAGCCCACCCCCTTGCGGTGGTGGTCGATGACGGCGATCTTGCCGCATTTTTCCAGGATCTCTTTGCATTCCACCTGGCCGACCTGGTATGTATCGACCACGATGCACAAAGTCTCCTTGGTGATGATGGACAGGGCGCTGCGGGGGTCGATGAAATCGTCCTCCTGGCCGGCGTCCTCAAAGGCGTTGATCAGGCTGGCGGCCAGGGTGGCCTCCCGCTTGACCGCGATGACCGCGGGCACATCGCAGATCTTGCAGATGCGCAGCACGCCCTCCGCCGAGCCGATGGCGTCCAGGTCGCTCATCCGGTGGCCCATGATGACCACATGGTCGGCCGCCTTGATGAGCTCCACCAGCGCTTCGGCCACGATGCGGCTGCGGACTTTGCTCCGCTTTTCCACCCCATGGCTGACGCCGCCGTAGAAAGTGAAGCCGTCGGGGGTCATCTCGGCGGCCTGGTCGCCGCCGCGGCCCTGGGCCATGTCCAGCGCCTGGACGGCCATTTCCTGGGCCGCATGGAGGGTGGGCGCCCGCCGCCCGATGCCGATGGAGATGGACAGGTTGATGCTGGGCTCAAGGGCGCGGATCTTGTCCAGCACCTCGTAGCCCTGCTGGGCGAACTGCTCCAGCTGGCGCTCCTCCACCACGGCGATGTAGCGGCCGTTGGCCACCCGGCGCAGAAAGCCGGTGCCCCGGGCGATCATGCCCTCGATGGTGCGGTTGATCCGCTCCAGCAGCCGGGCGCTCTCGCTGTCCAGCATATCGCTGAACACGTCGTCGTAGCCGTCCACCGAAAAGATCATGTAGCCGGGGCGGCTGGCCTTGTACTCGTTTTCGATCTTGCGCAGGGCGGTCTCGTCGTTCAGGATCAGGATGCTGGCCCGGCTGTCTGCCCCTTCCCCGCCGCTGACGGTGGAGGCATGGATGCGCCACACACCGCTGGCGCAGGCCAGTACCTGCCCTTCGGGGGCGCCGCACTGGGCCAGCTCCAGGCCGGGCAGCATCTTGTTCACCCGGCCGGCCAGCTGGTCGCCGCCGTTCAGCACCCTGTCGCGGAAGGGGATATTGTACCACACGACGGTGTCGCCGCTGAGCAGGGCCGCCGGCTGGGACAAAGAGGCCAGGCTGTACTGGGTTTTGGAATTTTCAAAGCTGGTGCCCGTTACCCAGCGGGCCGCCCAGCGGCGGACCCGGTACCGGGTGACCGCGACCAGCACGATGCAGAACACCGTCACCAGCAGCACCGCCGGCCACGCCGCCGGCTGCAGGATCAGGACCAGCAGCGCCAGCAGGCCCGCCAGCACCGCAAAGCCCACTGTAAACATTTCAAGCGTCCATCTGGGTTGCTTCATGGCGGATGCCTCTCTTCCCCTCTCTCACACAAAAGGTCAAACTTTGCCCGACCCGTTCACTTCCATCAGGACGGGCAGGATCATCGGGCTGCGCTTGGTGCGCCGGTAGATATAGCTGCTCAGCGCCTCCCGCATACGGGTCTTGACGCTGTTCCAGTCCCGGACGCGCTCCTCAACGCAGCGGTTCAGGGTCATTTCCACCGTGCTCTGTGCGCCGTCCATCAGGCTCTCGTTCTCACGGACGTAGACGAAGCCCCGGCTGACCAGGTCGGGCCCGGCCAGCACCTTGCCGGTGCGGCTGTCCACCGTGGCCACGATGATGACCAGGCCGTCCTCCGACAGGTGCTTGCGGTCCCGCAGCACCACGTTGCCCACGTCGCCCACGCCCAGGCCGTCCACCATCACGGCGCCGGCCGTCACCGGGTCGCCCAGCTTGATCTCGTCCTGGGTCAGGATGACGTTGGAGCCGTTCTCCGCAATGAGGATGTTGCTGTGGGGGATGCCCAGGCTGGCCGCGGTGAGGGCGTGCTTTTTCAGCTGCTTGTACTCGCCGTGGACCGGCAGGAAATATTTGGGTCTGGTCAGGGTGAGCATCAGCTTCTGCTCTTCCTGGCAGGCGTGGCCCGAGACGTGGACGTCGTACATGCTCTCGTAGATCACCTCGGCACCCAGCAGCAGCAGGCCGTTGACGATCTTGGTCACGCTCTTTTCGTTGCCGGGGATGGGGTTGGCCGAGATGATGATGAAGTCCCCCGGCCCCACCCGCACCTGCCGGTGGCTGCAGGAAGCCATCCGGGACAGCGCGCTCAGGGGCTCGCCCTGGCTGCCGGTGGTGATGAGCACCACTTCCTCGGGGGCGTAGCGGTTCAGCTCGTCCACGCTGATGAGGGTGCCCTCCGGGATGTGCATATAGCCCAGCTCCTGGGCCATGGCGGTATTGTTGACCATGCTGCGGCCGCTGAAGGCCACCTTCCGCCCTTCCTGCACCGCCAGCTCGATGATCTGCTGGATGCGGTAAATGTTGGAAGCAAAGGTGGCGATGATGATCCGCTTGTTCCGCGCCTGGGTGAACAGGTTGTGGACGCCGGCGGCCACCTTCTGTTCGGTGGCGGTGAAGCCAGGCCGCTCGGCGTTGGTGGAGTCGCTCAGCAGGGCCAGCACGCCCCGGCGGCCGTACTCGGCCAGGGTGGTCAGGTCGGTGGGCCCGCAGGCCAGGGGGGTGTAGTCGATCTTGAAGTCGCCGGTCTGGATGATGACGCCGGCGGGGCTGTCGATGGCAAAGCCCACGGCGTCCGGGATGGAGTGGTTCACATGGATGGGTTCCACCGTAAAGCACCCCAGGCGGATCTTCTGTTTGGGGACGATCTCCACAAAGCGGGTGCGGCCCGCCAGGTTGAACTCCTCCAGCTTGTTGCGGATCAGGCCCAGGGTCAGCTTGGTGCCGTAGACCGGCAGGTCCAGCTTCTGCAGCAGGTACGGGATGCTGCCGATGTGGTCCTCGTGGCCGTGGGTGATGAGCAGGCCCTTGATCTTGTCCTTGTTCTGCAGCACGAAGGTAAAGTCGGGGATGACCATGTCGATGCCGTACATCTCGCTGTCCGGGAACACCAGGCCGCAGTCCACGATGATCATGTCGCCGCAGCACTCATAGACGGTCATGTTCTTGCCCACTTCGCCCAAACCGCCCAGCGGGTAGATGTGGATGGGGACGGCTGCCCCGCCCTTTGCGGGCTGGGGGCGGCGGGGCCGCCGGGTATACATGGGGCGGCGGCGCTGCTGGGCGCGGTTGTCGGCGCCGGGGTTGTCCCGCCGTGCGCCGGCAGGATTGCCAGTATTCTCTTTTGCTGTTGCCATTTGTACCTCCAAGACAAACGCGGCCGGGCGTTTTGCCCATGCCGGTGGAGAGACCGCTGTGCAAAGACCCGGCCTCCGGTATGTAACTATCTCCAAAGCCGGACTCCGGCTTGATCGTCTGGTTTGACCCTATTTTCCCGCCTGCACAGCCCCTTCGGCCTGGACGGTCCATCTGCTCAATGCGACCGCGGCCGGCTGCAAAGGCGGCGGACGCGCGCGCCGCGCACGCCCTTTCCACACTTTCCACTTGCAACAATTATAGTATCTGCACCCGGTTTTGTCAATTCGAGCTTAGGCGAGCGGGTCACGAAATATACATTTCCCCTTGACAGCGGGGGGCCTGTGCCTCTAATATAAGAGGGATACAGGGGGCCCGGCCCCCAGCGTTTTGGACAGGAGAACGAAATGAAAAAAGTCGAGATCTACACCGACGGGGCCTGCAGCGGCAACCCCGGCCCCGGCGGCTGGGGCGCAGTGCTGCGCTACCGCAGCACGGACGGCCAGGTATACGAAAAAGAACTGAGCGGCGGCGACGCTTCCACCACCAACAACCGGATGGAGCTGACCGCCTTCATCGAGGCGGTGGGCCTTTTGAAAGAGCCCTGCGAGATCCGCTACTGCTCGGACAGCCAGTACGTCATCAACGGGCTGGAAAAAGGCTGGGCCAAGGGCTGGCGGGCCCGCGGCTGGAAAAAGGCGGACAAGTCCCCCGCGCTGAACCCCGACCTGTGGGCCAAAGCGCTGGACCTGGCCGAACAGCACCGCATCACCTACGTCTGGGTCAAAGGCCATGCGGGCCACCCGGAAAACGAGCGCTGCGACCAGCTGGCCGTAGCCCAGAGCAAAGCACACGGCGGGAGGCAGAATTGATATGAGCGAGACTTTATTGCCCGGCAGCGGGTTCGACACCTATGAGGAGCAGGACAAGGTCCTGGTGGGGATGAGCGGGGGCGTGGATTCCAGCGTCACCGTCCGCATCCTGCAGCAGCAGGGCTTTGCGGTGACGGGGGCGGTCATCCGCTTCTCCCCTGCCCACGACGGCGCGGTGGAAGCCGCCCAGAAAGCCGCCAAGCAGATGGACATTGAGTGCATCGTGCTGGACGCGCAGGAGCTGTTCGAGCAGCAGGTGGTGGCCCCCTTCTGCGCCGACTACTGCGCCGGCCGCACCCCCAACCCCTGCGTCCGCTGCAACCCGGCGGTCAAGTTCACCGCCCTGCTGGCCGCGGCCGACCGGCTGGGCATCCAGTACATCGCCACCGGGCACTACGCCCGGGTGGAGGTGGACGGCGACGGGGTATCCCGCATCCACCTGCCCCAGAGCGCCGCGCGGGACCAGAGCTATATGCTCAGCCGCCTGGACCAGGACGTGCTCAGCCGGCTGATCCTGCCTCTGGGCGAGTTTGAAAAGGACGACGTCCGCCAGATGGCCCGGGACTTTGGCCTTGACTGCGCCGACGCGCCCGACAGCATGGAGATCTGTTTCATCCCCGATGGGGACTACCCCGCCTACATCGAGGCCCGGGGCCTTGCGGGCAAGGCCGGACGGTTCATCTCCCCCGACGGCGCCGATCTCGGTCCCCACAAGGGGGTGCTGCACTACACGGTAGGCCAGCGCAAGGGGCTGGGCATCGCCCTGGGCGAGCCGGTGTTTATCCGGCAGATCTGTGAAAACGGCGACATCCTGCTGGGCCGCTCGGGCGAGGAGTTCTTCACCACCGTGCGCGTGGCGGACATCGTCACCCCCGACGGCGCGCCCCTGCCCGCCGGTACCTACCTAGTCAAGGTGCGCAGCGCCGCCCAGGCCCAGTCCGCCGCCTTTGACGGGGTGGACACCCTGGTCTTTGAAGCGCCGGTGCGGGCCCCTGCCCCCGGCCAGACCGCCGCCTTTTACCGGGACGGCGCCGTGGCGGGCAGCGCTTTCATCGTCAGCGCTGAATAAAACAACCACCAAAAAGCGCTCCGGACCATGTGTCCGGAGCGCTTCTTTTTTCCTTTTATACCTGCGGGGGGTTGACGATGTTCCGCCAGTCCAGGTCGCCCCGCTCCAGGCCGTGGATCAGCACTTCGGCGGTGGCGATGTTGGTGGCCATCGGGATGTTATGTACGTCGCACAGGCGCAGCAGTGTCATCTCGTTGGGCTCGCTGGGCTTGGCATTGATCGGGTCGCGGAAGAAGATGAGCAGGTCGATCTCGTTGCAGGCGATGCGGGCCGCGATCTGCTGGTCGCCGCCCTGCTTGCCCGATAAAAACCGCTTGACCGGCAGGCCGGTGGCCTCGGCGATCAGTTTGCCGGTGGTGCCGGTGGCTACCAGCTGGTTCTGGCTCAGGATGCGGCAGTACGCCGTACAAAACTGCACCATCAGTTCCTTTTTGGAGTCATGTGCGATCAGCGCAATCGTCATCCCTATCCATCTCCTTTGTTCACTCAGACTCAAATCAATACCAACGGACGCAGACTAGGCTGCCATTCCAATTATAATGTTACCACATTTTTCTCAGAATGGCAACCGTCTTTTGGGTAAAACTTTCAATTTTTTTGGAATCGGCCGTTTTTTTCCTACCGATGCAAAGAATCTTCCCTTCCGCCGGGGCTCTCACTCCAGCAGCTGGCCCTCCTGCACGGGGGTCATGCCGTTCGAGCGCTCGAAGAAATAGGCGTTGAAGATATCCGCCACCAGCTCGCCGGCACGGGAACCGCCGCCGCCGTATTCGACCACGATGCCCACCGCGATCTGGGGGTCCTCCACCGGGCCGTAGGCGATGATGGTGGAGTTGGTGTAATACTGACGCCGGCTGCCCACCATGTAGTATTCGCTGCGCTGGGGGGTGCCGGTCTTGCAGGCGATGGTGTAGGGGTAATTGGCCAGGCCCGCCACCGTCTGGGCGGCGCCCACCATCCCCTCCTCCACGATGTCGAAGGCGCCCACGTCGTCCGGGATGATCTCCACCACTTCGGGGGCGGTCTCCTCCAGCACCTCGCCGGTGTTGGTGTCCAGCAGCGCCTTGACGAAGTGGGTGCGGTAGCGCACGCCCTTGTTGGCGATGGTGGCCGCATAGGTGGCCAGCTGGACCGGCGTGACCACCGTGTTGCCCTGGCCGATGGCGGCCTGGACTTCCAGCGAGGCGGTGTAGTTGGAGTCCTCCTTGGTGGTCAGGCGGCCGGTGGACTCGCTCACCTCCACCCCGGTGGGGGTGCCCAGGCCCAGCCGGTGGGCGTAGTCGTCGTAGACGTCGCTGGTGGTGCGGCGGCCCACATCGTAGAAGAAGATATTGCAGCTCCACTTGATGGCGGTGACTACGTCGATGTTGCCGCTGTGGCCGTGGCGGGTGCAGCGGGGGTGGTAATCGCTGAAATAGTTGTACACGCCGTTGCAGTAGACGGTGCTGTTGCGGTCGATGACGCCGCTGAGCAGGGCCGCCACCGCCACCGACGGCTTATAGGTGGAGCCGGGGGTGTACAGCCCCTGCAGCGCCCGGTTGTACAGGGGCAGGCCGGGGTCGGCGCTGTAGGCGCTGTACTGGGTGCTGTAGAGGTTCTGGTCATAGCTGGGGTAGTTGGAGCAGGCCAGGATGCCGCCGTTTTTGACGTCGATGACCACCACCGCGCCGGCGCTGGCGTCCACGTTGTAGGTGTCGGCGATCTGCTGGACGTTGCGGGCCAGGGCCTCGTCCACCGCCTTCTGGAACTCGCTGTTGACGGTGAGCATCACCGTCTTGCCGGGCTGGGGCTCGGTGGTGATGCTGGTGTCGATGATGACGCCGTCGCTGTCCCGGGTGATGGTCTCCACGCCGTCCTGGCCGCGGAGCTGCTCCTCATAGGCGGATTCCAGGCCCGAAATGCCGATGACGTCGTTCATGGCGTAGCCGCGGTCCCGCAAGGGGTAAGTGACCTGGCCGTTTTCGTCGGTGACGCGCCACATCTCGGCGGTGATCTTGCCCACCCGGCCCAGCACATGGGGCAGGATGGTGCCGTCGGTGTAGCTGCGGACGCTGGTCTCGGCGATCTCCACGC
Organism: Candidatus Faecalibacterium faecigallinarum; assembly: GCA_019119685.1. GTDB lineage: Bacteria > Bacillota > Clostridia > Oscillospirales > Ruminococcaceae > Faecalibacterium > Faecalibacterium faecigallinarum. The sequence goes on from DWWN01000007.1 coordinate 54,766, forward strand.
CGGGCAGCGTCAGACTGTGCTCCTTGACGGTGGCCACCGTCTGGTCCGAGACGTTCTCGGCCAGGGTGAAGTTGTTGACGTTGGAAAAGGCTTCCTGCTCCATCTGGTAGTGGATGCCGCCCAAAATGCGCTGCCAGGTGGAGTCGTACTCCTCCAGCTCGTATTTTTCGATCAGGCGGTCCATCACATCGTTGGCGGTGGCGTACTGCTGCAGGCCCAGGGTCTCCTTGACCTTGGCGATGGAGTTCTGGTCGCTCGTGCTGTCGGGGTCGCCGGTAAAGGCGTACAGCCCCGCCCCGTCGGCATAGCCGATCAGGAGGGTGTCGTTCCAGCTTTCGCCGTTGGCCTGCAAGATCTCCACCGCGCTGCGGATGGTCTCGTTCAGGTCGTTGTCGCCGATCAGCAGGCGGCTGAGTTCCACGTTGTAGCAGGTAGTGCTGGTGGCAATGCGGCGGCCGGCGCTGTCCACGATGTCCCCACGGGCCGCCGTCACGTTGAAGCGGTACTCGGTGGTGCTGGTGGCACGGGCGGCGAACTCGTCCCCATGCACCACCTGCAAAAAGATCAGCCTCAGGGTGTACAGGGCAAAGACCACCGACGCCGCCGCGATCAGCAGCGCCAGCCGGCGCACCACGGTTTTGTGTTCATCCAAGGCAGCTCCGCCCCCTTCTGTGCAAGTTTCCGGGCGTGGTCAGATCACGCCGTTGTCGATTTTGAACGTCTCGCTGATCCAGCCCACCGCCCGGTAGAGGGGGGCGGCCAGCACCGCGCTCATGACCACGGTCAGGGGGATGTACCCCAGGTAGCGGGCCAGCATATGGCTGTAGCCGGGCATGGCGTAGTAGAACAGAAAGTCGCCCGAGAGCACCAGCCAGACCGCCCCCGCGGTGAGGAGCGCGAAGTTGAGGGTGTTCAGTTTGAGATAGAGCTGGCTTGCCACCGACACCGCAAAGCACAGCCCCATGACGGTGAGGGCCAGCAGGCCCACCGTCCGGCCGGCGGTGTAGTCCCACATCAGGCCGCAGACGGCCCCGAACAGCGCGCCCGAGAATTCGTCCTCCCAGACGGACACCGCCAGGGCCAGCGGCAGCAGCAGAACGGGCTTGGCCTGCCCGATGAGCAGAAAGCCCGGCGTGGTCTGCAGGACGGCGCAGGCCAGCAGCAACAACACATACAGGCCCCACTTATACAGCTGGGAACGCCTGCGTTTACGGCGCGATTCCATACAAGACCTGCCTTCAATACTCAGTGATGATGAACGCCTGTTTGACCCCCAGGACGTCCGCGTCGGGCTGGATCACCGCGACGACCGAAGTGCCGCTGGCCTCCGGCTCGATGCTGACGATCCGCCCCACCAGGATGTCGGGCGGGTAGACTCCGCCCAGCCCGGTGGTGATGATCTCGTCCCCCACCGAGGCCATCGACTCCCGGGACAGGTCGGTAAAGACGCACTGGCCCTCAGAGGCGTAGGCCGCGTCCCCGGTGATGATGCCGTTGTCCCAGGTGCGGGAGACCACCCCCGCCGCGTTGAAGCTGGGGTGCAGGATGGTCAGCACCCGGCAGCTGGTCAGGCCGGCCTCGATGACGGTGCCCAGGAGCTGGCCCTCATCGTCGATGACGGTGTCGCCCCGCTCCACCCCGTGGACGGTGCCCTGGTCCAGGGTGAAGCCCCCGAAGGCGTCCATGCCGTCCCGCCCGATGACAAAGGCGGAGACAAAGCTCATCTCGGGGTGGTCCTCCTGGATGCCGGCCAGGTTGCGGAAGGCCTCGTTCTCGGCTTTCAGCTGGTCGTAGTCCGCCAGCTGGCGGCGCAGCTCGGCGTTTTCTTCCCGCAGGGCCTCGTTTTCCGCCATGGTCTCGTCGATGCTGGTGTACTTGTCCCACACCGAGGACACCCCGCCGGCCACCCAGGCCGCCGCCTTCTGGAACGGGGCCGCCGCCACGCTCAGCAGCTCCTGGGGGGCTGCGGTCAGGCGGCCGTTGGCCGCGGCGTACAGCAGCAGCCCGGCAAGAAAGACCGCTATCGCGATCAGAATCCTGAATTTCCAGGTCTCAAAAAAGTCCTTCACGGCCGTTCTCCTCCACTGGGTGAAAAGCACCGGGTCGAAAAAGCGCGGACAGCCGGTGCCATCCGCGCTTCTCTGCTTTCAGGTTATGCCGGCGGCGCCGGGTTATGCGCCGCCCCTCCCGGGCAGGGACCCTTCTTTACATGTGATCCCCGTCGGTGTCCAGCACGTCGTGCAGCACATCCACATGGTCCAGCACGGCGCCGGCGCCGGTGGCCACGCAGTCCAGCGGGTTCTCGGCCACATGGACGTCGATGCCGGTCTCGCTCTGGATCAGCTTATCCAGCCCGCGCAGCAGAGCGCCGCCGCCGGTCAGGGTGATGCCGCGGTCGATGATGTCGGCGCTCAGTTCGGGCGGGGTGCGCTCCAGCGTCTCCTTGATGGCGTCGGTGATCTTGACCAGACACTCCAGCAGGGCCTCGCGCACATCCTCCGAGTGGACCACGATGTTCTTGGGCAGGCCGTCCACCAGGTTGCGGCCCTTGATCTCCATGGTCATCTCTTCTTCCAGCTTGTAGGCCGAACCGATGTCGATCTTGATCTGCTCGGCGGTGCGCTCTCCGATCAGGAGGTTATACTTGCGCTTGATGAAAGCGATGATGGCCTGGTCGAACATATCGCCGGCCATGCGGACGCTGCGGGACGCCACGATGCCGCCCAGCGAGATGACGGCGATCTCGGCGGTGCCGCCGCCGATGTCCACGATCATGCTGCCGGTGGGCTCGCTGATGGGCAGGCCCGCGCCGATGGCGGCGGCCATGGGCTCCTCGATCACCGACACCTGGCGGGCGCCGGCCTTGAGGGTCGCCTCACGGACGGCCCGGCGCTCCACCTCGGTGACGCCCGAAGGAATGCAGATGACCACCCGGGGCCGGGCGAACAGGCTGTTGCCGCAGGCCTTTTTCAAAAAGTTCTCCAGCATATTGGCGGTGATGTCAAAATCGGCGATGACGCCGTCCTTCAGGGGACGGACCGCCACGATGCTGCCGGGGGTGCGGCCGATGACGGCCTTAGCCTCCGCGCCCACGCAGCGGACTTCATCGTTGCGGGTGTCCACCGCCACCACCGACGGCTCCCGCATGATGATGCCCTTGCCCTTCATGTACACCAGGGTATTGGCGGTACCCAGGTCGATCCCGATATCTTTTGACAGAAAACTCATAGCGCAGCTTACTCCTTTACTCTCCAGTAGCCTCTAACCACACCGCGCAGGCCGGGGGTCCTGCCCTGCCTGCCGTTATCCATGCGTCAAAGAGGGGCGCTCCCCTCTGTGAAATCTCTTTTACAGGCCGCCCGCACCCTGCCGGGCGCAGGCCAGTCCTCCCATTATTATAGTCACAAAGCGCCCTTTTCACAAGTGCTTTAACGATTTTTTCCGTTTTTTCATCTTTTCTCAAGGTTGAAGCGGTCCAGCAGCCGGGCGGTGCGGCTGACCGGCAGCCCCATGATGGTGTAATAGTCCCCTTCCAGCCGGTCCAGCCAGAGGGCCGCGCGGCCCTGGATGGCGTAGGCCCCGGCCTTGTCGAAGGGCTCGCCGCTGGCGATGCAGCGTTCCAGCTCCGCCTCCGGGATGGGGAAAAAGGTCACTTTGCAGGTGTCCACAAAGCTCTCGGTGCGCGCGCCGTCCGACACGCACACCCCGGTGTGGACCTGGTGGGTCCGGCCCGAAAGGGCCCGGAGCATCCGCCGGGCGTCGTCGGCGTCTTTGGGCTTGCCGAACACCTCGCCGTCCAGCTCCACCACCGTGTCGCTGCCCACCACCACGCAGTCGGGATGGCTGGCGGCCACCGCCAGGCACTTGCCCCGGGCCAGCGCTCCGGCCAGGGCGGCGGGGGTGGGCGCCCGGACCGCGCGCTCGTCAAATTCGCTCGCGCACACCGCAAACTCCCGGGTGTACAAACGGAGCAGTTCTTGGCGGCGGGGGCTGCCCGATGCCAGGATCAGTTTCATCTGCCGCGCCTCCCCCTCACTTGCCGGTGGAGCCGAAGCCCCCTTCGCCCCGGGCGGTATCGCTCAGGGCACCCACAGGGACAAAGGCCGCCGTGCACACCGGCGCGATGCACAGCTGTGCCACCCGCTCGCCGGGCTGGATGGTGTAGGGCTCCGCGCCCAGGTTGACCATGGGCACCCGGAGCTCGCCCCGGTAATCGCTGTCGATGACGCCCACCCCGTTGGCCATGCACAGGCCGTGCTTGATGGACAGGCCGCTACGGGCGTAGACCAGGGCCACCGTGCCCGCGTCGGGCAGCTCGATGGCTAGGCCGGTGGGGACCAGAGCCCGCTCCATGGGGGCCAGGGTCAGGGGAGCGTCCAGCACGGCGCACAGGTCGGCGGCGGCCGCCCCGGCGGTGGCGTAGGCGGGCACATGGGCCCGCGCGTCCAATACTTTATATTTTACAGTGACTTGCTGCATGATAGCACATTCCTTTTCTGTTCGTTTCGTTGGATGGCGGGCTCAGTTGGTACCTTTATAATAGAGCCCCCGGGTGAAGTCCCCGTCGAAGGGTTCGCCCCGGGCGATCCGGCCCAGGACGGCAGCAACTTCCTCCCGGCTTTCCAGGGTGAAGTAGGCCACGCCGTAGTCCACCGGCAGGGCGCCGGGCTTGTCGGCCATGTAGAGGGGCACCGGGTTGTAAATGGTGCGCACCCCTCCCCCGCACCGCACCGGGAACTTTTTGGCCTTGCGGTCGGTGAGGACGCCCTCCCGGCTGCAGTGGGCGCAGTCGTGGACGTTGTGCAGGGGGCAGGCGCGGGTCAGCATCAGGGGCATATGGCCGTAGATCAGCGCGCCGGTGGGGACCGGGCGTCCCTCCCGGACGGGGGCGATGAACGCCATCTCGCCGGCCTGCACCTCGGGCAGGACCAGCATGGCCGACAGCCCCAGGTCCGCATAGACCTGCGCCGCCAGGGGGTTGGTCAGGTTAAGGCCGATGCCGCCGGTGAGGGTCAGCCCCCGGCCCATGCGCAGATGGGCGATGTTGTTGGCCTCGAAGCCGGCAAAGCCCTGCCCGCGGGCGGCTTCCAGCCGGCGGAGGGTGTCCGCCTCCATCCCGCCGAACATAGCCCGGGGCAGCTCCAAGATGGTCTTGGCGCGGTACGCCTCCGGGACCTTTTCCGCCTCCGCCAAGGGCAGGATCAGCTTTTCCACCCCGTCCAGGGCTTCGGCGGGCGTCTGCGCCCACGTTTCAAACCGGGCCCAGAGGGCAGGCCGGGCCGGCGCAGCGCGGCGGGCCAGGGCCGGCATCTCGACCAGCTGGACCGGCCAGGGGTACAGCACCTCCCGCTTTTGCAGCAGGGCGTCCAGCGCCTGCCGGCGCAGCTCGTTGACGGCGCTGCCCGGCAGATACCACGGGCCGCCCTCCATCTGGATCTCGATCTCCCCGGCGGTGAAGGGGGTGCCCCCCGTCTTGGCCAGGCTGCGGCGCAGCGCCTCGGCGGGGTCGGTGCGGGCGGACTGGGGCTCGGTCTCGCCATAGACGATGGCCCGGCTGCCCTCCCGGTCGGCGGCGGTCAGCTTTTCGCCGCCCTCCTCCACTTCCAGCTTGAAGTCCACCGGCACGCGGGGCCGCTCCCGCCGGTACAGCTCCCGCAGGGCGGGCAGGGCGCGGCGGGTTTCGGCGGCGTCGGCCTCGCTGCGGGTGCCGAACATGGTGCCGTCGATCTTTCCGTCCAGATAGCCCGAGGTGAAGCCCGACCGGCTGAAGGCGCTCTGCAGCACCCCGCGGTCGTAGGCGCGGCTCTCCCGGCCGGCCAGGCAGGCGTCCACCGCCGCCGCCACATATTCGGGGGTGCGCAGCCGGCCTTCGATCTTGGCCGAGGCCACCCCGATGGCCTGGAGCTTGTCCAGCTGGTCGATGACCGAGTTGTCCTTGAGGGACAGGTGGTGGGCCCGTCCGGGCCGGCCCTCGGGCAGGGGGTTGGCGTCAAACGGCAGGCGGCAGGGCCCCGCGCAGGAGCCGCGGTTGCCGCTGCGCCCGCCCAGAAAGGCCGACATATAGCACTGGCCGCTCATGCTCATGCACAAAGCCCCGTGCACAAAGCATTCCGTCTCGATGCCGCAGCCTTTGGTGATCCGCTCGATCTCGGCGAGGCTCAGCTCCCGCGCCAGGATCACCCGGCTGAAGCCCAGCTCCGCCATTTCCAGCGCGCCCTCCAGCGTATGGACGCTCATTTGGGTGGAGGCGTGGCGGGGCAGCCCGGGCGCGATGCGGCGGCACAGGTCGGCCACCGCCATGTCCTGGCAGATGACTGCGTCGGCCCCGCTGGCCGCCACCGCGCGCACCGCAGCGGCGAGGTTTTCCAGCTCGCCCGCATAGACGGTGGTGTTCATGGCCACATGGACCCTGACCCCCCGCCCATGACAAAAGCGGACCGCCTGACAGAGGCTGGCCGCGTCAAAATTGCCTGCGCCGCTGCGGGCGTTGAAGCCCGCAAAGCCCAGATATACCGCATCTGCGCCGCTGTACACCGCCGCGCGGAGCATTTCTTCACTGCCCACCGGGGCAAGGATCTCGATCTGTGCCATGGATTCTCCCTTGATAGAGGCCCCGCGTCAGCCGTTGCCGGCGTCGGGGGCCTGCTGCTCCTTGTCTTTTTCCTTTTCTTTCTCTTTTTCCTGATGGCGGCGCAGCCGGTCCAGCTGGTCCCGCAGGGCCGCGGCTTCCCGGCGCAGCGCCTCGTTCTCGGCCCGCAGCTTGTCCTCGGCAGTGCGGGCCCGGGCCGCGTCGGCAATGTAGTCCTGGATCTGGCTGCGCATATTCTCGGCGCTGCCGGTGCTTTTCTGGTACTCGTCCAGATAGTCCATGGCGCAGAACACCGCCGCCTTGGTCACGGGCAGGCTGGGGTTTGCTTCCATCAGCTTGGTGATGTCCCGGTCCAGCTTGTCGGCCAGAGAGGTGATGTATTTTTCCGAATCCGTCGTGGCGAAGGCATACTGCGCCCCCGCGATGTTCACCCGCACTTTGTTTACCATAGCAGCCTCACTTTCCGGCCCGCGCCCGCCCGCTTGTCTATACAAGCCGAGGACGCAGGAGTTTCTCCTGCCATTACTCCCCGAATTTCCCTCCCAGAGAGGGCGCCGCGGGGCCGCAGGCCCAAACTTGTTTGACCCTATTATAATATAATTGGGCCCCGAGAGAAAGAGCAAATTGAAAATTTCTGTATTTTCAGCACAAAGTTGAGCCCGAAAATATAGAGGATACGGAAAAAATCCGAGTTTTCCTTGCATTCGCCCTGGGAAGCGATTATAATAAAGGCGTTGTGTTATGAACGCGGGCGCGGCGCGCGGAATTACCGCCCCATTTCCGCTGTTCTTTACTAGGGTGTGCAGCCGGTCGAGGGCGCAAAACCGCCCCTTATCCACTGCGCCTGCTGCGGTCCCCATATTGACAGGAGATTACACGTATGACGACGAAAGAATTCTCTACCCTTCTGCAGAACAAGCTGACCAGCGAGTACGGCGTGGATCTGTCGGTTGCTTCCAACCAGCAGATCTACCGCGCCCTGGCCCTGATCTGCCGGCAGATGATGAGCGACAACTATAAAAAGTTCCAGTCCAAGGTCATCGGCACCGGCTCCAAGCAGGTCTACTACCTGTGCATGGAGTTTTTGATGGGCCGCAGCCTGAAGGTCAGCCTGCTGAACCTGGGCCTGGACCAGGTGTGCAAGGCCGCCCTGGCCGCCGCCGACATCAACGTGGACACCATTTATGAAGAAGAACCCGACGCCGGCCTGGGCAACGGCGGCCTGGGCCGTCTGGCTGCCTGCTACCTGGACGGCATGGCCACCACCTGCATCGGCGGCACCGGCTACTCCATCCTGTACGAGTACGGTATTTTCAAGCAGAAGATCGTGGACGGCTGGCAGCAGGAGCGGGCCGACAACTGGCTGCCCGGCGGCCAGGTCTGGCTCAAGAGCCACCCCGAGCAGGCCATCGAGGTCCGCTTCGACGGTGAGATCCGCGAGAACTGGGACCACGGCTTCCACTATGTGCAGCACCTGAACTACAACAGCGTCATGGCAGTGCCCTCCGATATGTACGTGCAGGGCTACGACGGCCCCGGCGTGGCCAAGCTGCGCCTGTGGCAGGCCAAGGCCCCCGACTTTGATATGTCCAGCTTCTCGCTGGGCAACTACAGCACCGCCATGAGCAAGAGCGCTTCGGCCGAGCTGATCTCCAAGGTCCTGTACCCCAACGATAACCACGTGGAGGGCAAGATCCTCCGCCTGCGCCAGCAGTATTTCCTGTCCGCCGCTTCCGTCGGCGACATCGTCCAGAACCACCTGTCCACCTACGGTACCCTCGAGAACCTGGCTGACAAGGTGGCCATCCAGCTGAACGACACCCACCCCACCCTGGCCATCCCCGAGATGATGCGCATCCTGCTGGATGAGTGCGGCTTTGACTGGGACAAGAGCTTCGAGATCTGCCAGAAGGTCTTCTCCTACACCAACCACACCGTCATGGCCGAGGCCCTGGAGAAGTGGAACGTGGACATCTTCAAGATGACCCTGCCCCGCATTTACCAGATCGTGGCCGAGATGGACCGCCGCTGCCGCATCGAGCTGAACAAGGCGTTCCCCGGCGACAAGGGCAAGATCGACTATATGGCCCTGATCGGCGACAACCAGGTCCGCATGGCCAACATCTGCGCTTACACCGCCAACAGCATCAACGGCGTGTCCAAGCTGCACAGCGAGATCATCAAGCAGAGCGTCTTCCACGACTACTATCTGTATAAGCCCGCTGCCTTCAAGAACGTGACCAACGGCATCGCTTACCGCCGCTGGCTGCTGGGCGCCAACCCCGGCCTGTGCAAGCTGCTGGACGACACCATCGGCACCGAGTACAAGCACGATGCTTCGGCCCTGTCCAAGCTGAACGCCTACGCCGGCGACCGCACCGTCCTGAACGAGCTGAACCGCATCAAGCTGGCCAACAAGACCGAGTTCGCCAACTACCTGTCCAAGAGCACCGGCCAGGTCATCGACCCCAACTCCATCTTTGACTGCCAGGTCAAGCGGATGCACGAGTACAAGCGCCAGCACCTGAACGCCCTGAACATCGCCGCCCAGTACCTGTACCTGAAGGCCAACCCCAACGCCGACTTCATCCCCAAGACCTATATCTTCGGCGCCAAGGCTGCCCCCGGCTACTATATGGCCAAGCAGATGATCCGCATGATCTGCAAGCTGGGCGACCTCATCAACAACGACCCCGCCGTCAACCAGAAGCTGCGCGTGGTCTACCTGGAGGAGTACTGCGTCTCCCTCAGCGAGCACCTGATGCCCGCCTCCGAGGTGTCGGAGCAGATCTCCCTGGCCGGCACCGAGGCTTCGGGCACCGGCAACATGAAGTTCATGCTCAACGGCGCCATCACCCTGGGCACCCTGGACGGCGCCAACGTCGAGATCGCCCAGGCCGCCGGCAAGGAGAACGAGATCATCTTTGGTATGCTGACCAATGAGGTGGAGAACCTCAAGCGCGTGGGCTACCATCCCAACTCCTTCATCACCGGCGACGACATCGCCAACGAGGTGCTGAACTTCCTGGAGCGCGGCTGGAACGGCGAGAACTTCCACGAAGTGACCTCCAACCTGTTCACCAGCGACCCCTATATGGTCATGGCCGACTTCAAGGATTACCGCCGCGCCCAGGCCGACCTGCAGCGGCTGTACGCCGACCGCGAGGGCTGGGCCAAGATGAGCCTGAAGAACATCGCCAACAGCGGCATCTTCAGCGCCGACCGCGCCGTGCTGGAATACGCCCACGACATTTGGTACGCTCCCACCGTGAAATGAAGGGTCCTTGACGCCTTGCGGGAAAAAGTGTTTCCGTCCGCAGCCATGCGGTGGAAGCGCCGCTCCCTCCTGGCCCGCATCCCTTTCGCTGCGTCTGCGCTGCGCATCGTCCGGCGCGGGCGGAATTGAATCAATCTGACTTATCTACGACACGCAAAGCCCGGAGCAGAAGCGCTCCGGGCTTTTTTGAAAGGAACGACCGAACGTGGATTGCCTGTTCAACAGCTGCGACACCTATTACAAGCGCCCCTTCGGCGCCCTGCCCGCCGGGCAGACCCTGCATCTGGCCCTCACCATCCCCCAGGAGCTGGGCTATGTGGACCCCCATCTGGTCCTGCAGAAGGAGGGCCCCGGGGACGTGCCCGTCTTTTACCGGATGAATTTTGACGGCCAGACCCCCGGCCTGAACCACTTTTCGGTGGACGTCCAGGTCGGGGACGTGGGCCTGTACTTCTATTACTTCGACCTGTACACCGACTTCCGGCGCATCTACCGGGGCAAGATGGGCCAGGGCGTCCTCTCCTGGCAGGACGGCGAGCGCTGGCAGCTGACCGTCTACGACCCCGGGTTTGAGACGCCCGGCTGCGTCAAGGGCGGGGTGTTCTACCAGATCTTCCCCGACCGCTTCTGCGAAGGGGTGGAGAACAAGCACATCCCCTTTGCCGACCGGTTCTACCAGGCCGACAAACACGCCGAACCCGCCTGGGAGCCCAACGAGACCGGCGGCCTGCTGAACAACGATTATTTCGGCGGGGACCTGAAGGGCATCCAGCTCAAGCTGCCCTACCTGCATCAGCTGGGGGTGACGTACCTCTACCTGAACCCCATCTTTGAGGCCCACTCCAACCACCGGTACAACACCGCCAACTATATGAACGTGGACCCCCTGCTGGGCACCAACCACGACTTTGAGGAGCTGTGCCGGGAGGCCGCCCGCTTCGGCATCCGCATCATTCTGGACGGGGTGTTCAGCCACACCGGTTCGGACAGCCTCTACTTCAACCGGGAGGGCCGGTACGGCAGCGGCGGCGCCTGGCGGGACGAACACTCCCCCTACCGCAGCTGGTACGACTTTGCCCCCTGGTACAAGGGCGGGTACCGCAGCTGGTGGGGCTTTGAGACCCTGCCCGAAGTCAACGAGGAGGACCCCTCCTATGTGGAGTTCATCACCGGGAAGGGCGGCGTCATCGACACCTGGCTGAGCCGCGGGGCCGCGGGTTTCCGGCTGGACGTGGCCGACGAGCTGCCCGACAGCTTCATTGAGAAGATCCGCGCCGCCGTCAAGGCCCACGGGGAGGACAAGCTGCTCATCGGGGAAGTGTGGGAGGACGCCACCACCAAGTATGGCTTCGGCCAGCGGCGCACCTACCTGCTGGGCAAGGGGCTGGACAGCGTCATGAACTACCCCTTCAAGAACGCGGTGCTGGACTTTGTCCGGGGCAAGCCCGCCGAGGACGCCATGGACGAGATCCTCTCCATCTGCGAGCACTACCCCGCCCCCGCCCTGCACACGGCCCTGAACTTTTTGTCCACCCACGACACCGAGCGGGCCATGACCGTGATCGCCGACGAGCCCGCCAACGGCCGGGGCCGCGCCTGGCAGAGCGGCCGCAGCGTCACCGGCGAGGCCTATGAGGAAGGGCTGATCCTGCTCAAGATGGCCTACGCCATCATCTTCACCCTGCCGGGGGTGCCCTGCGTCTACTACGGCGACGAGATCGCCATGCAGGGCTACCGCGACCCCTTCAACCGTGGCTTCTACCTCTGGGACAGCCACGAAGAACGGCTGCGCCCGGTCATCAGCCAGCTGGCCGAGCTGCGCCGCACCTGCGACGCCTTCCGGGAGGGAGAGCTGCGGGTGCTGCGGGCCGAGGGCGGTATCCTCCACTACCAGCGCATCGGCGAGGACGAGGTGGCCGAGATCATCGCCAACCGCACCGACCACCTGATCGTGGAACAGCTGGCCAGCGGCAAATTCACCGAGGTGAACCCCATGGGCTTCACCATCACGGTGGAGGAGCTGGGCCACAACCCCAACCACAGCTACTATGATTATCTCTAAAAGAGCCAGAGATTTTATTTCTGTTTTCGGCATCTTTTGAAAAATTGCACGCAATTTCTGCCCGGCACGCCAAAATGTGCCGGGCTTTTTTGTAGTTTCTTCCAAACTTCAGGGGCCGGGCAGTCCTTCCAGCCAAAAACACTTGACCTGGCCCCCGCAAATGAATATGATAAAAGAAAGGTACGGTATGGTTCATCGTACCTCAGCAAGGAAGGAGTCCTTATGCTTCAAGCCATTGGGTGGCTGATCGCCACCATTGTCCTCGTGTTCATCGAGGCCACCACCTTCAATCTGGTGTCGGTATGGTTCGCTGTGGGCGGGGCTGCGGCCCTCATCAGCTGCATCTTTACCGACAGCCTGCAGGTCCAGTCGGCCATTTTTGTGGCGGTGAGCATCCTCTGCCTGCTGGCCCTTCGGCCGCTGGCAGCCAAACTGCGCCGGCCCCTCACCCCCACCAACGGGGACCTGAACATCGGCCGCACGGCCACAGTGCTGACCCCTGTCACCGACGATGCCCCCGGCCGTGCCCGGCTGGACGGCGTGGACTGGAACGCCCAGGCTGTGCCCGGCGCAGCCTTCGCCCCCGGCGACAAGTGCCGGGTGTCCGCCATCCGCAGCACCACCCTGATCGTTGAGCCTGTCCCCATCGAAACGCCTGTGCAGGCCAACTGACAGCCAAGAAAGGAGTGTACCCGTTATGCCCGTGTCATCCGTCGTCCTGTTCTTCCTGATCCTGGCGCTGATCCTTGTGGTCGTCCTCATTGTGGTGACCAACATCGTCATCGTGCCCCAGTCCACCGTCTTTGTCATCGAGCGGCTGGGCGTCTATTCTTCCACCTGGGAGGCCGGCCTCCATGTAAAGATCCCCTTCATCGAGCGGGTGGCCAAAAAGGTCAGCCTGAAAGAGCAGGTGGGCGACTTCCCGCCCCAGCCCGTCATCACCCGCGATAACGTCACCATCCAGATCGACACGGTGGTGTTTTTCCAGGTGATGGACGCCAAACTGTATACTTACGGCGTCAACCAGCCCATCGCCGCGCTGGAGAGCCTGTGCGCCACCACCCTGCGCAACATCATCGGCGAGATGGAGCTGGACCACACCCTGTCCAGCCGCGACATCATCAACTCCAAGATCACTGCCATCCTGGATGAGGCCACCGATAAATGGGGCATCAAGGTCAACCGGGTGGAGGTCAAGAACATCATGCCGCCCGCTGAGATCCAGGACGCCATGGAAAAACAGATGAAGGCCGAGCGCGAAAAGCGCGCCGTCATCCTCAAGGCCGAGGGTGAAAAGCAGGCCGCCATCACCGCCGCCGAAGGCGAGAAGGAAGCCGCCATCCTGCGGGCCGACGCCATCAAGCAGCAGCGCATCCTCGAAGCCGAGGGCGAGGCCCAGGCCATCCTGGCGGTGCAGAAGGCCGAGGCGGACGCCATCCGCTTGCTGAACGAGGCCGATCCCGACGGCAAGGTGATCGCCCTGCGCAGCCTCGATACGCTGGCCAAAGTGGCCAACGGCAAAGCCACCAAGATCATCATCCCCTCCGAGCTGCAGAACCTGGGCGCGCTGGTGCCCTCCGTTGCAGAGCTGCTGACCGACCCCAAATCCACCGAGTAACATTCCCGGCACAGCAACGCCCCCGCATCCTGATCCGGACGCGGGGGCGTTTTTTGCGCAACAAAAGTCCCGTCCAGCCGACATGTGCGGATGGACGGGACACATACAGGGAAATTTGCCGCTGAGAGTGTGCGAGGCCGCCAGGCCGAGTGCATGGTTCAGCGGCAAATTTTGTCCCCAGGGACTGCGCAGCTGAGGCGCATCCTGCGGATGAAACAGCCGAAGCGGAGCAGGGGCAGCGGTCTGCCATTTTCAA
>DWWN01000059.1 GCA_019119685.1 Candidatus Faecalibacterium faecigallinarum
CCCGGTGCCCATGACCGCCGAGGTCCAGGAAGTGCTGCAGTGGCTGCACAACAACGGCGAGGGCCAGCACGACCACAGCTGCATCGCCCACTACTACGAGAAGCTGACCGGCATCAAGATCGGCCGCTGAAACTGCCAGTTTTACGATCCCTGTGGATGGAACCTCAAGCGTGGGAAAAGCCGGACGCAAGCCCGGCTTTTTCTGCTCTGTGCTTGACAGAGCCCGCCGGGGCGGACTACACTAGAAAGGGGATTTTCCCCGGGAAGGAGTGACACGGGCATGGCAAAAGTAGCGGTCCTGGTCCCGTACCTGGAAATGCGCGAGATCGCGCGCCCCATGCTGGAAGGGTATGACCACATCCAGGCGATGTGCGTGGAATACGCCACCACCGATACCATCGCCGAACGGGCCCGCACCCTGGAGGCCCAGGGGTGTGAGCTGATCGTCTCCCGCGGGCTGCAGGCCAGGATCATCCGCCCGCTGCTCAAGATCCCGGTGGTGGAGATGCGGATCACCGCCCAGGAGCTGGGCTCGGGCATCGTGGCGTTCAAGCGGGAGCTGGGCGCCGGCCACCCCAGGCTGGCCCTGATCGGCTTTGCCAATATGTTCTGCGACACCAGCTGCTTTGACGATCTGTTTGACGTGGAGCTGCGCCGGTATATGGTGGAGCATTCCAACCAGCTGGTGCCTTATGTGGAGCAGGCCGCCCGGGACGGCTGTGTGGGCATCGTGGGGGGCGACCTGGTCTGTGAGACCGCCCGCCGCCTGGGTCTGCCCTGCAAGTTCACTTCCTCGGGGGAGGAGAGCATCCGGGAGGCCCTGGACACGGCCAACCGTATATGCACCGCCATCGATCAGGAAAAGCGCAACTCCGCCGAGATGGACGCCATGCTGAACTACACCTTCAGCGGCATCATGCAGGTGGACCGGGACGGCTCGGTGCGGCGGATCAACCGGGCGGGGTACGACCTGCTGGGCAAGGCCCCCGGAGAGCTGCTGGGGTGGCCCATCACCCAGCTGTTGCCCAACCTGAGCGAGAAGGTGCTTCAGGACACCCTCTACCAGGGCAAGGAGGCCTACGCCTTCCTGCTGGACATCAATCACAAGGCGGTTATCGTCAACATTGCCCCGGTGGAGGTGGACGGCGAGATCGAGGGCGCGGTGCTCACCTTCCAGGAGGGCCGCCGCATCACCGAAATGGACAACGAGCTGCGCCGGGAGCTCTACCAGCGGGGCTTCATTGCCAAATACAACTTTGACAACCTGGTCTGTGAGAGCGCCGAGAGCCGCCAGATGATTGCCCTGGCCCGGCGGATCGCCAAGTATGCCGCCCCGGTGATGATCACCGGCGAGAGCGGCACCGGCAAATCCATCCTGGCCCAGTGCATCCACAACGAAAGCCTGATGCGGAAAAACGCTTTTGTCCCCCTGGACTGCAGCGCCTGGATGCCCGAGACCCTGGACAATATGCTCTTTGGCAACTACTCCCTCCGCCACGACACCGGCGACAGCATGGCCGAGCTTGCCCAGAACGGCACCCTCTACCTCAGCCACATGGAGGCCCTGCCTCTGGAGACCCAGTATAAGTTGCTTAACCTGATCCGGGGCAGGTTTTTGCACAACGGCTCCAACCGCCCCACAAGCACCAGCGTGCGGGTCATTGCCTCCAGCGATGTCAACCTGATCTCCCGGGTGGAAAAGGGGGAGTTCCGCAGCGACCTCTACTACGCCCTGACCGTCCTCAGCCTGGAGCTGCTGCCCCTGCGCCGCCGCCGGGCCGATATCATGGGCTGGGTCAACTGCAAGCTGCAGGAATGGCAGGAGCGCTACAAGCGGTATGTCCACCTGACCCAGGGGGCCCAGAACTTCCTGCAGGCTTACGACTGGCCCGGCAACCTCAACCAGATCGACAATGTCTGCGAGCGGATCGTCCTGCTCACCGAAAAGCGCAACATCGACGAGGTCTTTGTGCGCCGCCAGCTGGAGCAGGTTACCCCCAAGCTGCTGCCCGGCTCCGACCGGGTGGTGCTCTACAAGGACCAGAAGGCGGTGCAGATCGCCGAGCTGCTGCGCAAGTACAACGGCAACCGGGAACGGGTGGCCGCCGAGCTGGGCGTCAGCAAGACCACCCTGTGGCGCTATATCAAAAAGTTCGGCATCGAGGAGGATTACTCCTACTGAAATGCCGTGAAAAGCAAACCGTCCCAGGCCGACTGGCCTGGGACGGTTTGCTTTTATTTAGGAGAAGGTACTCGAATGGCGCCGGGTATCGTTTGGAGCAGCCGTAGCCGGGGCGCAGCCTTAAATCAGCTTCATGTCCACCAGCACGCCCCGCAGTTTCTCTTTTTCCGCGGCGGTCAGCTCCTGGATGGGGTCCAGGCACTTGCCCACGGGGATGCCCTGGAGGGTCAGGCCCTCCTTGATCACTTCGGGGAAGGTGCCCATGGAGCAGGCGATGCGCAGCGGCGCCAGGCGGAACTGGGCCTCCAGGGCGCCCTTCCAGTCGCCGTCCATGTACTTGTCGTAGATGTCCGCCACCACCCGGGGCGCCACGTTGGCGCAGCTGGCCACAGCGCCGGAGCAGCCGTAGTGCAAGCCGGCGTAGATCATAGTGTCCCGGCCCATGATGACCTGGAAGTGGTCCCGCACGTCGGCGGTCAGCCGCAGGTACTCGCCGCAGTTGGTCATGTCGCCGCTGGAGTCCTTGATGCCGATGATGTTGCCGCAGTCATGGGCCAGGCGGGCCGCCGTGGCCGGGGCGATGTTCACGTTGGTTTTGGGGGGGTTGTTGTACATCAGCACCGGCATGGTGGTGCTCTCGGCGATGGTGCGGTAGTGGGTGTAGAGCTCTTCCTGGGTCTGGCTGATGAACATGGGAGTCAGCACGCTGACGGCGTCGTAGCCGCCCACCTGCTCCACCAGTTTGATCAGCCGGATGACCTCCCGGGTGGTGATGTGGCTGCAGCCCGCCAGCAGCTGGATGGGCCTGCCACTGCGGGTGGTCTTGTCCGCGACGGCGTCCCGCACCGTTTCCAGCCCCTTGACGTATTCGTCGTCGTCCAGGGCGTAGAACTCGCCGGTGGTGCCAAAGGGGAACAGGCCGTGCACGCCGCCGTCCACCAGAAAAACCGCCATCCTGGCCATGGCAGCAAAATCCACATGGCCCTGGGCGTCAAAGGGGGTGATGAGGGGGGGAATGATACCATAGGGTTTATACATAGCCGATCTCTCCTTTAGGTTCAGCGGCCGATCTTGATGCCGGTCAGCTTCTCGTAGTAGTGGGCGATGCAGCTGTGGTCGTGCTGGCCCTCGCCGTTGTTGTGCAGCCACTGCAGCACTTCCTGGACCTCGGCGGTCATGGGCACCGGG
>DWWN01000008.1 GCA_019119685.1 Candidatus Faecalibacterium faecigallinarum
CCCCCGGGTTGCGGTGCCCTGCTTTTGCTTCGGGCGTCGCTGCGCCCTCGCAAAAGACAGACCGCTGCCCCTGCTCCGCTTCGGCTGTTTCTGCCGCAGGCAGCGCCTCAGCTGCGCAGCCCGCCGCCCATTTAATGTATCCCCCGGCCTGCGGGCGCGCCCCTTCGGGGCTCTAAACCAGAAACGGCTCCTTCCGTTGTAACCGTACAGCAAAAAGAGGCCGTTTTTCTAGTTTGCCTTACCACTGCTTAACCACTACCCATGGGCGTACACTTGGCTCTCCCCGGGGGAGAGCTGGCGCGAAGCGCCTGAGAGGGGAGGCTCCCCCGCGTGCGGGGGCACGAACAGCGACCGCGTCCAGCGGACGAAATAGGGAGCTGTGAGTGGCTGCGTAAGCGAGGCGCAGTCATGCCGCTGTACGGCATGACTGAGAGGGCTATTGGGCGGCGAGACTGAGAGGGGGTGAGCGCGGCAAAACTGAGAGGGCTAAACAAGATTTCACCCACAAATCCCCATCTGTCAAGTAGGATTGTTCCGGTGATTCTGCCCAAGAATTTTGCTGAAATTTGGTCGATACGCCAATTTTGGGCTGGGATACAACTTTTCTCTTGCAAATTCTGTCAAATGCTGTATGATGGATGTATACAACCCGCACAGTGGGTTTTCCGACGGGAAACGGCTGTGCGGCAGGGGGCTGTCTGAAAAAGCAGACATGCGCTGCGTTTTCAGATGCACCCTATGGGCCTGCGCCCGGCGCAGGAGAGAGAAGGAGGAACACCATGAGCCATTCACCCCAAAAACGCGGGCTGGCACGGCGGTTCGCCGCCGGCCTGCTCGCGGCAGCCATGACGGCCAGCTGCATCCCGACGGCCTTCGCGGCTGGCAATGACACCAGCAAAAGCTGGACCTTTACCTGGTTTGGCCCGTCCACCAGCGAGACGACCAATACCGTCAGCGCCCCCGACGGCATCAACGGCAGCATCGTCATGACGTCCTGCACCGCCAACGCCGACGGCACCATCGCCAAAAAGGGCGGCAAGTTCGTCTCGTCCGACCCCGCCGACGGCATCAGCTTCTACTACACCACCATCGACCCGTCCAAGGAGAATTTCTACCTGCAGGCCGACGTCACCATCGACTATATGAATCCCACCCCCGACGGTCAGGAGGGCTTTGCCCTGATGATCCGGGACGTCATCGGCACCACCGGCGAGAGCGCCAGCTTTGAGTCCAACCTGGTGTCCATCACTGGCACCCAGCTGCCCGGTGCAGGCCAGAGCAGCACCACCGGCGGCATCAAGGACATGGTGGGCGTCCGCAGCTACACCGGCATCACCGATCTGTCCACCGTGGACAGCGACACGCTGAAGGTCTACCGCCAGGGCTTTGACCCCGACAACACGACCATCAAGCAGGGGGATGTTTACCGCGTCAGCCTGGAAAAGGCAGACTACGCCTACATCGTCACCCAGTACGCCATCAATGCCGACGGCACCACCGGCGCTGTCCTGGGCCAGCACACCCTCTATATCCCGGCCAAGGACCCCAACGCCGAGAGCGTTTCCAGCTACGCTGAGCTGGATGACCCCATGCTGGTCCAGGACGATCTGGGCTATGTGGGGTTTGCGGCGGCCCGCGGCATGAACGTCACCTACTCCAACATTGTTTTCACCACCAGTGCCTGGAACGCCGCCGGCTGGCATCCCCAGGAGCCTGAGCAGGTGGCCGCCGACTACCAGATCACTAGCCCCGTCACCGCCGCCGAGAACAGCTATACCCTGGTGTTCAAGGCCAACGCCGACGGCAGCGCCAACATTTACCAGAATGGCGCGCTGGTGGAGTCCGGGGTGGCCATCACTGCCAACGCCGAGTTCTCCAAGACTTATCCCATCGCGGGGGACACCACCTTCCGGGTGGAGTTCACCCCGGACCCGGACTACAAGATTTCTACCTTTGAGATCTTGGACAGCTATGACACCGCCGTGGTGGAAAAAACGGTCACGGTCCGCACCATCGGCAACGGCAGCACCATTTACGTTGCGCCCGCCGGTCAGAGCACCAACGGCGGCGCCAGCTATGACGACGCCGTCGATCTCCAGACCGCCCTCAACTACGCCACCGCCGGCCAGACCATTCTGCTCCAGCCCGGCAGCTACGACATGAGCAACACGCTGCTCAAGGTCGCGCGCGGCCGCAACGGCACCGCGGACCAGCCCATCACCCTGCAGGGCGACGGCGGCTACGCCACGCTGGACTTTGGCCGCTCCGGCACCGGTTTCGAGCTGTGGGGCGACCACTGGCACGTCAGCTTCCTCAATGTCACCAACACCGCCGACGGCTGCAAGGGCATGCAAGTCTCGGGCAGCTGGAACCTGGTGGAGCGCTGCAATTTCTACAACAACGGCACGACCGGTCTGCAGATCTCCGGCTCCTCGGCCGAGACCATCGAGAAGTGGCCCAGCTACAACACCATTCTGAACTGCAACTCCATCAACAACGCCGACTCCGAAATGGAGGACGCCGACGGCTTTGCCGCCAAGATCACGGCTAGCGTGGGCAACGTCTTTGACGGCTGTATCGCCGCCTACAACGCCGACGACGGCTGGGACTTCTTCGCCAAGGTGGCCACCGGCTCCATCGGCAACACCACCATCCGCAACTCGGTGGCCTACCGCAACGGCTGGATCAAGGTCACGCCGGGCAGCACCGCCAAGGATTGGTCCTTTGCCGCCGTCTCCTGCGACGAAAACGGCACCCTGACCGTGGACCCCGCCGCCGAGATGCTGGACGCGGGCAACGGCAACGGCTTCAAGATGGGCGGCTCCAATATGCCCGGCGCCCATGTGCTGGAAAACTCCATCTCCTACGAGAACAAGGCCAAGGGCATCGACTCCAACTCGGGCCAGGACATCAAGGTCTACAACTCCACCAGCTTCAACAACGGCGGCTCGAATGTGGCCCTGTACACCAGCGATAAGAAAGCGGTCACCGGTTATGAGGCCGAGGGCGTCCTCTCCTTCCGCACCGACGGCAAGGACACCGCCGAGCAGATCAACCTGCAGTCCCAGTCCAGCACCGACGTCTACGGCAAGACCAACTATTACTGGGATACCGAGGCCCAGTCCAGCCACAACACTTCCTCCCGCCAGACCGCGGTCTCCCGCTTCTGGTTCTGGAACCTGAACACCGACCGTGAGCCCACCCGCAACGCCGACGGCTCCATCAATATGCACGGCCTGCTGCTCCTGAACCAGATCGGCCAGGCGTTCACCGGCGGCAACGCCGGCGCCCACGGCGAGGCCTGGGGCCAGCACGAGCCCGAAAAGGCCACCATCTGGGTGGTGGGCGACTCCACCGTCTCCGGTTTTGACGACGACTACTATCTGCCCCGGGAGGGCTACGGCGAAGAGCTGGCCAACTACCTCAACGCCGACGTCTATAACCTGGCTGTCTCGGGCGCGTCCAGCAAGGACTTTTTGACCATGGACAGCTACACCGCCCTCCGGGAGGGCAGCGACACCGTCCCGGCCATGGGCAGCGCGCCTGAGACCGAGCAGTTCCTCCTGATCGGCTTCGGCCACAACGACGAAAAGACCGAGGAGGCCCGCTACACCGACCCCAACGGCGACTACAACACCCCCGGCAGCTTTGCCAACAGCCTGTATGTGAACTACATCCAGCCCGCCCTGGCGGCCGGCGTCACCCCCATCGTCTGCACCCCCATTGTCCGCCTGACCGACGACAACACCCACGCCAGCTATGACGGCGAGTCCGGTCACATCACCGAGACGGTGGAGGCCTACGGCAACACCTTCCCCGGCGGCGACTACGCCCAGGCCATCCGGGATATGTGCGCCGCGCTGAATATCCAGTGCATCGACCTGACCCAGCTCACCGAGGACCTGAACGTCCGCATGGGCCAGCACGCCCAGTGGATGCACGCCTTCACCGGCGCCAAGTACGCCGCCGACGGCGTGACCCTGATCCCCACCGGCCTGGACAAGACCCATACCAACAGCTACGGCGCCAAGATGAACGCCTGGCTGATCGCCAACGCCGACACCTCCCTCAAGAAGTACAGCCGACACAAGGTGCAGCCCACCTACAACGCCGACTTTGCCGACGCCGCCAACCCCGACTACGAGGTCAGCAGCTACGCGGCTCCCACCGGCGCCAGCGCCCTCTGGCCCGCTTACACCGACGCCAGCGGCCAGGTCTGGAACGGCACCGTCTTTGGCGACGTGGGCGGCCAGGACAAGATCACGGCTGAAAACTTCACCGCCCAGCCCAACGCCGACGGCTCCATCACCCTGGGCGTGGCCAACAACCGCGGCAAGATCGCGGGCAGCTCGGACGGCCTGATGATGTACTACGTCCAGCTGCCGGCGGGTACTACCTTCAAGCTGAAGGCCACCGCCACCGTCAACAGCATGGCCGCCAACAACCAGGTCTCCTTCGGCCTGATGGCCCGCGACGACCTCTACATCGACACCTATGTGGCCGAGACCATGGGCGACTACGTGGCGGCCGGCACCCGCAACCAGGGCGCATTTGCTGGCTTTGGCCGCAAGAGCGGCGAGCTGTACAACGGCCCCGCCGCCACCCACGTCTACGCCGCGGGCGACACCTTGGATCTGGAGATCGCAGGTTCCGCCGATGGGTATACCGTCACCTACGGCGGCAACGCCCCTGTTTCGGCCGGGTTCGACTACCCCCTCACCGCCGTGGATTCCGACTATATCTACGTTGGGTTCTACGTCTCCCGCAACTGCAATGTGACCTTCAGCAACATCAGCCTGGAGATCACCGGTTCCGGCGCAGCCGGTTCGGCTGCCGGGACTGGCGCTGCTGCCGAAGCGCCCGCCGGCCCCTCGCTGGCGGAAGAAGCCTGGACTGCGGTCCGCGGCTGGATCGGCATCTGATCGTTTTGCCCATCTCCTCCTGAGATAACACAGAAACACCCCGCCGGCTCACTGTGCGCAGCACAGGGCAGGCGGGGTGTTTCGTATTTCACAGCGCGGCGCGGCAGGAGACTGTGACGGAGAAGCAGCAGGGCCTTGTGTAAGGCAGAGGGACGGCCGGCTCGGAGTTGGGACAGCGGCGGTCCGGCAGGGCCCTGACTTGGGGCGCAGCGCAGAGAAACCCATTCAGGCGGCCCGGAGGGACTCGGGGCGCCGGGCCTTGGAGGCGTCCGGGCGGCGGGAACCGGCTGCGGCTGTGCGGCGGGCGCGGCGCATGGCGGCGCGGCTTTCTGCGCGCTGTTCCGCGGCCCAGGCGGCCCGCATACTGTGATAGCCTGCCAGACAGCAGGCGGCGGTCAGGGGCAGGCCAAAGGTCCCCTCTGCAAAGGCGCCCAGCGCCAGCAGCAGGGCCAGAGCGATGAACAGGATGCAGCACTTCCAAAACAGACACTTCATGGAACGGGACCTCCTCAGCACAGCTTTACAACCGGATGAACAACTGAAAGTTGTTTTAACGCCTTTATCATAAACCAAAATCGGGTCTGTGTCAAGAGCTAATACAACTTTTCTTCACTTTTTTGCAAATTTGCACTTTACAGGGACACTTTTTGGTTGTATAATAAAAACAAGAAATAACCAGTAGTATCCTGTTTACAGGAAAAACGGGCCGGGCGGCGCGCGCCGGCCCGACCGAACCAACCGGCAGTATGCCGTTTTGCAAAGGGGCGTTTTCGATGTCATTTTCCGAGCTGCTCAAACAGTGCCGCAAAAAGCAGGGCATCAGCCAGGCTGAGCTGGCCGCCCGTCTGGGCGTGACCCAGCAGGCCGTGGGCAAATGGGAGAGCGGCAAATCCTCTCCCGACCCTTCCACCGTGGCCCGGATCGCCGGCATCCTGGGCACCACCGCCGACTATCTGCTGGGGCTGTACCGCCCCGCCGCCGACCTGTCCGAGACCGAGAGCCGCTTTTTCGGCGGCTATGCCGAGAGCCTCATCCCGGTGATCGGCACCGTCAAGGCGGGGTATGGCGCCCTCGCCTTTGAGGAAGATTACGGCAAGGAGTACGCCCGCGTCAAAGACCCGGCCAACTACTTTTATCTGGTGGTCCGCGGGGACAGCATGGAGCCACGCATCCAGGACGGCGACCTGGCCCTGGTCCACCGCCAGGACACTCTGGAAAGCGGGGACCTGGGGGTCATCATCTACGGCGACGAGGGCGAAGGTACTCTCAAGCGGTATATCCAGCGGGGGAACAGCGTGGTCCTGCAGCCCTTCAACCCCAATTACAGCGAGCTGGTCATCAAGGGAGAGGACCTGAACCGGCTGCACATCGCCGGCCGCGTGGTGGAGACCAAGACCAAATGGTGACGCCGGGCGATTCCATTTTGTATTGAAACGCCGCGATCCTACAGGAGGGCGTGCCATGAAAGAGATTTTAGTCCTGGGCGGGGGCGCGTCGGGGCTGGCGGCGGCTATTGCGGCCGCCCAGGCCGGCGGCAGCCGGGTGCGTGTCACCCTGCTGGAACAGAACCCCGCGCCGGGCAAAAAGCTGCTGGCCACCGGCAACGGCCGCTGCAACTTCGACAATCTGGCCAGCGGGGAGCCGGAGCGGTATTTTACCGCCGCACCCCAGGCCCTGGCCAGTCTGCTGGCCGCCATCGACGCCGCGGGCCTGCCCGCCTGGTGGGAGGGACTGGGCCTTGTCCACCGGGCCGACGAGACCGGCCGGCTCTATCCTTACTCCAACCAGGCTTCGGACCTGACCGGCCTGCTGGTGGGCTGGCTGGACGCGCTGGGCGTGTCCGTGCACACTGGCTGCCGCGTGATGGGAATGGGCCAAAAAGGACGCGGCTACGCCGTCCAGGTGGAGCAGGAGGACAGGCGCACCCTTCTGGTGGCCGACAAAGTAATCTGTGCTTTGGGGGGCAGCGCCGGGCCGCAGTTCGGCACCGGCGGCTTTGGCCCCGCCATGGCCCGGCGGGCCGGCGGCAGGGTAGAGCCGCTGTACCCCTGTCTGACCCCGCTGCGCTGCAAAGAAGCCGAACAGCTGAAAGCCCTGGCCGGGCTGCGGGCCCGCGGAGCCGTCACCCTGTGGGAGGACGGCAGCGCCCTGGCCCGGGAGGAAGGGGAGATCCAATTCACCGATTACGGCCTGTCCGGCATCTGCGTCATGCAGCTGTCGGGGCTGCTGGCCCCTGGCCGTGGCCCGCAGGAGCCTGCCGTCACAGTGGACCTTTTCCCCGTATGGACGGAAGCGGACCTTGCCGCCCTGCTGGAACAGCGGGCAAAGCGGCTGGCCGCATTCCCCGGCTGCTGGCAGGGGATGCTGGACCGCCGCCTGGGGGACGCCCTCTGGGCTGCGGCGGGCCTTTCCGGCCGCAAACCCGCCCAGCTGGGGCCGGAGGACTGGCGCAGACTGGCCCACACCTGCAAGGCGTGGCGCTTCAGCGGCCTTAGCCTCTGCGGCTGGAAGCAGGCCCAGACCACCGGCGGCGGCCTCTCGCTGGAAGAAGTGGAACCAGACTTCCAGTTCAAGGGCTGCCGGGGGCTGTATTTTGTGGGCGAAACGCTGGACTGTGCCGGCAGCTGCGGCGGCTTCAACCTCCACTGGGCTTTTGGCTCGGGTGTGGTGGCCGGGCGCGCAGCCGCCACCACCCGCTGAACGATAGAATGTCAAAAAAGTCCCATCCAGCCGACATGTGCGGATGGATGGGACACATACAGGGAAATTTAGCGCAGAGAGTGTGCGAGGCCACAAGGCCGAGTGCGCGGTTCTGCGCTAAATTTTGTCTAAAAGGGGGATATTAGGGGGAAAGGATTTCTGACGCGCGGATGCGCGCAGAAATGGGTTCCCCCTAAAGCGTGGCGCTTTTGCGGCACGCTAAAGGACCCGGCTGGCTGACGGTGCAATACCGCCGGTCCAGCCGGGCCTTTTTATAACGTTTTGGAGAAGGCGGGAGGATCAATCCTCATCGTCATCATCCTCATCGTCCTCGTCGTCTTCCGCTTCCTCGTGCTTTTTATAGAAAATCTTGCACAGGGCGGTACTGACCACGTACAAAATACACATGGGCAGGGCCACCATGGTCTGGGAAACGACGTCGGGCGGGGTGATGACGGCCGCCACAAAGAAGATCAGAACGATCATGACGCCCCGGGCGCTCTTCATCAGGGCGGGGCTGACAATGCCCATCCGGGACAGCACCACCACGACCAGCGGCATCTCAAAGACGGCGCCGAAAATCAGGAAGATGGTGATGCAGAAACTGACGTAACTGGCGATACTGGTCGTCTGTACGATGTAATCTGCGCCTTCCAGGGTAGCCATGAAGTTGAGCATGAAGGGCAGGGAGACGAAGTAGGCGAACAGCACACCCACCACGAACAGGCCCAGGCCCATCACCAGCACCAGGCCGAAGAAAAAGCTCTCGCTCTTTTTCAGGCCCGGCTTTGCAAAGGCGTAGATATTGTAGGCGATGAAAGGAATGTCCACGATCAGCGCGGCGATCAGGGCGACCCGGAAATACTGGATCAGTTTTTCCTGCGGGTCGATCGAGATGAACTCGAAGGACCCCGAGGCCATGGCCGTCAGGATATTGATGAGCTGGTCGGCAACGGCCAGGAACCCCAGGAAAGCCACAGCATACAGCACCGCACAGAACACCACGCGGTTGCGCAGTTCTTTCAGGTGGCCGCCCAGGGTCATGCTGCCGTCGGGGCCCATCACCTCAGCGCCTTTTCTGTGCTTAAATAGTGTGGCCACAAATTACTCCTCGTCGCTCTTGTCGGTCTTTTCAGCCTTCTCGGTCTTGGCCTTCTTGGTGGTGGTATCATCGTCGTCATCGTCGTCGTCGTTGATGCCTTCCTGGAAGCCCTTCATGGTCTTGCCGAACATCTTGCCCAGCTTGGGCAGGTTCTTGGGTCCAAAAATGATGAGGACGACGAGAAGGATCATCAATAATTCAGTAGGTCCGATACGCATAATGTACTACTCCTTTTACTTTGCCGGGCAGACAGAAAGCCCGGGTCACTACTCTACACAGCCGCTCAGCGCGGCTTGCTGCATGGTTTAGGGCGGCGTCAGACCGCTGCGGTCTTGCCGGCTTCGTCGGCGGCCTCGGCGGGTGCGGCGGCTGCCGGCGCTTCGGCTGCGGCCTGGGCGGCGGGGGCCGCTTCGGCTGCGGGCGCTGCGGCGGCTTCGGCGGGCTTTGCCTCAGCGGCCGCCTGGGGGGCTGCACCGGCGTCCGCGGCAGGTGCGCTCTCGGCGGTCCCGGCTGCAGGGGCAGCCTCCTCGGTCAGCTCCTCCAGCTCTTCCACAGGCTCTTCCGCGGCTTTGGCGGCGGCCTCTTCCTTGCTGGTCTTGCCGATGCCGGTAAAGCTCTTGGTCACGTCCTTGACGCTGTTGTCGATATCCTTCTTGATATCCGTCAGGGGAGAGATGGCTTCTTTCAGGGGCTGCTGGATCTCATTCAGCGGCTCCACGATGTTCTCCTGGATATCCTTGGACGCCGTGCTGGTGTACTTGCGCAGTTCGCGCAGCATCTTGCCCAGCTTGCGCGCGTACTCGGGCAGCTGGTTGGGCCCGATGAACACCAGCGCAACGATGACAACGACGAGCAGCTCGGTAAATCCGATCTTCATGTATACACGATTCCTTTCCGTCTCCTGGCCGGCGCAGCGCCGGCTTCGTTGACTGCATTGATACGCCCTGCCTGGGCCGGACGGAGCTTCTCGGCCGCCGGCCAAATTGCGGACACAGCAAGTATAGCATAATCCGCGTGACTTGACCAGATGTTTTTAGCGCCTAACAGGTAAAATTTCTGTCATTTTGGGCCTGGAAAGCTGCTTTTTAGAGCGGGGGAACTCTGTCCTCTGCATTTGTACCAGAAAAATAGAGACGGAATATGAGGCGCTTATGAATTTTTTGTGAATAATCGGGAAAAACGGCGCGCTTGTGTCGAAAGTGTGAAAAAAGCCCGGCCGAAGCCGGGCAGAAAACCGACGGACTGTCCGCACGGACAGGTTCCGGGAAGGTCAATCCAGTTTCAGATCGCCCTCTTTGATCCAGCCCAGACGGCGCTCGATCTCGCAGAAAAGGACGCTGAGCACCGCCGGCAGGACAAAGCACAGCAGGACCATGCCGGCCCAGTCCCAGGGGGTGACGGCGGCTTTCACGCCGGAGGACACGTCGCTCACCCAGCCGGTGTAGACCCCGATGGGGCCCACCATGCCGCAGGTGCCCATGCCGGAGGAGACAGCCGCGCCGTTCATTTCCAGGTGGAACAGGCAGGTGGCCATGGGGCCGGTGATGGCGCTGGCCAGGGTGGGAGCGATCCAGATGCGGGGGTTGCGGACGATGTTGCCCATCTGCAGCATACTGGTGCCCAGGCCCTGGCTGACCAGGCCGCCCACGCCGTTTTCCTTATAACTCATCACGGCAAAGCCCACCATCTGGGCGCAGCAGCCGGCCACCGCCGCGCCGCCGGCCAGGCCGGTCAGGCCCAGCGCCGCGCAGATGGCCGCCGAGGAGATGGGCAGGGTGAGGGCCACCCCGACGATCACCGACACCAGCACGCCCATGACGAAGGGGGACTGCTCGGTGGCCCACATGATGAGGGCGCCCACCCGGCTGGCCGCCGCGCCGATGGGGGCGGCGATGAGCAGGGCCAGCCCTACCCCCGAAAAGATGGTCACCAGCGGGGTGACCAGCAGGTCGATCCTGGTCTCCTTGCTGACGGCTTTGCCCAGCTCGGCGGCCACGATGGCGATGAGCAGCACCGCCAGGGGCCCGCCCGCCCCGCCCAGCGAGTTGGAGGCCCAGCCCACCGTCACCAGGCTGAACAGGACAAAGTTGGGGGCGTGGAGGGCGTAGCCGATGGCGCAGGCCATGGCCGGGCCGCTCATGGCCGAGGCGTACCCGCCGATGGTGGCCAGCAGCTCGATGCCCAGCTGCTGGCCCAGGGTGTTGAGGATGGTGCCGATCAGCAGGCTGGCGAACAGGCCCTGGGCCATAGCCCCCAGAGCGTCGATTAGGTACCGCTGGGGGGTGATGACGATGTCTTTGCGTTTTAAGAAATTTTTCACATTTTCCATTTTGGAACCGCCTTTCCGGTCGAAAAAGGGGGCCGCGCCCCCAAAACAGGTTCTACAGACGGCACACAGTATACCATACACCTGTCAAGACAGCAAGCCGCCGGGCAGATTTTAGGCGATTTGACAGGAATTGCCGCAAATCCGTGCAATGATTCTGGCGGCTGGGACGTATTACACACAGCAGTTCCCTGCCCGGGCCCCCGTCCGGCCTGGTGCGGGAACGCCTGAGCACGCCAGACAGACGCCTTTCAAGATTGACGGCAGAGCGCATTCTGGTGTATACTTAGAACACAAAATTTGGATGTACGGAGGCTGAGGGAGACGGAATGAAACGGAAGATTTCGACCTTGTTTTCAAAAAGAACGGGAGGGGGCCGCGATCTGGGCCAATGCGTTGCAGCGGCAGTCATCGCCCTGACCCTCATGGTGACGGGGGCCGCGGGCTATGCGGCCGCCGCGTTTGAGCCGCAGGTCCTGCTGGTAGAACCGGGGGCCGTATACGACGAGGAAGCAGAGCTTGCCGGGACGCAGACCGCAGAGGCTGCGCCTGTCCAGGCAGAACCAGAGGCAGCGGAGCCGGAAGCACCGGTGCTCCGGTCTGCCCCTGTGCCCGCCGCTGAGACGGCCGAGCCCGCAGCGGAGGCCCAGCCTGAGGCAGCCCCTGCGGCAGAGGAAGCAGCAGAAGCCGCGCCCGCCCCGCAGGAGGCCGCGCCGGCACCGGCTGCCCCCGAGCATCCCGCCCAGGAACCGGCGGCAGAGCCTGCCGGGACGCCTGCCCTGACTGAGGCGGAACTTGCAGAAGAAAACGGCCTGTCCGCCGCCCAGACGGCCCAGGCAGGCTTCCAGCAGATGACCGACGCCACCGCTGCCGAGGACCCGCTGGCCGCCCGCTATGAGGCCACCACCATCACCCCCGACGCCAGCGGCCGCATCACCATCACCCCGGACGAGTTCAACGCCATGCTGGCGAACCAGAACATCGACTGGGACGAGGAGAACTGCCTGAGCTGGTTCTTCAACTGGTTGTTCAACTGGCTGTTCCCCGCCAAGGAGACCCCGGCCTATTCCGGCTGGCGGACCGAGAGCGGCAAGACCTACTACTACGACCCCTCGACCCATGAGCGGCTGACCGGCCTGCAGACCATCGACGACAAGATCTATTATTTTGACGCCAACGGCGTCCGCCAGGACAACGTGACCTTCGGCATCGACGTGTCCCGCTACCAGCAGAAGGTGGACTGGAAGAAGGTCAAACAGGCCGGCGCGTCCTTTGTCATCATCCGCATCGGCTACCGCGGCTACGAGACCGGCGCCCTGGTGCTGGATTCCATGTTCGAGAGCCATCTGGCCGGGGCCAAGGCCGCAGGCCTCAAGACCGGTGTTTACATCTTCAGCCAGGCCATCAACGAGGACGAGGCCCGTGAGGAAGCCTTTGCCTGCGCCTACGTCCTCAACGGCCGCAGCCTGGACTACCCCGTCTACTTTGACAGCGAGTACAGCACCAGCGCCCACACCGGCCGCGCCGACAACCTGAGCAAGGCCGAGCGGACCGCCTGCGCTGTGGCCTTCTGCGAGGAGCTGAAGAAGTACGGCTACGAGCCGGGCGTCTATGCGTCCACCAGCTGGTTCCAGAACCATCTGGACCTGTCGGCCCTGCAGGGCTACCGCATCTGGAACGCCCACTACGGCGTCAGCGCCCCCAGCATCGACTGCGATATGTGGCAGGGCAGCTGCACCGGCCAGCTGAGCGGCGTCAGCAGCAGCGGCGTCGATCTGAACATTAGCTACATGGGCTGAGCCTTCCGCCCGCGCCCCGAACACCGGGGCCGCTGAAAACAAAAGACAAGCCCTTGCAAGGGCAAGGAGGGGGCTGCGCGTATGGACCACATCGGCCTGATCGCCTCGGATATGGACTACACCCTGCTGGATGAAAACGGCCAGCTGCCCGGCGGCTTTGCCGAGCTGGTCCGGGCGCTGGAAGAAGAAGGCATCTACTTCGCGGCGGCCAGCGGGCGGCCCCTGTATACCCTCGAGGCCATGTTCCCCGACCTGCGGCAGCATATTGCCCTGATCGGGGACAACGGCGGGGCCATCCGCTGGCGGGGCCGGGACATCTACCAGTCCCGGATGCCGGCCGCGGACTACCGCGAAATGGCCGCCGCCACCCGCGAAGCCGGCGACGTCGGCGTCCTGTGCGGGATGGAGAGCGCCTACGTCGAGCGCCAGTACGAGCGCTACGCCCGCGTGCTGGGCCAGTTTTACACCCGCGTCACCTATGTGGACGACCTGACCGCCCTGGATGTCCCCGCCGACAAATACACCATTTATCTGCCCCGTGGCGACTCCCAGGCCGCCTACGACAAGCGCTACGGCAAACTGTATGCCGGGCGGTTCTCGGTGGCGGTGGCGGGGCCGAACTGGGTGGACATCATGAACCGCGGCGTGGACAAGGGCGCGGCGCTGCGCGCGCTGGGCCGCAGCCTGGGGCTGGAGCGCGCCAGCCTGATGGCCTTCGGCGACACCTACAACGACGCCGAAATGCTCTGCTGCGCCAAGTACGGCTTCCTGATGGCCAACGGCAGCCGGGACCTGCGGGCCCGGGTGGCCTTCCTGGCCCCGCCCCACTGGGACCAGGGCGTCATGCGGATCATGCGCCAGGTGCTGGCCCAGAGCGGCTGGGTGGAACCTTCCGACTTTACGCCGGCGCATTAAAACCTGGACTGTTTCTTTTCTAAACAATGTGAAAGCCCCTGCGGTTCCGCACTGGAACCGCAGGGGCTTTTTATACTGTGCGTTTTATTACTGCAAGGATAAGGGATTCTGGATAAAAGGCCTGCCGGGGAGACGGCGGCCGGAGGAAAGTGCGCTTACCCGCCCAGATAGGCGGTGCGGACCTTTTCGTTGGTCAGCAGCTCGGCGCCGGTGCCCTCCATGACGATGCGGCCGGTCTCCAGCACATAAGCGCGGTCGGCGATGGACAGGGCCATCTGGGCGTTCTGCTCCACCAGCAGGATGGTCATGCCCTCTTTGTGGACGTCCTGGATGATGTCGAAGATCTCCTGCACCAACAGAGGGGACAGGCCCATCGAGGGCTCGTCCAGCATCAGCATCTGGGCGTTGCTCATCAGGGCGCGGCCCATGGCCAGCATCTGCTGCTCGCCGCCCGACAGGGTGCCGGCCATCTGGCGGCGACGCTCCTTCAGGCGGGGGAACAGCTTATACACCTTTTCCATGTTGGGGGCGATGGTGCTGCGGTCCTGGGTGTAGCCGCCCATCTCGAGGTTCTCCTCCACCGACATGTGCAGAAAGACGCGGCGGCCTTCCGGCACCTGGGCCAGGCCCGCCTGGACGATCTTGTGGGCGCGCATCCCGGTGATGTTCTGGCCCTTATAGGTGATGGTGCCGGTCTTGGGGTGCAGCAGGCCCGAGATGGTCTTCAGATTGGTGGATTTGCCGGCGCCGTTGGCGCCGATCAGGGTGACGATCTCCCCCTCGTTGACGTGGAAGGAGATGTCCTTGATGGCGTGGATGGCGCCGTAGTAGACGTTGACGCCCTCCACGTTCAGCATAGTCTCGGCCATAACTCAGCCCTCCTTCTTGCCCAGGTAGGCTTCGATGACCTGGGGATTGTTGCGGATCTCGTCGGGGGTGCCCTTGGCGATGACCCGGCCGAAGTTCAGCACCGCGATGCCCTCGCAGATGCCCATGACCAGGTTCATGTCGTGCTCGATCAGCAGGATGGCGATGTCGAACTCGTCGCGGATGCGGCGGATGACCTCCATCAGCTCAGCGGTCTCGGAGGGGTTCATGCCGGCGGCGGGCTCGTCCAGCAGCAGCAGCTTGGGACGGGTGGCCAGGGCGCGGATGATCTCCAGCCGGCGCTGTGCGCCGTAGGGCAAGCTGCCCGCCTGCTTGCCGGCCAGGTCGGACATATGGAAGATGTTCAGCAGCTCGATGGCCTCGTCGGTGGTCTTTTTCTCCTGCTTCCAGTAGCTGGGCAGGCGCAGCAGGGCCTCGGGCAGGTGGTAGTTCATGGACTGGTGCAGGCCCACCTTGACGTTGTCGATGACGGTCAGGTCCTTGAACAGGCGGATGTTCTGGAAGGTGCGGGCCACGCCCATCCGGTTGACCTGGTAGGTCTTTTTGCCGGCGGTGGGCACGCCGTCCAGCAGGATGGAGCCGCGGCTGGGCTGGTAGACGTTGGTCAGCAGGTTGAACACGGTGGTCTTACCCGCGCCGTTGGGGCCGATCAGACCGGCGATCTCATTGCGGCCGATCATCAGGTTGAAGTTGTCCACCGCGGTCAGGCCGCCGAAGTCGATGCCAAGGCCGCGGACGTCCAGCACCGGGCGCTTGTCCATGTCCCGCTCGGTCAAAAAGCCGCCCGAGGGGATGCTGTGCAGGCTGGTGTCGAAGGTGGGGTTGCCGCCGGTGCCCGGTTTCTGGGCGGCGGTGTTCTTTTTGGGATCACTCATGGGTCGTTTCCTCCTTCCCGCCATGGCTGAGCACTTTGCTGATGATCCGGCTGAGGGAGAAGTCGTAGCTGCCCAGCAGTCCGCCCGGGCGGAAGATCATCATCAGCACCAGCACCACCGAGTACAGGACCATCCGGTAATCCGCCATGCTGCGCAAAGCCTCGGGCAGGATGGTCAGGACAGTGGCGGACAGGATGGAGCCCAGCATCGAGCCCATGCCGCCCAGCACCACCATGACCAGGATCTCGATGGACTTCATGAAGTCGAAGCTGGCCGGGTCCAGAACGCCCAGATAGCCGGCGTACAGGCCGCCCGCCAGCCCGGCGAAGGCCGCTGAGAAGGCGAAGGCCATGACCTTATAATAGGTGGTCTGGATGCCGCAGCTCTCGGCCGCGATCTCGTTGTCCCGGATGGCCAGGACGGCGCGGCCGTGCCGGCTCTTGATCATGGTGTGGATGAAAAAGCAGGTCAGCACCACGCACAGGAACACCGACAGCAGGTCGGAGTACTTGGGGATGTTCTTCAGGCCCTTGGCGCCGTAGAAAAGGGAAAAGCCCAGGACGTTGTCGATGTTGTTCAGGGTGATGCGGATGATCTCGCCAAAGCCCAGCGTCAGGATGGCCAGATAGTCGCCGCTCAGGCGCAGGGCCGGGATGCCGATCAGCACGCCGAACAGGCAGGCCATCAGCGCGCCCAGGGCCAGGCCCGCCGCAAAGGCGACCGGCTCCGGCCAGGTGCAGTATTTGGTGAACAGGGCGCTGGTGTAAGCGCCCACCGCCATAAAGCCGGCGTGGCCCAGCGGCAGCTGGCCCAGGTAGCCGGTGGCCACGTTCAGGGAGACGGCCAGGATGATATTGATGCCCACCAGCAGCAGGACTTTATTCTGGTAGGTGCTCAGGACGCCGGCAGACAGGGCCTGCAGCGCGAAAAAGAGCAGGACCACCAGCACGGTATTGATGAGATAGCGCACCGGCATTTTCAGCGCGCGGTATTTCGCTTTTGCTTTGCTCACAGTCAGATACCCCCTTAGACCTTTTCCTGCACCTTGCGGCCCAGGATGCCGGTAGGCTTGACCAGCAGGACGATGATGAGGATGGCGAAGGTGGCGGCGTCACGCCAGGCCGACAGGCCCACCGCCGAGACAAGGCTCTCGCAGACGCCGATGGCCAGGCCGCCGATCATGGCGCCGGGGATGGAACCGATGCCGCCCAGAACGGCGGCCACGAAGGCTTTCAGGCCCAGCATCGAGCCCATGGTGGGGGTGGCCTGCGGATAGCTGCAGCAGTACAGCACCGAGCCGATGCCGGCCAGGGCCGAGCCCACCGCAAAGGTGAAGGAAATGGTGCTGTTGACGTTGACGCCCATCAGGCGGGCGGCGTCCATGTCCTCCGAGACGGCCCGCATGGCCTTGCCCAGCTTGGTGCGCTGGACAAGCAGCGTCAGCACGATCATCGAGATGACCATGACCGCCAGGGTCAGGATGGTGGTCAGGCTGATGTTGACGGTGCCGATCTGGAACACCTGGTTGGTGAAATAGGAGGGGATCACCTTGGCGCCCGAGCCCAAAATCAGCTCGGCGGTGTACTCCAGGAAGAAGGAGACGCCGATGGCCGTGATCAGCAGGGACAGGCGGGGCGCATCGCGCAGGGGGGTGTAGGCGATCTTTTCGATCACCACGCCCAGCACGGTGCAGGTGAGGATGGAGGCGCAGACCGCCGTCACCGGGCCGAGGCCCAGCTGGTTCATCACGAACCAGGACATATACGCGCCCACCATGATGATGTCGCCGTGGGCAAAGTTCAGCAGCAGGATGATGCCGTACACCATGCTGTAGCCCAGAGCGATCAGCGCGTAGATGCTGCCCAGCGACAGGCCGTTGATCAGCTGGCTGAAAAATACTGTCATGGTAGCAGTTCCTTTCTCTTTGACATTTTCTGCGGCGCTGTTTACGCGAAAATGCGGAGACCATCCGAGCATTCCCTGTTCGAGCGGTCTCCGCACTATCCGTTTGTTATTGCTCCGCAGTATTCCGCAATAAAAACTTGAAATCACACCCGGAAACACGCGCCGGCCCGGCGGAGGGTCCGGCACGCAGGCAGCTTAGTACTGCTCGACGAAGACGGCCTCGCCGTTCTCGAAGGTCAGGATGGCGGCAGTCTTGACGGGGTCGTTGTGGTCGTCAAAGGTGAAGCTGCCGGTGACGCCCTCAAAGCTGCCGTTCTTGATGCCGTCGATGACGGCCTGCTTGTACTCGTCGGAACCGGGCTCCAGGCCGGCCTCCTCGGCAGCCTGCAGGCCGCCGCAGACGGTCAGAGCGGCGTCGTAGCCCAGGGGCGAGAAGCCGTTGGGGTAGGGCTCGCCGTACTCGGCCTCGTAAGCGCTCTCAAAGTCGGGGTTGGAGCCGGTGGCGTAGTTGGCGCAGAAGTAGCAGCCGTCCAGCTGCTCCGCCGTAGCGTACTGGGTAACGCCGTCCCAGCCGTCGCCGCCCAGGAAGGGGACGTCCAGGCCCACGTCGGCGGCCTGGGTCAGGATCTGGCCCACGTCCTCGTAGTAGTTGGGGCAGTAGACCATCTCGGGGTTGGCGTTCAGGATGGTGGTCAGCTGGGTCTTGAAGTCCACGTCGCCGGCGGAGTAAGTCTCGGAGGCGACGATCTCGCCGCCGTTGGCCTCGAACTCGGACATGAAGTTGGAAGCCAGGCCCTCGTTGTAGTCGGCGCCGGTCTGGTAGATCACAGCGGCCTTGGTGTAGCCCAGCTTGTCGGTGGCATAGTCGGCCATCTTGACGCCCTGGAACGGGTCGGTGAAGGTGGTGCGGAACACGTTGGAGTAGACGGTGTCGGTCTCGGCGTCGTAGGTGACGGCCTCGGCGGTAGCGGAGGCGGTGACCATAGGCATATTGTAGTCCTGGGTCTCAGCCACAACAGCCAGGGTGGGGGTGGTGGTGACGTCGCCGATCAGAGCGGTGATGCCCTGGTCCACCATCTGGGTAAAGCAGGTGACAGCCTGGGTGGCGTCGCCCTGCTCGTCCATCTCGACGACCTCGATCTGCTTGCCGTTGATGCCGCCGGCCTCGTTGATCTGCTTGATGTACAGGTTGGCGCCGTTGGCCACAGCGATGCCGTAGACCGACACATCACCGGTCAGGGGAGCCAGCAGGCCCACCTTGATGGTGTCGCCGGAGGCGGAGCCGGAAGCTGCGCCCGACGCGGCGGTGGAAGCGGCGGTGCTGGAGGAGCTGGACGAAGAACCGCAGGCGCTCAGTGCGCCCACAGCGGCGGCAGCGCCCACAACAGCCAGGAACTGACGGCGGGAAATGCTCTTTTTCATACTAAAATCCCTCTTTCTTGCTTACTGCTTTAGAACAACAGAGTAAAATAGACAAGCAAGGGAGCCCCTTCTCCCTTGAAGCTCCCTTACTTTGTACTATAGTATAATCAACTGAAGCGCCAGCCGCAAGTCACAAACCAGCCATAGTTTTTTGATACATGAGACTTGTTTATTGTGAACTTTAACAAATTTCACTTATAAATTTCCTTGACAGGAAACTCCTGCCAGGCCGGCGGCTCAGGCTTCCTCGCCGGCAGCGGCGGGGCCGGCGGCGTTTTCCGCCGCCTCAGGGACGGCCGCAGCGCGCTTGGCCTGGCCGAGGGCACGCAGGCAGAAATACAGGGAAAGCCCGGTGCCGATGGCCCAGCCGATGGGCCAGGACAGCCAGATGCCGGTGGAGCCCAGCGCCGTGGCCGACAGCGCCACCGACAAAGCCACCCGCAGGATCAGGTCGGCAAAGGTGGCAACCATGAACTGCACCATCAGCGAGCAGCCGCGCAGCACGCCGTCCGACACCAGCTTGAGGGACACCACAAAGTAGAAGGGGGCCACGATCCGCAAAAAGAGGATGCCGGTCTCGATGGCGGTGCCGGTGGGCTCGTTCATGAACAGGAACAGCAGCTGCCGCCCGGCGAAGAAGTAGGCCGTCGCCAGGGGCACGCAGATCAGCCACACCAGCTTGACGCCGGCGATGTAGCCCTGGCGCACCCGCTCGGGCTTGGCCGCGCCCAGGTTCTGGCTGGTGTAGTTGGAGATGCCGTTGGCCAGGGTGGTGAAAGAGGTGATGACCAGGTTGTTCAGCTTGACCGCCGCCGAATAGCCGGCGATGACGCTGGCGCCAAAGCTGTTGATGACGCTCTGGATGATGATGTTGCCCACCGACACCGAGCTCTGCTGCAGGATGCTGGGCACGGCGATGACCGCGATCTTGCCCAGCATCCGCCAGGAGAAGAGGGCGGGCTTTTCCGGGGTGGAGATGGCCTTCATCCGGCGGGCCACCGCCAGCAGGGCCAGCACGCAGCTGATGCCCTGGCAGAGGAAGGTGGCCCAGGCGACGCCCGCCACCCCCATGTCAAAGGCGGTGACAAAGAAGATATCCATAAAGATGTTGCCCACCGACGAAGCCGCCAGGAAGAAGAAGGGGGTGCGGCTGTCGCCCAGCGCCGAGAAAATGCCGGTGGCTACGTTGTAAAAGAACATGAAGGGCAGGCCCAGGACGTAGATGTCCAGGTACAGGGCCGAGTCGGCCAGGATCTCGGCCGGGGTGTTGATGAGCTCGAGCAGCGCGTCGCACCCCAAAAGGCCCACCAGCATCAGGGCGGCCACCAGCACCGCGCACCCGATCAGGGAGGTGGTGACGGCGGTCTTCATGTCGCGGTACTGCTTGGCCCCGAAAAACCGGGACACGATGACCGAACAGCCGATGTTGCACCCAAAGGCGAAGGCGATGAAGATCAAAGTGATCTCATAGCTGTTGCCCACGGCCGCCAGGGCCGCCTCGCCGACGAACTTGCCGGCCACCAAACTGTCCGCAATGTTGTACAGCTGCTGAAAGACCACGCTGCCGAACATGGGCAGGCAGAACTTCCACAGCACGGTAGACGGATTTCCCACCGTCAGATCCTTGTTCACAAAAATTCCTCCTTACAGCTAGAAGAGCGGAAGCCGCCGTTGTAATTTGTACCAAAAGATAGTATACTTTTTTGGATGGCATAAGTAAAATATATGTTTTATATAAAATCCATATCAAAGTGAGATGAAGGAGGGCGCGCCTGTGCCGGTGCCATACGATTACTACCGCATTTTCTACTACGTTGCCAAATACCGCAGCTTTACCCAGGCGGCCGCGGCGCTGCACGGCAGCCAGCCCAACATCACCCGGACCATCAACCTGCTGGAACAGGAGCTGGGCTGCCGCCTGTTCGAGCGCAGCCACCGGGGGGTGGCCCTGACCCCCGAGGGGGAGCAGCTGTTTTCCCACGTCCAGATCATGCAGGAGCAGATGCAGGCCGCTGAATCCGAGCTGGCCAGCCGCCGCAGCCTGCACAGCGGGCGGGTGGCCATCGGCGCCAGCGAGACGGCCCTGCACGGGCTGCTGCTGCCGGTGCTGCGGGACTTCAAGCGGCGGTATCCGGGGGTGCGACTCCAGATCACCAACCACTCCACCCCGCAGGCCATCGAGGCCCTGCGCACGGGGCTGGTGGAGCTGGCGGTGGTGGGCACCCCCTGCGGGGAGCTGGCCGCCCCGCTGGCCGAGCAGCGGCTACGCCCCTTTCAGGACTTGCTGGTGGGCGGGCCGGAATACGCCCATCTGGCTGGCCGGCCCCTGACCTATGGGGAACTGGCCCGGCTGCCCCTGATCTGCCTGGGACAGGACAGTTCCACCTTTGCCTTTTACGCCCGGCTCTTTGCGGAAAATGGCGCCGTGCTGGAGCCGGACGTCCAGACCGCCACCACCGACCAGCTGGTGCCGCTGGTGCGGTACGGGCTGGGGCTGGCCTTCGTCCCCGAGGACTTTGCCGGGGACGCCCTGGCCAAAGGGGAAGTGGTCCGCCTGACGCTGGAAGCGCCCCCGCCCCTGCGCTATATCAGCCTGGTGAAAGACAAAAGCCGCCCGCTCAGCGTCGCTGCCATGGAACTGGAGCGGATGCTGCGGGCGGCCTCCCAAAGCTGAATTTTACCGCCACAGCCGCTTCCAGCGGGCGGCCTGGGCGGCCAGCCAGCGGTCCAGCAGGGGGTGGCTGACCCAGGCTTTGCCCGCGCCGCTCTCAATGAGGCGGCGGGCGAGCTGCCGGGGCGCGGCGTCGGCCAGGCCGGGCGCGTCGGGGCCGAGGGTCAACGTCAAAGCGCAGGAGGCGTCGGGCCAGGGCGGGGCCGCCTCGTCCGACGGCCAGAGGAAGGGCGGCAGCAGCCGCACCGCACAGGTGGCCCGGCGGCCCTCCTCGGTCAGCATCAGGGCGGCAGGGACCCCGGCGGGGGTGCACCGCAGTTCGGCGGCGAGCACCCGCAGCCGCCCCGGCGGCAAAATCTGGACGAAGCCCGCTTTGGGGGCGGGGGAGAGGGCGCACCAGTCCCGGGCCTCCTCCGGCTCGATGGGCCAGGCCGGCGGGTCAAATTTGGCGTACAGGCCCGGCAGGGCAAAGCTCTCGGCCCCGGCCAGCGCCTCCAAAAGCAGGGTGTAAAATTCGGTCATGGGGTGCCCCGGGTCGGGCTGGCCCAGCCCGAAGCCGGGGCGGGTCACTTTTCCGCCGCCCATAAACAACGCTCCTTTTCACAAAAATGGGGATTGCTTTTTGAGGCTTTTTCCCTTATACTGGCCCCAGAAAGGCGATGATGAGAAGGTGTCGAGAGAGAAAAAACAGAGCACATCCGCCCTGACCGCCGCCGCGATGATGGCGGCCGTCCTGTGCGTGCTGGGGCCGCTGTCGGTGCCGGTGGGGCCGGTGCCGGTCGCCATGGCAAACTTTGCCGTCAGCCTGGCCGCCTGGCTGCTGGGGCCCCGCTATGGCGCGCTGAGCGTGGCGGCCTACCTGCTGCTGGGCGCGGTGGGCGCGCCGGTGTTCGCGGGGGCCGGCGCGGGCGCAGCCGTCCTGTTCGGGCCCACCGGCGGCTATTTGATCGGCTACCTGGCGCAGGCGCTGATCGGCGGCTGGGCCGTGGAGCGCTCGGGGGGCCGGGCGCTGTGGTCCGGGCTGGGCCTTGCGGCGGGCGTGGCGGTCAGCTACGCCTTCGGCACCGCCTGGTTCATCCTGCAGATGGGCTGCACCCTGCCCTATGCGCTGACCGTCTGTGTGCTGCCCTTCATCCCGTTTGACGCGGCCAAAGTGGCGCTGGCGTCGGTGCTGGGCAGCATCCTGCGCCGCGCCCTGCACCGGGCCGGCCTGCTGCACCACAACTAAAAAACTAGAAGAAAAGGCCGCGGCATTCGGAACGCCGCGGCCCTTTTTGTCAGTTGCCGGTATAGCCCAGCGTGGCCGCCATGACGGACTTGATGGTGTGCATCCGGTTCTCGGCCTCGTCAAAGACGATGCTCTGGGGCCCCTCGAACACCTCGTCGGTGACTTCCATGGCGTCCCGGCCAAACCGCTCGCCCATCTCCTTGCCGATGACGGTCTTGTGGTCGTGGAAGGCGGGCAGGCAGTGCATAAACACGGCCTGCGGCCCGGCGGCCTCCATCAGGGCGGCGTTGATCTGGTAGGGGGCCAGGTCGGCGATCCGCTCGGCCCACACCTCTACCGGCTCGCCCATCGAGACCCACACGTCGGTGTAGAGGACGTCCGCCCCTTTGGCGGCGGCGAGAGGGTCCTCCTCAAAGCGGAGGGTGGCCCCGGTCCCGGCGGCGATGGCCTGGCACTGGGCGATGAGAGCCGGGTCGGGCCAGTATTTTTTGGGGGCGCAGGCGGTGAAGTGCAGCCCCATCTTGGCGCAGCCCACCATCAGGCTGTTGCCCATGTTGTAGCGGGCGTCCCCGAAATAGACGAAGTTGATCCCTTCCAGTTTGCCGAAGTGCTCCCGGATGGTCAAAAAGTCGGCCAGGATCTGGGTGGGGTGGAACTCGTTGGTCAGGCCGTTCCAGACCGGCACGCCGGCGTAGTGGGCCAGCTCCTCTACGATCTCCTGGCCGTAGCCGCGGTACTCGATGCCGTCGAACATCCGGCCCAGCACCCGGGCGGTGTCGGCGATGGACTCCTTTTTGCCGATCTGGCTGCCCGAGGGGTCCAGATAGGTCACTTCCATGCCCAGGTCGTGGGCGGCCACCTCAAAGCTGCACCGGGTGCGGGTGGAGGTCTTTTCAAAAATGAGGGCGATGTTTTTGCCCCGCAGCCCGTCGTGGCGGACGCCGGCCTTTTTCTGGGCCTTGAAGGCGGCTGCCAGGTCGATGAGCGCGCCGATTTCGGCGGGGGTATAGTCGAGCAGCTTCAAAAAGCTGCGGCCTTTCAGATTCACAGGAAACTCCCCTTTCTGCATATATACCATTTAACGTGTATAAATAACCGTAAATATGCAATCATTATACGCCGCCCGGGCAAAACTGTCAAGATAGACAGAATATCGTCCCGCCCGGACGACATGTGCGTACGGGTGGGACACATACAGGGAAATGCAGTGCAGAGAGTGTGCGAGGCCGCAAGGCCGAGTGCGCGGTTCTGTGCTGCATTTTGTCCAAAAGGGGGATATTAGGGGGAAAGAATTTCTGCCGCGCGACTGCGCGCAGAAATTGGTCCCCCCTAAAGCGTGGCGCTTTTGCGCCACGCTGGTTATAGGGTGAATGTGACTTGCCGCCCGCTGGCGTGGTAGGGCGTCAGGCGGACGCCGGCCTTTTTCAGCATAAAGCGTGCCGCCACGCTGGAATCGCTGTCGTGGTACTTGTCGTCGTAGTAGACGATCTCCCCGATGCCCGACTGGATGATGGCCTTGGTGCACTCGTTGCAGGGGAACAGGGTGACGTAGATCCGCGCCCCCTTGAGGTTGTTGTGGGCGCTGTTGAGGATGGCGTTCAGCTCGGCGTGGCAGACGTACATATATTTGGTGTCCAAAGGCTCGCCCTCGCGGCCCCAGGGCATGGCGTCGTCGTCGCAGCCCATGGGCATCCCGTTGTAGCCCAGGGAAAGGATCTTGTTTTCGGGGCTGACGATGCAGGCTCCCACCTGGCTGTTGGGGTCCTTCGAGCGCATGGCGGAGAGCAGCGCGATGCCCATAAAGTATTCGTCCCAGTTGATGTAGTCGTTGCGTTGTTTCATAAAAGGCGCCTCCCTGCGCAGTTTGTTGTGCTGCTATTATACCGTATCAGCGTACAAAACACAATGCAAAAGCGCCACCTGACAAAGTGCACAAAAGTAAGCTGCGAACTTTGGAAGGCTAAATTTGGCACAAATCATTTGAAATTGGCTTTGATTGTGGTATTATCTTTGTAAAATATGCCACAAAAGCGGAGAGAAGTCCCGCCAGGCGGAAAAGAGGGAAAAGACCGTTATGAAATACGCAAGCAACAATATCCGCAATATCTTGATTGCAGGCCATGCCGGCAGCGGCAAGACGACGCTGACCGAGGCATTGGTCTATTTCTCGGGCGCTTCCGAGCGGATGGGCCGCGTGGAAGACGGCACCACGATCTCTGACTTCGACCCGGAGGAGGCCAAACGGAAGGCCAGCCTTTCGGCTTCGGTGGTCCCGGTGGAGTACGGCGGGATCAAGTACAACCTGATCGACGCGCCGGGCCTGTTCGATTTTGAGGCCGGCGAGTACGAGGGCATCCGCGCCGCCGAGAGCGTGCTGGTGTGCGTGTCGGGCCGCAGCGGCGTCACCGTGGGCGCCGAGAAGGCGTTCCAGCTGGCCCGCAAGAACGGCAAGGCCACCATGGTCTTTGTCACCAAGTCCGACCTGGAGCACTCCAACTACTTCCAGATCCTGGAGGACATGAAGATCAAGTTCGGCTCCAGCATCTGCCCCTGCGTGGTGCCTGCCCGCCTGGACGACGGCACCAGCGTCTACATCAACCTGTTCAGCCAGAAGGCGTTCAAATATGAGAGCGGCAAGCAGATCCAGGTGGACCTGCCCGACATCGGCCACCGCTTCCAGGGCCTGATCGAGGCCATGAGCGAGGCCATCGCCGAGACCGACGACGAGCTGATGGAAAAGTTCTTCGGCGGCGAGCCCTTCACCACCGAGGAGATCGTGGAAGGGATGCGCAAGGGCGTCAAGGACGGCCTGATCACCCCCGTGTTCTGCGGCAGCGCCGTCAACCTGCAGGCGCTGGATATGCTGTTGTACAATATGGACAAGCTGCTGCCCAGCCCGGCCCACGCCGCCGCCATCCCGGCGGAGAACGCCGGCGGCGATCTGGTGGAGCTGCACTGCGACGCCGCAGAGCCCACCGCCGCCTACGTCTTTAAGACGGTGGCCGATCCCTTCGTGGGCAAGATGAGCTACCTGCGGGTGCTCAGCGGCAAAGTGACCCCGGGCATGAGCCTGGTCAACGCCCGCACCGGCGACACCGAGAAACTGGGCAAGCCCATGTTCATCTGCGGCAAAAAGCAGACCGACGCCGACGAGATCACCGCCGGCGACATCGGCGCGGTGGCCAAGATGGT
This sequence comes from Candidatus Faecalibacterium faecigallinarum, assembly GCA_019119685.1. Lineage (GTDB taxonomy): Bacteria > Bacillota > Clostridia > Oscillospirales > Ruminococcaceae > Faecalibacterium > Faecalibacterium faecigallinarum. The sequence goes on from DWWN01000008.1 coordinate 25,946, forward strand.
CAGCGCCCGCACCGGCGACACCCTCTGCGACGCCTCCCGCGTGGTCAAGCTGGATGCGCCCGTGTTCCCCAGTCCCAGCTTCTTCATGGCCGTCACCGTGGCCAAGAAGGGCGACGAGGGCAAGATCAGCAGCGCGCTGGCCCGCCTGATGGAGGAGGACCCCACCCTCAGCTACGAGAACAACGCCGAGACCCATCAGCAGATCATCGGCGGCCTGGGCGAGCAGCACCTCGACGTGGTCAAGGCCAAGCTGAAGAACAAGTTCGGCGTTGAGATCGGGCTGGAAGCGCCCCGCATCGCCTACCGCGAGTCCATCCGCAAGCCGGTGCAGAAGCAGGGCCGCCACAAGAAGCAGACCGGCGGCCACGGCCAGTTCGGCGACGTCGTCATCAAGTTCGAGCCCTGCGAGGGCGACGCCATCCAGTTCGAGGAGCAGGTCTTCGGCGGCTCGGTGCCCAAGAACTTCTTCCCCGCCGTGGAAAAGGGCGTCCGCCTGGCGGCCGAAAAGGGCGTGCTGGCCGGCTATCCCATGGTCGGCATGAAGGCCACCCTGCTGGACGGCAGCTACCACCCCGTCGATTCCTCCGAAATGGCCTTCATCATGGCGGCCAAGCTGGCCTATAAGGCGGCCATGCCCGAGGCGGGCCCCGTCATTCTGGAGCCCATCTACACCGTCCGCGCCCACATCCCCAGCGACAACACCGGCGACATCATGGGCGATGTGACCAAGCGCCGCGGCCGCGTGCTGGGCATGGAGCCCGACGAGGACGGCCTGCAGACCATCATCGCTGAGGTGCCTCTGGCTGAGCTGACCACCTTCACCACCTTCATCCGGCAGACCACCCAGGGCCGCGGCTGGTTCACCCGCGAGTTCGTCCGCTATGAGGTGCTGCCCGAGAACCTGGTACCCGCCGTGGTCGAACAGGCCCGCAAGCTGGGCAACCTGGACGAGGGTGCGGACGACTGAGCCGTGACCTTCCCGCGCACAAGTTAAAGACATCCACCCGGACCCTGTCGGCACTTCCCTCTGCCGGCGGGGTCCTTTTTATAGGGGGCAAGCCCCCTCCAGGGGGACCCATTTCTGCGCGCATTCGCGCGTCAGAAATTCTTCCCCCTGGTATCTCCCGGGGACAAAATTTTCCGGCGAACCGCGCACTCGCCGCTGAGGGCGGCTCGCACACTCTCGCCGGAAAATTTCCCTGTATGTGTCCTGCCCGTCCGTACATGCCGGCCGGGCAGGACGGATGGGGATTATTTGCACTTATCTGCGATGTGTTTTGGTTGACATCCCGGCGGGTTGCTATTATAATAGAGAGGTTAGGGTGGAGGGACAGCCCCTTTGCCCCGTAAAAACGCCGACCTGCGGCTTTGGGACCGCCCTGCCGCACATTTTGAACATAAGGAGAGATTCAGATCCATGGCACAGGAAATCGTAATGTCTGCCGCCGGCCTTCAGGCCATCAAGGAAGAACTGGAATACCTCAAGACGGTCCGCCGCAAGGAGCTGGCCGAGGAGATCAAAGAGGCCCGCAGCCACGGCGACCTGTCCGAGAACAGCGAGTACGATGAGGCCAAGAACACCCAGGGCCTGGTCGAGAACCGCATCACCGAGCTGGAGCAGATGATCAAGAACGTCCGGGTCATCGACGAGAGCGAACTGAGCGTGGACAGCGTCTCGGTGGGCACCCACGTCACCATCCAGATGGAGGACGAGGAGCCCGAGGAATACGACATCGTGGGCCGCACCGAGGCCGACCCCTTCAAGGGCAAGATCAGCGACGAGAGCCCTGTGGGCCACGCCCTGCTGGGCAAGGCCGTGGGCGACGAGGCCGAGGTCCTGCTGCCCGCAGGCCACACCGTGGTGTACAAGGTGCTGGCCATCACCCACAGCAAGGTATAACGGGAGGCGGGCATGGAAGAGATCAAGAATACCGCAGCCCCTGCCGACAGCGAGCAGGTGCTGGTCCGCCGCCAGAAGCTGGCCGATCTGCGCGCCGCTGGCTGCGACCCCTTCACCATCACCAAGTTCCCCCAGGACGCCTACTCGGCGGACCTGAAGGCGGAGTATGCCAGCCTGCCCAACGAGGCGGACGCCGGCCGCACCGCCGCGCTGGCCGGCCGCATGATGTCCAAGCGGGTGATGGGCAAGGCCAGCTTTGCCCACCTGCGGGACGATAAGGGCGACATCCAGCTCTACGTCCGCCGCGACGAGTTGGGCGAGGAAGCCTACGCCGCCTTCAAAAAGCTGGATGTGGGCGATATCATCGGCGTCAAGGGCGAAGTGTTCCGCACCAAGACCGGCGAGCTGAGCCTCCGTGTGACCGAGCTGACCCTGCTGGCCAAGAGCCTGCGGCCCCTGCCCGAAAAGTTCCACGGCCTGACCGACACCGAGATGCGCTACCGCCAGCGCTATGTGGACCTGATCGCCAACCCCGAAGTCAAGGACACCTTTGTCAAGCGCAGCCGCATCCTGAAGGAGATCCGCGCCTATCTGGACGAGAAGGGCTTTTTGGAGGTGGACACCCCCATCCTGACCCCCTTTGAGATCGGCGCGTCGGCCCGGCCCTTCATCACCCACCACAACACCCTGAACATGGACATGGTGCTGCGCATCGAGACCGAGCTGTACCTCAAGCGGCTGGTGGTGGGCGGCATGGACCGGGTCTACGAGGTGGGCCGCATCTTCCGCAACGAGGGCATGGACCCCAAGCACAACCCCGAGTTCACTTCCATCGAGCTGTACCAGGCGTTCACCGACTATCACGGCATGATGGATTTGGTGGAGGAGCTGTATAAGCGCCTGGCCGAGAAGATCTGCGGCAGCCTGGTCATCCCGTACCAGGGCAAGCAGATCGACATGGGCCACTGGGAGCGCCTGACCATGGTGGAGGCGGTGAAAAAGTATTCCGGCGTGGATTACCATGACTGGAAGACCGACTCCGACGCCATCACCGCGGCCAAGGCCCACAACGTGGACCTGCCCGAGGTGCCCACCCGCGGCTCCATCCTGGCGGCCTTCTTCGACGCCTTTGTGGAAGACAAGCTGATCCAGCCCACCTTCATCTACGATTACCCGGTGGAGATCAGCCCGCTGGCCAAGCGCAAGCCCGACGACCCCGCCTTCACCGAGCGGTTTGAATACTTCATCGACTGCACCGAGTACGGCAACGCCTTCAGCGAGCTGAACGACCCCATCGACCAGAAGGACCGCTTCGAGCGCCAGGTGGCCGAGCGCAAGGCCCTGGAGCCCGGCTGCAAGGCCCAGGTCGATTACGACTATGTCAACGCGCTGGAATACGGCCTGCCCCCCACGGGCGGCCTGGGCTTCGGTGTGGACCGCCTGGTCATGCTGCTGACCGACTCGGCTTCCATCCGGGACGTGCTGCTGTTCCCGACCATGAAGCCGCTGGACGGCCCCGCCGCCGCAAAGCAGGAGGAGGCCCCCGCGGCCGCCCCCGCCCAGCAGGACGCGCCGGCAGCCGAAGCTGCGCCGGCCCCCGCCGCTGTGGAGCCCATCGACTTCTCCAACGTCGAGATCGAGCCTTTGTTCGAGGATATGGTGGACTTTGAGACCTTCTCCAAGTCCGATTTCCGCGCCGTCAAGATCAAGGCGTGCAGCGCGGTGCCCAAGTCGAAGAAGCTGCTGCAGTTCGTTCTGGACGACGGTTCCGGCACCGACCGGGTGATCCTCAGCGGCATCCACGCCTACTATGAGCCCGAGGAGCTGGTGGGCAAGACCGCCATCGCCATCGTCAACCTGCCCCCGCGCAAGATGATGGGCATCGACTCCTGCGGGATGCTGATCTCGGCAGTCCACCACGAGCTGGGCGCAGAGAAGCTGCACCTGCTCATGGTCGACGACCACATCCCCGCCGGCGCAAAACTGTACTAAGCAAGACGCCGCTGCCCGGCAAAAAGCCCTTATAGCGATAAAAAAGTCCCCGCTGTTGAAAAACAGCAGGGACTTTTTCTTACCTGAAAGTGCGGTTGGAAAACGGCGCGCACACTTGGCTCCCCCCGCGGGGGAGCTGCCGCCGCAGGCGGCTGAGAGGGGAGAAGCGTTAGCGCTCCCGGAAACGGCTCAAAAATTCCACCGTCTTGGGGTTCTGCGGGTGGTCGAAGATGTCGGCGGGGGAGCCTTCCTCGGCGATGACGCCGTCGGCCATGTACACCACATGGGTGGACACGTCGCGGGCAAAGGCCATCTCGTGGGTCACCACGATCATGGTCAGGCCGCCGGCGGCCAGCTTGCGCATGACCGAGAGCACCTCGCCCACCATCTGGGGGTCAAGGGCCGAGGTGGGCTCGTCGAACAGCAGCACTTCGGGCTGCATGGACAGGGCCCGGGCGATGGCCACCCGCTGCTTCTGGCCGCCGGACAGCTGCCGGGGCCGGGCGTGGATGTAGGGGGCCATGCCCACCTTTTCCAGGTTGGCCAGGGCGGTGGCCTTGGCGGCCTCCTTGTCCTGGTGCAGGACGTAGCGCAGGCCGGCGGTGCAGTTTTCCAGCACGGTCATGTTGTTGAACAGGTTGAAGGACTGAAACACCATCCCCACTCGCGCGCGGTAGCTGGACGGGCTGAAGCCCTTGGCCATGATGTCCTGGCCGTGGAACAGGATGGAGCCCGCCGTGGGGGTCTCCAGCAGATTGATGCAGCGCAACAGGGTGGATTTGCCCGAGCCGGACGCGCCGATGACGCAGGTGACGTCCCCGGGCTTGACGGTAAAGTCCACATCCCGCAGCACCACGTGGGTGCCGAAGCTCTTGGAGAGGTGGCGCACTTCAATGATCGGTTCAGACATGGCTGGCGCCCTCCTTCATGTCAAGATTCTGGGACTTGTGGTCCGGGTCCGGGGCGTTGTACATCCCGCTGGTGTAGGCCAGAGTGTCGGTGGTGTCCAGGTCGTAGTTCTGGGGGCCGTCCAGCTTTTTCTCCCACAGGCGCAGCAGATAGCTGGACAGCAGGGTCATGGTCAGGTAGATGAGCATGACGATGGTGGCGCTCTCAAAATAGGTGTACTGGGCGCCCACCACGCTCTTGTGGACGAAAAACAGGTCGGTGATGGAGATGACCGACAGCACCGAGGTGTCCTTGATGTTGATGATGAAGTTGTTGCCGATCTGAGGCACGATGTTCCGCAGCGCCTGGGGCATGATGACGTGCAGCATGGTCTGCCAGTGGGTCATGCCGATGGACATGGCGCCCTCGGTCTGGCCGGGGTCGATGGAGACGATGCCGCCCCGGACCGTCTCGGCCATGTACGCGCCGGTGTTGATGGAGACGATCAGGAAGCCTGCCGTCCACATCTCCAGATGGATGTTGAACACCTGCATCAGGCCGTAGTAGATAAAGACGGCCTGGATCATCATGGGGGTGCCGCGGAACAGTTCCACGTAGCACCGCAGCAGCACCCGCAGCGCCCGCAGGGGGATGCGCTTGTACAGGGGGTCGCGGTGGGGGTCGATGGGGATGGTCTGCAGCGTGCCCACCGCAAAGCCGATCAGGCAGCCCGCCAGGGTGCCGACCAGCGCCAGCAGCAGGGTGGTGCCAGCGCCCCGCAGGTAAGATACGCCGTACTTCTGCAGCAGGAAGGCGCACTCGTTCAAAAATGTGGTCATGGGTACTCCTTTGGTACGTCCGTTGAAACGCTGCGTCCCGGCCGGATGCAGCAGCTTGGCAAAACAGGTCCCGCCCAGGGCGGGCGGGACACGGACAGGGGCAAAACGGGGCTGCCCCCGCAGGGCGTCAGCCCTGGTTCAGGGGCTGGGCCTCGATGGCCTGGTCCATCATGGCGTTGTAGTCGTCGGTGGTCATGGTGGACAGCACTTCGTTGATGGCGTCCTTCAGGGCGGTGTTGCCCTTCTTCAGGGAGATGCCGATGTTGATCTCCTCCTCGCTGACCTCGAAGTCGCCCTCGCCGCCGCCAAAGTCCAGCAGCTGGAAGTCGGGGTAGGCCACCAGCGCCGCCTGGGCGGTGGGCCGGTCGGTGACGACGATGTCGCAGGCACCGCTGTCCAGGGCCACCAGCATGGCGGGGGCGGTCTCCTGGGCGGGCAGGATGTTGGCGTTTTCGATCTGGGGCAGGCAGATGTCATACCAGATGGTGCCCAGCTGGCTGGTGCAGGTGGCGCCGGCCAGGTCGGCCACGCTGGCGGCAGAGGCATAGGGGCTGTCCTTCTTCACCAGGGTGACGATGGAGGCGTAGTAGTAGGGGTCAGTGAAGTCCACCTGCTGGGCGCGCTCACTGGTGATGGACTGGCCTGCGATGACGCAGTCCACATCACCGCTCATGACGGCGGGGACCAGGCTGTCCCAGTCCAGCTTGACGATCTGGACCTCCTGGCCCAGGGCCTCGGCGATCTTCTTGGCCATCATGACGTCGTAGCCGTAGGCGTAGTCGCTGGAATCACGGATCTGCACCGCGCCGTTGGAGTCGTCGGTCTGGGTCCAGTTGTAGGGGGCGTAGGCGCACTCCATGGCCACCGTCAGGGTGGAGGGGTCGCCGTCCCCGTCGGGGGCGTCCGAGGCGGCGCTGCTGCCGCCGCAGGCGGTCAGGCCGGCCAGCATGACAGCTGCCAGGCCAAGGGCCAATGCTTTCATTCTTTTCATTTTGGATCGTTCTCCTTTTCCCAAAAACCCTTCTTGTCTTGCCACAAAAAAACCGGCATCCGCACAGGATACCGGGTCTTGAGGCTGTGTAAAAAGCTGTCGTCCGGCGCAGGCCGCTGCCGCGCCGTCGCGGCTCCTTGTGCTATTGTATTCATCTAGAGTGGATTTGTCAAGGGGAAACCGGCACTTGGGGCGGGGGAATGATTGACAAACGCCCTCCGAGTGGGTAAACTATACCTGTCTTTGTGTGAGAACGCTGTTTTTACAGCCTGTTGATAGAGGAGAAAGACCATGGAACAGAAAGTACGTACCCGCTTTGCCCCGTCCCCCACGGGGTATATGCACGTGGGCAACCTGCGCACCGCCCTTTACGCCTACCTGACGGCCAAGCACGCCGGGGGCACCTTCATCCTGCGCATCGAGGACACCGACCAGGAGCGCTATGTGGAGGGCGCGGTGGACGTGATCTACGACACCTGCCGGGAGGCCGGCCTGCTGTGGGACGAGGGCCCCGATGTGGGCGGCCCGGTGGGCCCCTATGTCCAGAGCGAGCGGATGGGCCTGTTCAAGCAGTACGCCGAGCAGCTGGTGGCCGACGGCAAAGCCTACTACTGCTTTTGCACCAGCGAGCGGCTGGACGCCCTCCACGCCGAGCAGCGGGCCCGGGGCGAGATGACCCACTACGACGGCTGCTGCCGCGACCTGCCCGCCGAGGAGGTCCGCCGCCGCCTGGCCGCCGGCGAGCCCTACGTCATCCGGCAGAAGATCCCCCGCACCGGCGTGACCGGCTTCGACGATCTGGTCTACGGCCACATCGAGGTGAACAACAGCGAGATGGACGACCAGATCCTCATCAAGAGCGATGGGATGCCCACCTATAACTTTGCCAACGTGGTGGACGACCACCTGATGGGCATCACCCATGTGGTCCGGGGCAGCGAATACCTGGCCTCCTCCCCCAAGTATAACCTGCTCTATGAGGCCTTCGGCTGGCCCATCCCCACCTACATCCACTGTTCCCCGGTGATGCGGGATGCCCAGCATAAGATGTCCAAGCGCCACGGCGACCCCTCCTACGAGGACTTGAAGGCCCAGGGGTATCTTACCCCCGCCATCCTCAACTATGTGGCCCTGCTGGGCTGGTCCCCCCGGGGGGAGCTGGCAGAGCGGGAGTTCTTCACCCTGGAGGAACTGGTCCAGGCCTTTGACATCGGGGGCATCTCCAAGTCCCCCGCCATCTTTGATCTGGAGAAGCTGAAGTACTTCAACAGCGCCTATATCAAAGCCCTCTCCCCCGAGGCGTTCCTGGCTGTGGCGGAGCCTTACCTCAAGCAGGCCATCCACACCCCCGCCATTGACCTGGGCCTGGTGGCCCCCCTGGTGCAGACCCGGTTGGATACCCTCACCGAGATCCCCCCCATGGTGGATTTCTTTGACCAGCTCCCCGCCTACTCCAACGATCTGTACACCCATAAGAAGATGAAGACCAACCCGGAAAACTCCCTGGAGGCCCTCCAACTGGTTGTGCCGGTGTTCGAAGGGATGACCGACTGGTCCTACGATGCCGTGCACGACGCCCTCATCCACCTGGCCGAGGAACAGGGGCTGAAAAACGGGCGAATCATGTGGCCCGTCCGGGTGGCGGTCTCCGGCAAGCCCACCACCCCCGGCGGCGCCGTAGAACTGTGCCAGATCCTGGGGAAGGAGGAAACCCTCCGCCGGATCCAGCAGGGCATCCAGCAGCTGACGCCCCAGGCCTGAAACCATCCCTTTTCCCGCCTTCTGCAAGCAGCGCTGTAGGAAGTTCCTACAGCGCTGCTTTTTCACTCTCTGCCAACGAGTGCAAAATCACTTCCTGTCCAGCCTCTGATTTTTCTTGATTTTTTGAGAAAACTTTTGTAAAATTAGCACTCACCTCTTGACAGTGCTAATTTTTGTGCTA
>DWWN01000060.1 GCA_019119685.1 Candidatus Faecalibacterium faecigallinarum
CAGGAGCCGATTATCAGCGAACAGGTTTTCCGGCAGGTACAGGAGCAGATCGCAAGCCGCCGGAGGGAGCGCAAGAATGGCACGACACAGATTTTTGCGGGGCTGATAAAGTGTGCGGACTGCGGCTGGTCGCTGGCCTACGGGGAGAACAGACAGAACAGCAAGCCCTATGGCTACTACCATTGTAGCAAGAACGGGCAAGGCACACGCCAATGCTCCATGCACTACATCCGCTATGATGTGCTTTACGCCTATGTCCTCTCCCGTCTGCAATACTGGTCGGCGCTGGTACAGCACGATGAAGAACAGCTTTTGAAACGGCTGCTGAACGCCAATGACAAAGGACAGGCCGCCGCAAGAAAAAAACAGGCTGCTGAACTGAAAAAAGCGGAGAAGCGGAAAGCCGAGGTCGATACCCTGTTTGCCCGGATGTATGAGGACTGGGCGGCGGGGCGTATCACAGAATACAACTTCAATATGCTGTCCGGGAAGTACCAAAGCGAACAGGCGGAACTGGAAGAAAAGATTGAACAGCTTCAATCTGCTATTGCCGCTGAAAGCCAGAGTGCCGCAGACGCAGAAAAATGGATTGCCTTGATGAAAGAGTGCGTCAATCCCACGGAACTCACCGCTGAACTCTTGAACACGCTGATTGAAAAAATCCTTGTCCATGAGGCGGTCAAGAACGAGGACGGAAGCCGGGAACAGGAGGTAGAAATCTTCTACCGCTTCATCGGCAAAATTGATTGAATGACACCAATATCTTTAAGTATGTGATACCGGTCTGAGCCTGCCGGACACGGCCCTGCTCATCCCGCTGGCCGAAGCGCTGGACGTGACAGTGACCGAGCTGCTGCTCTGCCGCCGCTGTCCCGCCGCCGAGCCCATCGCCCCGGACACGGTCGAGCACGCGGTCAAGGCCGCGATCCGCTACCCCGATTCCATCCATACGTCCAAGCGGGCGTGGCAGCAGCGCCCCAGGGGGATCGTTTGGTTTGCCGCGGCCCTGGCCGCCGGGGCCGCAGGCGTTTACGCCAACTTCCGGCTGGGCAACCCGCACGCCGAAACAGTGCAGCTGCTTGCGATCATGGCCGCCGTTTTCGGCGCGTACTTCTGGCTGCTCGTGCCGGTCCGCCTGCCGGACTTCTACGACGAGAACCAGCTGGGCTTTTTCTGGGACTACATCTTGCGTATCAACGTCCCCGGCGTGGCCTTCAACAACGCAAACTGGCCCCGCATCGTGAGGGCGCTGCGGGTCTGGTCCTGCCTGGTCCCGGCGCTGCTTCCTCTGGTCAATCTCGCGTTGGGCTGGCTGTTTCCCGCCTTCCGGCCCAGCCAGCTGTATCTCCTGCTGTTTTTGGGCAGCCTGTTCGGCCCGCTTTACATCGCCGGCCGGCCATAAGTGCAGTGCGGCAGGCTCCGACGACACTCTCTCATTCTCTTATCGCCACGCTGAGCCTTGTCCGGTTGGACAGGGCTTCAGCGTGTCGCAAAAGCGCCACGCTTTAGGGGGAACCCATTTCTGCGCGCAGCCGCGCGGCAGAAATTCCTTCCCCCTAATATTCCCCTGGGGACAAAATTTAGCGCTGAACCGCGCACTCACCGCAAAAGCGGCTCGCACACTCTCAGCGCCAAATTTCCCTGTATGTGTCCCGTCCATCCGCACATGTCGGCTGGACGGGACTTTTTCGACAGTCTGGAGCCTTGTCCGGTTGGACAGGGCTTTGGTTATTTTGTTGCCTTTTTCCCAGCAAAAAAGCCCCGCCGGCACGGGGCCGGGGGGCGGGGGCGCTATGCAGTTATTTTTTCAGCCGGAGGCCGTCCCGGAAGGCTTCGCCCACCCGTTCAGCCACACGGTAATACCCGTGGGTGTAGGGGTCAAAGGCGATCGCGTTTACACGGGAGATGTCCACTTTGTCCCCTTCCATGACGCTTTCATCGGCGGTGATCCGTACCACCTTGCCGATGACGCCGCAGCCATATTCGTTCGTTTGATACTCAAGGAACCGGCACTCCAGGCAAAGGGGGAATTCATGGATGATCGGCGCATCCACCACCGGGGAGCGGGTGGCCGTCAGGCCGCTGTTAGCAAACTTATCGGGGGTCTGGTTGCCCGAGGCCATCCCGAAATAGTCGGCTTCCACCACATGGGCCGCGTCTGCAATGCTCACCGTGAAGGCTCCGCGGGCCTTGATGTTCTGCACGGTCTTGTGGGTCTCCGTCAGGTTAAGGGCCACCGTATCCCTCTCCTGCATGGTGCCCCAGGCAGCGTTCATCACATTGACCGTGCCGTCCTCGTTGTAAGTGGCCACCATCAGTACCGGCATCGGGAAGATGCCTTCCGTTAAGGGGAGCTGTTTTCTCATCGCATTTTACCTCGCTTTCTCCGGCATTGACATCTGCAACGCCTGCTTCTATAATGATTATAGCAGGCAGGCAGCAAAAGACAAGTACTGTCATATAAGAAAGGTACTATCTCTGAGGAAAGCAAAACTATGATCCAGAACTATATCGAGCACGCCAATTTTGAGGACACCGGCTTCAGCTATACCCTCTCTCTGATCTCGGGCAAGCACAAAATGGTGATCCTGTATTGCCTGATGGAGTTCCGGGTGGTGCGCTTCAATGAGCTGAAGCGGTATTTGAAAACCGTTTCGGACAAAACGCTCAGCCGCAACCTGAAAGAGCTGGAGCGGGACCAGCTTATCCTCCGTCAGGAATACCCACAGATCCCGCCCAGGGTGGAGTACCGCCTCAGCGAGCGGGGCCTGTCCCTGATGAAGATCCTCGACCAGCTGTGCGTCTGGGGAGAAGAAAACCGTCTTTAGCATCCGGCTCACGGCCGGCCGCGGGAGTAACGGCCGGTACAACGCCAAAGGGCCCCATCTGTCCGTACAGGAGTGCGGCAGATGGGGCCCCGTTTTTCTTTTTTAGTTTTAGCGCTCCTGGGCGTAGCGGGCCAGGAACTGTTTGGTACGCTCCTCCCGCGGGCGCTCGATCACCTGGCGGGCAGGGCCTTGTTCCACGATGACGCCGCCGTCCATGAAGATGATCTGGTCGGCTACGTCGCGGGCAAAGGCCATTTCGTGGGTGACAATGATCATGGTGGTCTTTTGTTCGGCCAGGGAGCGGATCACCTTCAGCACCTCGCCGGTCAGCTCGGGGTCCAGGGCGCTGGTGGGCTCGTCAAAGCAGAGGATATCCGGGTGGAGGGCCAGCGCCCGGGCGATAGCCACCCGCTGCTGCTGTCCGCCCGAAAGCTGGTGGGGATAGTGGTTGGCGCGGTCGGCCAGGCCCATCCGATGCAGCAGCTCCCGGCCCTCGGCCTCGATGGCGGCGTTGATCTCCTTTTTGCGGGCCTTGTAGTCGGGCTGCTCCTGGGCCAGCAGCTGCTTTGCCAGCATGACGTTCTGCAAAGCGGTGTACTGCGGGAACAGGTTGAAGGACTGGAACACCAGCCCGAAGTGCAGCCGCTTGCGGCGCACTTCCGCCTCCCGCTGGGTGGCGGGGTCGGCGGCGTCAAACAGGGTCTCGCCGTTGACCACGATCTGCCCCCGGTCGGGCGTCTCGAGGAAGTTCAGGCAGCGCAGCAGGGTGGTCTTGCCGCTGCCCGACGACCCGATGATGGCCAGGGCCTGGCCCTGCTCCAGATCGAAGCTGATGTCCTCCAGCACACGGGTTGCGCCGAAGTGCTTTTCAATGTTCTTGACTTCCAAAACAGGCATGGCGCTCCCCTCCTCAGCGGAAATAATCCAGCTTCTTTTCGGCCCAGCGGAACAGCAGCGTCAGAATGCCGTTGACCACCAGGTAGAACACGGCGGTGTAGAACAAGGGCCAGATCATCCCTTTTTTGATGTAGGACTCGCCCATCCAGATGATCTCGTACACCGAGATGACACGCACCAGGGCGGTGTCCTTGACCAGGGTGATGAACTCGTTGCCCATGGGCGGGACGATCCGCTTGATCACCTGCAGCAGCGTCACCTTGAAAAAGATCTGGCTCTTGGTCATGCCCAGCACCTCGCCGGCCTCATACTGGCCTTTGGGGATGGACTGGATGCCGCCGCGGTAGATCTCGGAAAAATAGCAGGCGTAGTTGATGACGAAGGACAGCAGCGCCGCCCCGAACCGCGGCAGCAGCGGCAGGTCAAACAGAAGGCCCGGCCCGTAAAAGATGATGAGGATCTGGATCATCAGGGGGGTGCCCCGCACCACCCACACCACCGTGCTGACCAGCCAGCGCAGGGGGGTGATCCGGCTCATGGCCCCCAGGGCGATGACAAGGCCCAGAGGCAGCGCGAACAAAAGGGTCAGGGCAAACAGTTTCAGGGTGGTGCCCAGCCCTTCCAGCAAAGTCAGGGTGACGGTCAGCAGCATAGGCGGTTCCTCTCTCACAGCACAAGCCCGGCTCCCTGGCGGGGCCGGACTTGCCTTTTGGTTTTCGGCAGTTTACTTTTCGATGACGGATTCCTGGACGCCGTAGGTGGTGGCGGTCTCCATCACGGTGCCGTCGTCATAGGCTTCTTTCCAGAAGGTATTGAACGCGTCCACCAGGTCCGACCCCTTGCGGAAGCCCACGCCGTACTCCTCGCTGTTCAGCTGGACGGTGTAAGTCAGGTCAGGGTAGCTGGTGCCCTCGCCGATCATGGCGCCGGCCATCAGCAGGTCGATGACGCAGGCATCCGACGCGCCGGAAGCCACTTCCATCAAAGCGTCCGCCTGGGTGGACTTGGCCACATAGGGGATGCCCAGGGCGTCCAGCTGTTCCGCGCCGGCCGAGCCGTTCTCGACCGCAAAGCTCAGGCCGGACAGGCTCTCCACATCCTGGTAGTCCGCGGCCTTGTCGGCGGACACGACCACCACCTGGCCGTTGTTGCAGTAGGGCTCGGACACCGAAGCGCCGTTGGTCACTTCATCGGTGATGGTCATGCCGTTCCAGATGGCGTCCACGCCCTTGGTGTCCAGCTCCATCAGCTTGTTGTCCCAGTTGATCTCCAAAAATTCCGCCTCGACTCCCAGGTACTCGGCAAAGGCCTTGGCCATGTCGGCGTCAAAGCCGATCCACTCGCCGCTGTCGTTCCGGTAGTCCATGGGGGCAAAGTCGGTCATGCCCACCACCAGCGTGCCCTTGTCCTGAACGTAGGCGACGTCGCTCTCCGTGAAGCTGGCAACGTTTTCGCTAGCGGCGGCGCTGTCAGCGGCGCTCTCCGCTTCGCTGGAGCCGGCCGTGCCGGATGCGCTGGACGCACTGGACGCCGAGCCGCCGCACGCCGCAAAGGACAGGGCCATGGCCGCCGTCAGCATCAGGGATACTGCTTTTTTCCACTTTCTCATCTTGAACTCCTCCTTGACATCCGCTGTGCTTCCCGTCTCTATCACTATGCCGTGATAAAGCGATGCAGTGATAACGCTTTGCATTGTAACACACACCGCCGCGATTGTAAAGACGCGAAACGCCTCCGGCGCGATTTTCAGCCTTTTTCACAAATCGGCGCGCGCATCCCGCCGCGTTTTGCCAAAAACAACAAAAAAAGACGGGCGCTTTTCAGCATCCGTCTCTTGGTCGGAGCAGCGGGATTTGAACCCACGGCCTCCTAGTCCCGAACCAGGCGCGCTACCAGCTGCGCTATGCCCCGAAAATACCGCAGCTTTTGCAGCTGCGGTTTGGTTGGGGATGAGAGAATCGAACTCCCACAAGTAGAGTCAGAGTCTACCGCACTACCACTATGCAAATCCCCATCGGTGATTCTCCGCGGCAGGTGGGCCCCGCCGCTGACAAGGGATATTATACCTGAATGGAGCGGCGTTGTCAACTGTTTTTTTCGGATTTTCTCCCGCCTTTCGGGCGGTCAGCTTTTCAGCCCTGCCCGGCAGGCACAGAAAAGACGGCGGCACCATCATTTTTTACAAAAAAAGTTTCAAAAACCTTGACAGATGAAGCATTTCAGACTACTCTTAATACATCTATAAGAAGGGCGCGGGCGGCGCCTGTGCCCGGGCACACGAACAGTGAAATGAAAAGAGGGTTCTGCAATGAAGAAACGTGTTGGCATCCTGACCGCCGGCGGCGACTGCCCCGGCCTGAACGCGACCATCCGCGGCGTGGCCAAAGCGCTGTACGTCCGCATGGGGGATAACGTCGAGATCATCGGCATCCTCAACGGCTACCACGGCCTGATCAACGGCGACTACAAAAAGATGCAGCCGGACGATTTCCGCGGCCTGCTGACGCTGGGCGGCACCATCCTGGGCACCAAGCGCACCCCCTTCAAGATGATGCAGGTCATCGAGGAGGACAAGGTGGACAAGGTCGCCGCCATGAAAAAGACCTACAACGACCTCAAGCTGGACTGCCTGCTCTGCCTGGGCGGCAACGGCACCCACAAGACCGCCAACCTGCTGTCCAGGGAGGGGCTGAACATCATCGGCCTGCCCAAGACCATCGACAACGACATCTACGGCACCGACGTCACCTTTGGTTTCCACACCGCCGTCGAGATCGCGACCGAGGTCATCGACCGCATCCACACCACCGCCGGCAGCCACAGCCGGGTCATGTGCATCGAGATCATGGGCAACAAGGCCGGCTGGCTGACCCTGTATGCCGGCATTGCGGGCGGCGCGGACATCATCCTGCTGCCCGAGCTGCCCTACGACATCGACCGCGTCTGCGCCGCTGTCGAGCGCCGCGCCAAGAACGGCTCCAACTTCTCCATCATCGCGGTGGCCGAGGGCGCCCTGAACGCCGAGGAAGCCCGCATGAAGCGCAAAGAGTGGACCGCCAAGCGGGCCGAGGCCGGTTTCGGCGCCACCGCCACCAACCGCATCGCCACCGCCGTCCAGAAAAAGACCGGCTTTGAGACCCGCGTGTGCATCCCCGGCCATATGCAGCGCGGCGGCACTCCCTGTGCTTACGACCGCGTTTTGTCCACCCAGTTCGGCAGCCATGCCGCCAAGCTGGTGGAGGCCGAGCGCTACGGCGTCACCGTGGCCATGGTCAACGGCCGCGTGGTGGAAAACCGCCTGGAGGACGTTGCCGGCAAGAGCCGCAACATCCCCGAAAGCTGCGACCTGCTGACCGTCGCCCGCCGGATGGGGATCAGCTTGGGCTGACGAGCCGAGCGCGTCCTGCGGACGAAGCAGCGAGGCGAGTCAGGCGCAGCCGTCCAAATTTCCAAGCGGGCGCCGTCCCGCGCCGGAAATTTGGGCAACGGCAAGAGGGGAAGTTTTCCGGCCAGCACTGCCTCCCTACACCTTGCTTTTTCGCCCCGCCGGGCCAGAGGGCCAGGGAGGGTGTTTCGACTCCCCCTCCCTAGGCCCTCTGGACTCCCTACCCACCCGCAACGACCAGGGCGGAGCCCTGGACCCAAAAGAGGAAGGTCGCTCTGGGCGTCTGGCTGAAAAAGCTCTTTACTGCGCTTTAGAGGAATTGCGCATCGCTTTTTCCGGGCGTCAGCCGCCCGCCGCTCCGATTTCGTATGCGCGCCCTGCGGGCGCGCCGGCATCTAACACACAAAAAAATCCCCGTCCGGGTTTCCGGGCGGGGATTCCTTTATCTGGCGGCTTACTTATTCTTGTACATTTCCTCGTAGTACTTCTGGTAGTTGCCGCTGGTGACGTTGTTCATCCAGTCCTCGTGGGCCAGGTACCAGTCGATGGTCAGGACGATGCCCTTTTCAAAGGGGGTCTCGGGATACCAGCCCAGATCGTTCTTGATCTTGGTGGGGTCGATGCCGTAGCGGCGGTCGTGGCCCAGACGGTCGGCCACGTGCTTGATCAGGTCCTCGCTGATGCCGTCGTCCTGCAGGCGGTCATGGAGCTGGGAGATGATGGTCTTGACGATGAAGATGTTGGGCCGCTCGTTGTGGCCGCCCACGTTGTACACCTCGCCGATTTTGCCGCCCTCGGCCACCATGTCGATGGCCTTGCAGTGGTCCTCCACATACAGCCAGTCGCGGATCTGCATCCCGTCGCCGTAGACGGGCAGCTGCTTGTGGTGCTTGACGTTGTTGATCATGAGGGGGATCAGCTTTTCGGGGAACTGGTAGGGCCCGTAGTTGTTGGAGCAGCGGGTGATATTGATGGGCATCCCGTAGGTGTCGTGGAAGGCCATGACGAACAGGTCGGCGCTGGCCTTGGAGGACGAATAGGGGCTGTGGGGCGACAGCGGGGTGGTCTCGGTGAAGTAGCCCTCGGCACCCAGCGCGCCGTACACCTCGTCGGTGGAGACCTGCAGGTATTTCTTGCCCGGCTTCCAGGTCTTGGCGGCGGGGTCGTACCAGGCTTCCTTGGCCCGCTGCAGCAGGTTCACGGTGCCCATGACGTTGGTCTGGACGAAGATCTCGGGGTTGGCGATGCTGCGGTCCACGTGGCTCTCGGCGGCAAAGTTAATGACGTAATCGAAGTCATATTTCTGGAACAGCCCTTCGACCAGTTCCTTGTCGCAGATATCGCCCTGCACAAAGACGTGGCGCGGGTCGCCCTCGACGCCCTTCAGGTTTTCCAGGTTGCCGGCATAGGTCAGCTTGTCCAGGTTGACCAGCAGGATGTCGTCATGCTTTTTCAGCATATAATACACGAAGTTGGAGCCGATGAAACCGGCGCAGCCGGTGATGAGATAGGTTTTCATAGCGTTTTTCGTTCCCCTCTTAGTCTTTCATGCCGTTGTCCCCGTCCCAGTGCTGGAAGAAGCAGGCAAGCGCCTCCTGCCAGGGACGGACCTGGTTGCCGATGGAGCAGCGCAGCCCCCGGTTGTCCAACGCGCTCCAGTGGGGGCGGTCGGCGCTGTCGGGGTGCTTTGCCTTATACTCGGCGCTGGTGCAGGGCGCGACCGACGCGTCCACCCCGGCCAGCCGGATGATCTCGCAGGCAAAGTCATACCACGAACAGATGCCCTCACCGGTGCAGTGGTACAGCCCATACTCGTGGGTAACGCACAGCTGCAGGATCTCGTGGGCCAGGTCCACCGCGTTGGTGGGGTTGCCCAGCTGGTCGTTGACCACTTCCAGCTTGCCGTACTTTTTGCCGGCGTTGACGATGGTTTTGACAAAGTTTTTGCCGTAATAGCTGTACAGCCACGCGGTGCGGACGATGAAGTGCCGGTGGCAGAACCGCTCGACGTACTTCTCCCCCATCAGCTTGGTAGAGCCGTAGGCGCTGATGGGCCCGGGCAGGCAGGCTTCATCCTGCGGAATGCCGCCGTTCTCCCGGCCCGAAAAGACGTAGTCGGTGGAGACATGGACCAGCCGCGAGCCCATCTTTTCGGCGGCCTGGGCCAGATTGCGGGGGCCCAGGGCGTTGGCCTTGTAGGCGGCGTCGTGGTTCACCTCGCAGCCGTCCACGTTGGTGTAGGCGGCGCAGTTGATGATGACGTCGGGCTTATACCGGCGGATGAAGTCGTCCACCGCTTTGTAGTTGGAGATGTCCAGCTCAGGCAGGTCCACCGCGATGACGGTGGCGTTCAGCAGCTTTTCGGGGATGGGGCCGATCTCGCTTTTGCCTTCCCGCAGCTGCTTGATGATCTCGGTGCCCAGCTGCCCCTTGCAGCCTGTGACGATGATTTTCATAGTTTACCTCTCCGTTTGCGTGTCGGGAACGTGCCGGCCGGCTCAGTAGCGCAGCTTGCCGTCGGCGACGTTCTTCAGGTGCTGCCCGTAGGGGGACTTGCCGTACCGCGCGGCGGACTCCAGCAGCTTGTCCCGGCTGATCCACCCATACTTGAAGGCGATCTCCTCGGGGGCGCTGATCTTGATGCCCTGCCGCTTTTCGATCATGCGGACAAAGTCGGCGGCGTCCACCAGGCTGTCCATGGTGCCGGTGTCCAGCCAGGCAAAGCCGCGGCCCAGCAGCTGGACGTCCAGCTCGCCCTGCTTGAGGTACATATCGTTCAGGGTAGTGATCTCCAGCTCGCCCCGGGCGGAGGGCTTGACCTGCTTTGCCATCTCGGCGACTTTATGGTTGTAGAAATACAGGCCGGTGACGGCGTAGTTGCTCTTGGGATGCGCGGGCTTTTCCTCCACGCTCAGCACCTTGCCGTCGGCGTCGAACTCGACGATGCCGAACCGCTCGGGGTCCTGGACGTAGTAGCCAAAGACGGTGCAGCGGCCATTGTGCTCGGCGTTGTGGACCGCGTTCTTCAAAATGCGGGAGAAGCCGTTGCCATAGAAGATATTGTCGCCCAGAATCATCGCGCAGCAGTCGCCGCCGATGAACTCCTCGCCCAGGATGAACGCCTGGGCCAGGCCGTCGGGGGAAGGCTGGACTTTATACTGCAGGTGGATGCCGTACTGGCTGCCGTCCCCCAGCAGGTGCTCGAAGCGGGGGGTGTCCTCCGGCGTCGAGATGATGAGGATATCCTGGATGCCGGCCAGCATCAGGGTGGACAGAGGATAATAGATCATGGGCTTGTCGTAGACCGGCAGCAGCTGTTTGCTGGTAACCATGGTCAGCGGGTAAAGCCGGGTGCCGGCGCCGCCGGCGAGAATAATGCCTTTCATTACGTGCACTCCTTTTTTCAAGATAAAGGTTGTGCAGCTCCCAGGCAGCCCGCGCGGCAACGCCGGCGTCTGCCCGATCACAAAGCGGAGGCTGCGTCCGCTGTAAACAACGCAAAAGGCCCGCCCCCTCCCGAACCTTGGGGCAGGCAGACGGGCCTATTCTTATTTTACACTGCCGGAAATGAAAAATCAACCGTTACAGCCCTCTCAGAACTTGAACCCCCACTTTTTGAAGTAGCGGCACAGGCTGCGGGTCTGCTGCACCATGGGGCCGAGGCTGCGGTGGGCCGCCCGGTGCCAGACGTGCACGGCGGTGTACTGGGGCACCAGCCACACCTGCCCCCGCTGCAGCATCTTCTGGGTCAGGTCGGCGTCCTCCACGTACATGAAGTATCCCTCGTCGAAGCCGCCGGCCGCCTTGAAGGCGCTGGTCCGCACAGCGGCAAAGCTGCCGGTGCAGAATTCGATCTGCCGGGGCCGCGTCAGGTCCTCCCCGGCCATGACATAGGCGTCGTTATATTTTTTTAGGAAGGACAAAAAGCTCAGCTGCCGGTAGACCATGGGCCGCAGGCTGCACCGCCGCAGGGGCAGCACCTGCACCCGCCCATCCGGGAAGCACAGGCTGGGCCGGGCCATCACCGCCGCCGGGTGGGCCTGCATCCATTCGGCCAGGTCCGAGAGGGTGTCCTCCCGCAGCAGGATATCGGGGTTGAGGATAAAGTGGTAGTCGCTGGCCAGCTCGGGCAGCACGGTGTTGTGCCCGGCCCCAAAGCCCACGTTCGTCTCCTTGCGGATGACCCGGACGGTCTGCCGGGGGCCGGGGGCCAGTTTGCCGCTGGCAACCGCTGCTTCCAGGGCCTTGCCGGTGCCGTCGGTGCTGGCGTTGTCCACAAGGTAGAGGGCCAGGGGGTGGCGGCGGGTGTGTTCCAGCACCGAGACGGCGGCCCGTATGGCCTCGGCCTGGTCGTTATAGGTCACGATCGACGCAGACAGGTTCAAAACAACGTCCTCCCTCTGCTTTATGCAATCAGTCCAGGGGTTTCAGCTTGATGCGGAAATCGTCCCGGTCGATATCGAAGTTGGGGTTCAGGCAGGGGTCGCCCGCGGCCAGCTCCGCCTTCCAGCGGGTCTGGAAGCGGGTCACCTCCGAGACGAAGCGGGCCCGCTTTTCGGGGGCCTCGTCCAGGCCGCGGCTCTTGCTCTCATAGTGGTACAGCATGGCAAAGGGGGTGAACAGGTTCTGATAGCCCGCTTTGCGCACCCGGACGCAGAAGTCCACGTCGTTGAAGGCCACCGCGAAGCTCTCGTCCAGGCCGCCCACCGCCTCGTACACCTCCCGGCGGACCATCAGGCAGGCCCCGGTCACGCCGTAAACGTCGTGGGCGTACACCAGCCGGCCCATATAGCCGGGGTTGGCCACCGGGAAATTCTTGTGCATATGGGCCGCCAGAGTCAGGTAGCCGAAGCCCAGGCCGGCGTGCTGGATGGTGTCGTCGGGGTACAGCAGCTTGGCGCCCACGCAGCCGATCCGCTCCTGCTGGGCGAACATGACCATCTCCTCCAGCCAGCGCGGGGTGATGACCTCGGTGTCGTTGTTCAGCAGCAGGATATAGTCGCCGGTGGCAAACTTCTCGCCGAAGTTGTTCAGGGCGCTGTAGTTGAAGCCGGCGCCCTCCCACCGCACCACCCGGAAGGTGCCGGGGTGCTGCTTTTCCAGCCGCTCGTAGGTGCGGAAGGTCTCATCCTCTTTGCTGTTGTTTTCGATGACGATGATCTCAAAGTCTGGATAAGTGGTCTTGGCGTAGATGGAATCCACGCAGGTGCGCAGGTCTTTGGCGTGGTCGCAGCTGGGAATCAGGATGCTGACCCGGCCGGGCTTTTCGATGGTGTAGTCGGTCTTGTAAAAGCCGGGGGTGTCCGGGATGGACGACACCTCGTCCACCGCCACCCCTTCCCGGGCATAGTGGGCGTACAGGGCCTTGATGGCCGCCTCGATGCAGTAGAGCTTGGCCTCGATGCCGCCCGCCACGCTGGTGGGGCTGGCCCGCCAGTAATAGAGCACGTGGGGGATGTGCACCACCTTTTCGGCCTGTTCGGTCAGGCGGAGGTAGAGGTCATAGTCCTGGCTGCCGTTGTACTCGCTGCGCTCGCCGCCGCCGGCCGCCTGCAGCAGGGCGGCCTTGAACACGCTCAGGTGGCAGATATAGTTGTTGGCCCGCAGGTTATCCAGCATGAAATCGGGCTTGAGGTGGTACAGGGTGGTGTGCTCCACCTCCCCTTCAAAGGTCACCTCATCGGTGTAGACAAAGTCCGCCCCCTGCTCCGCAATGGCCTTTGCCACATACCACAGGGCCGACGGGTGCAGGATGTCGTCGTGGTCCAGCAGGGCGATATACTCCCCTTTGGCCAGGGCAAAGCCGGCGTTGGTGTTGCCAGCGATGCCCTCGTTTTTGTCCAGCTTCTGGTAGCGGATGCGGGGCTCCTGGGCCATGCGGGCGGCCACCGCCCGACCCACCTTTTCATCCTGGCCGGCATCCACCAGGCACAGCTCCCAATTCTGGTAGGTCTGGTTGACCACCGAGTCCAGCAGCTCGGTCAAAAAGTTGAGCGGGGTGTTGTAGAGGGGCACCACGATGCTGATGAGGGGCCCTGCCGGCTGGTTTTGGGCCTGGCGGACCAGCAGGTCCACCGGGGCCAGACGGTCGGCCTTGAAGGTCTTGCCGGGGAAATGCTCGTTGAAGTAGGCCCGGTCGGCCCGGCGGCGGGCGATGCCGGCAAAGCCTTCCCGCCGCAGCTGGCCCAGCCAGGCCAGCAGGGGCAGGGCCGTCAGCAGGGCCCGCGCCTTGCTGAGCAGATAGCGCACGGGCCAGGTGGCCTTCCAGCAGTGGGACTGGGTGACGCTGTTCAGCGCGGTCTCCAGCTGCTGCTCGTGCTCATGGGCGGCCGACAGCTCGCTGCGCTGATGGTCGGTCAGCTTCTGGTAGTCGCGGCAGCTCTGCTCGGCCCGGTCCAGCTTGAGGCGCAGCGCGTCCAGGGCGTTCTCGTAGTCCTCCATCAGGGTGCTGTCCGCCTCCGGCTGCGCAGGGCGGAACAGGGCCGCGCCGTTCAGCGTGCCCCAGCTCTTCCAGGCAAAGTCCCGGCGCAGGCCCGCCGCCTCCAGAGCGCCGGCCCACGCCGGCAGGACCGAAGCCGCTTCCGGCTCCCCTGCCGGGAACAGCACCCGCTGCGCGGGCAAAGCCTCCGGGCAGGGGGCGTCCTCCCCCTGCACCACCATCAGGTCATACCGGCGGGGCCAGCGGGCGGGCAGCGTCCAGCCTGTGGACAGCCAGCTCTCCCCCGCCTGCTCCGCGCCCAGGCCCCAGGCGTCGATCTGGCGGTCCCGCAGCGCCTGCGCCAGGCCGCTGTCCCCCACCACCAGGACCCGGCCGGGCCGGAACTCAGGCTCGATGATGCGGGCGAGCTCCCGCTGGCGTCTGGCCCGTTCCTTCTGCTTCAAATCCTCTGCGCTCTGCATATTCTCGCTCCTATCCTGAATGTTCAATCGTCTTAGTATAGCAGATTTTACCCGGTTTGAGAAGCGTCTGGGCAAAATCCGTGCCAAATCCCCCTATCCCGCCCCCATCACCGAAAATCCGTCCCACACACAGAAGCAGGGGCCCCGTAAAAAGGGCCCCTGCTCCCGTGTTTAGGATAGGAAAGAGGATGGCTGTAAAAAGCGGCGAACAAAAAGGCGTCCCTGCGGGGCGCAAAAACCCCAGCAGGAACGCCTTTGTTCCCTGTATATGCTCCCCTCTCAGTCTCGACGCCCTGGCGGGCGTCTCGCCAGCTCCCCCGCGGGGGGAGCCAAGTGTACGTGTATCAACCCCGGTAAACGGAGCGGTAAGGCAAAGCTGTAAATAAGTTTTCCTTACCACCTCTTAGCCGTCACCCACGGGCGTGCTCTTGCCTCCCCCGGTGGGGGAGGTGGCACGGCGCTTCAGCGCCGTGACGGAGAGGGCAGCCGGCAGGCATCACTTAGTAGGTGATGCCCTGGGCCAGCATGGCGGTGGCTACCTTCAGGAAGCCTGCGCAGTTGGCGCCCACCATCAGGTTGCCCTCCTGGCCGACTTCCTTGGAAGCGTCATAGCTGGCGTGGAAGATGCCCTCCATGATGCCCTTCAGCTTGGCGTCGACTTCCTCGAAGGTCCAGCTCAGGCGCTCGCTGTTCTGGCTCATCTCCAGGCCGGAAGTGGCCACGCCGCCGGCGTTGGTGGCCTTGGCGGGTCCGTACAGGACGCCGTTGGCCAGATAGACCTCGATGGCCTCGGGGGTGCTGGGCATGTTCGCACCCTCGCAGACCACGGTGCAGCCGTTCTTGACCAGGATCTCAGCCGAAGCCTTGTTGATCTCGTTCTGGGTGGCGCAGGGCAGAGCGATGTCGCAGGGGGTCTCCCAGATGCGGGTGCAGTCGGCCACGTAAGTAGCGGAGGGGTGGGTCTCGGCGTACTCCTTGATGCGGCCGCGGCGGACCTCCTTCAGGTCCTTGACGTAGGCCAGGTCGATGCCGTTGGGGTCGTAGACGTAGCCGTTGGAGTCGCTCATGGTGACGACCTTGCCGCCCAGCTGGGTGGCCTTCTCGCAGGCGTAGATGGCCACGTTGCCCGAACCGGAGATGACCACGGTCTTGCCGGCAAAGCTGTCGCCCCGCATACACTTGAGGGCCTCGGCGGTGAAGTAGCACAGGCCGTAGCCGGTGGCCTCGGTGCGGACCAGCGAGCCGCCGAAGGTCAGGCCCTTGCCGGTGAGCATACCGCCCTGGAAGCTGTTGGTCAGGCGCTTGTACTGGCCGAACATATAGCCCACCTCGCGGGCGCCGACGCCGATGTCGCCGGCGGGGCAGTCCACGAACTGGCCGATGTGGCGGTACAGCTCAGTCATAAAGCTCTGGCAGAAGCGCATGACTTCCATGTCGCTCTTGCCCTTGGGGTCAAAGTCAGAGCCGCCCTTGCCGCCGCCCATGGGCAGGGTGGTCAGGCTGTTCTTGAAGATCTGCTCGAAACCCAGGAACTTCAGGATGCTCTGGTTGACAGAGGGGTGGAAGCGCAGGCCGCCCTTGTAGGGGCCGATGGCGCTGTTGAACTGAACGCGGTAGCCGCGGTTGACCTGCACCTTGCCCTGATCGTCCACCCAGGGCACACGGAAGGTGATGATCCGCTCGGGCTCGACCAGACGCTCGATCAGGCCGGCCTTCTCGTACTCGGGGTGCTTTTCCACCAGGGGCTGGATGCTCTCCAGCACCTCCTGCACAGCCTGCAGGAACTCAGGCTCGTGGGCGTTGCGCTGGGCCAGACCGTCGTAGACGCGCTTCAGGTATTCATTCGTCAGCATAGTAAAGATACTCCTTTCCCAATCTGCGGGACGACGGCGGCCGGGTTTTGCCGCTGCTCCCCATTCCTTTTACCAGGCCCTGCCGTTTGAACCTGCCCTTGTCTGAACGGGCGGTTCCCCTCTTGTGCAGGGTGCTTTATCATTATAAAGCATTCAGGAAAAATTTTCAATAGCAGGATGAAGGAAATTTTAGAAAAAGCAAAATAAAACCATTTGCCGCTTCAGAAAACCAAAAATAAAACAGAAAAAGAAAAGTCCGCCTTATAAAATAAAGCAATGACGCAGACCTCAGACCATCAAAAAAGTCCCGTCCAGCCGACATGTGCGGATGGACGGGACACCGACAGGGAAATTCAGCGCTGAATTTTGTCCCCGGGGGAATATTAGGGACTGCGAAGCTGAGGCGCGTCCAGCGGACGAAACAGCCGAAGCGGAGCAGGGGCAGCGGTCTGCTTTTTGCAAGCGGGCTTCTGCCCGCGCAGTAAAAACAGGGCACCGCAACCAAGAGAATTTCTGCCGCGCGACTGCGCGCAGAAATGGGTCCCCCCTAAAGCGTGGCGCTTTTGCGACACGCTAGCCGTTTACGCCGGTTTGACCGCCCGGACGGCGATAAAGCAGGGGATGCCCATTTCGTGCAACCGGCCGGAACCGTTGGTGTCCTCGTAGAGGTCCGTCAGGCGGAAGCCGGCTTCCAGCTGGCCGCCCAGCTGCTCCTCCATGGTGTGGGAGAACTGGACCCCGCTGTCGGTCTCCTGCAGCTCGCGCATCTGCTCCGGGTTTTTCAGGGGGTTGAAGGGCAGGCTGTAGATGACCCGCTCCTCGGCCTCGTCCACCGTGTAGCCGAAGCCGTTGTCGTAGCCGCCCAGCAGGACGCCGCCGGGTCTGAGCACCCGGTAGCACTCCCGGAAGATGGGGCGCACTTCTTCCACATAGCAGTTGGACACCGGGTGGAAGATCAGATCAAAGCTCCCGTCCGCAAAAGGCAGGGGCTTTGTCATGTCGGCCCGGACGATCTTTACAGCATAGCCTTCCCGCGCGGCCACCAGCCGCTCGCTCTCCAGCTGCTTTTCGGAGTAGTCCAGCACGGTGCACTCGGCCCCCAGCGCCGCGAAAATGGGGATCTGCTGTCCCCCGCCGCTGGCCAGGCCCAGCACTTTTTTGCCTTTCAGCTCCCCAAACCAGGCGTGGGGCACGGGTTTGGTGGGGGTGAGCAGGACGTCCCACTCGCCCCGCAGGGCCGCCGCATACTGGGCATGGGTGATGGGTACGCCCCACTCCCAGCCCTGCTCGACCCAGCGGTCGATGGCGCGGGCGTTTTCGTCTTGGTAGTTCATGGGTGTTGCTCCTTTCCGCGCCCGCTGCAAAAAGAGCAGGGCACGTCAGATCAGCTTCTGGACCGCGTCGGCGGCGCCCTCCAGGAACTCGCCGCCATACGTCTCGATGCGGCCCTCGTCGGCCAGTTTGGCCAGCTCGGGGTCGATGGGCATTTTGGCAAGCACCTTCAGGCCGTGCTTGGCGGCGATCTCCTCCACATGGCTCTCGCCGAACAGGGAGATGTGCTTGCCGCAGTCGGGGCAGACCAGATAGCTCATGTTCTCGATGATGCCCAGGATGGGAATGTTCATCATCTGGGCCATGTTGACCGCTTTGGCCACGATCATGCTGACCAGCTCCTGGGGGCTGGCCACCACGATGATGCCGTCCACCGGCAGGCTCTGGAACACGGTCAGGGGCACGTCGCCGGTGCCCGGGGGCATATCCACAAAGAGGAAGTCCACGTCCTTCCAGACCACATCGGTCCAGAACTGCTTGACCGCCCCGGCGATGACCGGGCCGCGCCAGACCACGGGGTCCTCCTCGTTTTCCACCAGCAGGTTGATGCTCATGACATCAATGCCCATGCGGCTCTGGATGGGCCAGCAGCCCTGGCTGTCGGCCATGGCGCGGCCATGGATGCCAAACAGCTTGGGGATGGACGGGCCGGTGATGTCGGCGTCCAGGATGCCGCAGTGGTAGCCGCGGCGGCGCATGGCGCAGGCCAGCAGGGCGCTGGTCATGCTCTTGCCGACGCCGCCCTTGCCGGACACCACGCCGATCACCTTTTTGACGCTGCTGTTGGGGTTGGGTGCCTCATGCTGCGGGCCCTGCCGGCTGGGGCAGTCCAGCCCGCAGCTGGAACAATCATGGGTGCATTCTTCGCTCATTCTTCTCTTTCCCGCGCCCAAAGGGCGCTGCCTCCTGTTCAGAATCATTTGCCGCACAGGTGGTCTCCCCGCGCGGTCTGTTTTTTATGATACCACAAAAGCACGCACGTTACAAGGCGACATACAACAAAGCCGCCGCACCCGAAGGCACGGCGGCAAACGCTGTATTTTTTCAGAACGGGTTCCGGGTTGCGGTGCAAACCACCAGCGGGTTCCGGGTTGTAGTGCAAACCACCAACGGGTCCCGGGTTGCGGTGCCCTGCTTTTGCTTCGGGCGTCGCCGCGCCCTTGCAAAAGACAGACCGCGGCCCCTGTTCCGCTTCGGCTGTTTCTGCCGCAGGCAGCGCCTCAGCTTCACAGCCAGCCGAACAGGAAGTCCCACAGGTTGAACCCGCCGGAGGAGATCCTGCCGTCCGAGCTGTCCATCAGGGAAGCGCCGGTGTAGTAGGTGGAGAGGATCTGCCGGTAGTCATAGCCCCGCTCCTGGGCAAAGCCCACCGCGCCGCACTGGCTCATGCCCACCCCGTGGCCGTAGCCGTAATAGGCCATGGCGGGGGTGCCGTTGGCGTCGGCGGTAAAGTCGAAGCAGTACCGCGAGCTGACGAACTGGTTGAGGTAGCGGTAGCTGCGCCCGTTCACCACCAGGGTGTTGTACTGGACAAAGCCGCCCAGGCTCTTGTGGCTGGTGTCGGCGCTGACGTAGGGCTCGTCGGGGTGGCGGCTGTCGTTGTACTCCAGCATCCGGTAGTCCTTGCCCACCACACGGCGCAGGATGTTGTGGTACTGCTCCTCATAGGGGCTTTCCACGCTCTGCAGGTAGGGCACATCGGTGCCCCAGGCATCCCTGGCCGAGCAGGTGCCGTAGACGCCGGTCTGGGTGTTATAGCCGCCGCTGCAGGAAAACACCGCGTCGCAGACCGAATAGCCGCTGCCGGTGTCGTAGACCAGGATGAGGTCCGCCACTTCCTTGATGGCCTTTTCCATCTGCTTGCGGGTGGAGGACGGGATCTGGTTCACCGGGGTGTAGGTCAGGGCGTTGGCCGAGGACCCGTACTGGTTTTGATATTCCAGATACGAATGGATGGCGATGGCCTGCGCCTTCCATGCCTCGGCGGCGGCGCGGTCGGAAATTTCGGCAAAGTTGCCGATGGAGCCCAGCTCGGTGTAGGTGATGCCCACCAGGCAGTCCACCAGATTCAGCCGGATGTTCCGTCGCAGGCCCTGGCCCTTGACGTTGAGGTAATCCACCGTGATCTTGTCCTTGCCGCCCAGACCCAGCAGGTCCAGCAGCCACTGGATGCAGTTTTCCTGCTCCAGCTCCTGCGAGACGGGCACCTGCGCGGTGTCCGCCCCGCCGATGGTGTCGGCGGCCAGGGCCTGGGGGGCTGCCGCAAAGACGAGGGCCCCGGCCAGCGCCAGGGACGCCAGCCGCTTTGCCATGTGCGTTTTGATCTTCAAACCAGTTCACCTTCCTGTATTGCTTTTATTATGGTAAAGTGTACCATAACCCGTCCCTCAGAGCAAGGATGAATTTTAATCGGCTGCGTCCGGGTCCGGCAGGGGCGTCTGGGGGTAGATGGAGTGCCCGCCGTTGCAGGCGTAGGCCAGGACGCAGACCAGGAAGAAACTGCCGAAGTATTCCCCGCCGAACAGTTCCAGCCCCACCAAAAGGGGCGCGGCCAGCGTGTTGGTGCCGGCGGCAAACACCGCCGCATAGGCCAGCGCCGCCCCCAGCGGCACAGGCAGGCCCAGAGGCGCGGCCAGCACGGCCCCCAGACACGCCCCGATGGTGAACAGCGGGGCCACCTCGCCGCCCTGAAAGCCGGCTGCCAGGCAGACGGCGGTCAGGCAGAGCTTAGCCAGCCAGTCCCAGGCGTAGAGGCTGCCCCCTGCCAGAGCCGCCGCCGAAAGGCCCTCGCTCAGGCCGTTGTAGCGGCTGCCGGTGGCCAGGCCGAACAGGGCCACAAGCGCCCCCACCAGAATGATCCGCTGGTAAGCGTTCGGCATCCAGCGGCCGAAACGGTCTTTCAGGCCGTGGAGCAGGGCCACGAACAGCCGCCCCGCCAGCCCGCAGGCCGCCCCCAGCACCACCAGAGCGATCAGCGTTTCCACCGTGAAGGCGGGCACAGCCGCGCCCAGCACCGCCGTGGCCGGGCTGACCCCCAGCGCCCCGCTGACCGCCGAGGCAGTCAGCGCCGCCGTCACCGCCGGCAGCAGGGCGTCGTACTGGGCGACGCCGGTGTGGAACAGTTCCAGCGCAAAGAAGGCCGCCGCCAGCGGGGTGCGGAACAGCCCCGCAAACCCTGCCGCCACCCCCGCGATCAAAAGCTGCCGACGGTCTTTGGGGCAAGACAGCGCCGGCGTCAAAAAGCCGGCCCCCGCCGCGGCGATCTGGACCGCCACCCCTTCGCGCCCGACGCTGGCCCCCAGCAGGTGGCCCAGCCAGGTGGCCCCCACCGCCAGCGGGATCAGCCGCGCCGGGACGTTGTTCCGGCGGCCGGCCGCCGCGTCAAAGACCAGGGCCATCCCCCGGCCGCACTCGCCGCCCCATCGGGCATAGACCGCGCAGATCAGCGCCCCGCCCGCCGGCAGCAGCACCAGCAGCAGCGGCCAGCGCTCCCGCAGGGCCGTCACCGCCAGCACGCCGTGGCCGAACACCGCCGTCAGCACGCCGCCCACGGCCCCCGCCGCCGCCGAAAGCGCCAGCAGCAGCAGGACCCGCCGCGCCCCGGCCAGCCAGACCGGCGCCTTTTCCGTCCATTGTTGTTTCATCTTCCCCACAGTCCTTTCTCTGTTCGGGGCGTTTCGAGGCGCGCCCCGTTTACAAGCAGTCTACCACAATCCCCCGCGCCGGACAAGGCCGCCGGCAAAGTTTGGCAAAAAGAAAAGACCGCCAGCTGTTGCTGACGGTCTTTCTGGTCCGAGTGGCGAGAATCGAACTCACGGCCTCTTGAACCCCATTCAAGCGCGCTACCAAAACTGCGCTACACCCGGATATCTGCCCCGGCCCGGTCTGAACCGGGGCGACGAATAGTATTATACTCAGGCTGGGGCGGTTTGTCAACCGCTTTTTTCAAATTTCTTCCAGACGGGCCTGTTTGTCCCGCTCCAGCAGGGGTTTGAGGTACTGGCCGGTAAAGCTGCCGGCCACTTTGGCCACCTGCTCGGGAGTGCCCGCGGCGATCACCTTGCCGCCGGCGCTGCCCCCCTCGGGGCCCAGATCGATGATATAGTCGGCGCACTTGATGAGGTCCAGGTTGTGCTCGATGACGATCACCGTGTTGCCCGCGTCCACCAGCTTTTGCAGCACCTCGATCAGGCGGTGGACGTCGGCGATGTGCAGGCCGGTGGTGGGCTCGTCCAGGATATACACCGTCTTGCCGGTAGAGCGGCGGGCCAGCTCATTGGCCAGCTTGACCCGCTGGGCCTCGCCGCCCGAAAGGGTGGTGGCGCTCTGCCCCAGCGTGACATAGCCCAGGCCCACGTCCAGCAGGGTCTGCAGTTTGCGGGCGATCTTGGGCTGGTTGGCAAAGAACACCACCGCTTCTTCCACCGTCATGTTCAGCACGTCGGCGATGGTCTTTTCCTTGTATTTAACTTCCAGCGTTTCGCGGTTGTAGCGCGCGCCCTTGCACACCTCGCAGGGGACGTAGACGTCGGGCAAAAAGTGCATCTCGATCTGCAGGATGCCGTTGCCCTCGCAGGCTTCGCACCGGCCGCCCTTGACGTTGAAGCTGAACCGGCCAGGGCCGTAGCCCCGCATCTTGGCGTCCTGGGTCTGGGCAAACACCGCCCGTATGTCGTTGAACACCCCGGTGTAGGTGGCGGGGTTGGAGCGGGGGGTGCGCCCGATGGGCTGCTGGTCGATGCCGATGACCTTGTCCACATATTCCAGCCCGTCCACCCCGTCGCTCTTGCCGGGGCGGCTGCGGGCGCCGTTCAATTCGCCCGCCAGGGTCTTGTACAGGATCTCGTTCACCAGGCTGGACTTGCCGCTGCCCGAAATGCCGGTGACACAGGTGAAGGTCCCCAGCGGGAAATCCACCGTGATGCTCCGGAGGTTGTTTTCCCGGGCCTTGTTCACCCGCAGGCAGTGGCCGTTGCCGGGGCGGCGGGTCTGGGGCACGGCGATCCGCTTGCGGCCGGACAGGTAATCGCCGGTCACGCTGCGCTTGGCCTTGCAGATATCCTTGACGCTGCCGGCGGCCACGATCTCGCCGCCGTGCACCCCCGCGCCGGGGCCCACGTCCACGATGTAGTCGGCGGCGCGGATGGTGTCCTCGTCGTGCTCCACCACGATCACCGTGTTGCCCAGGTCCCGCAGGTGCTTGAGGGTGGCGATCAGCTTGTCGTTGTCCCGCTGGTGCAGGCCGATGGAGGGCTCATCCAGCACGTACAGCACCCCCGACAGGGCGCTGCCGATCTGGGTGGTCAGCCGGATGCGCTGGCTCTCGCCGCCCGACAAGGTCCCCGCCGAGCGGGCCAGGGTCAGGTAGTCCAGGCCCACGCTCTGCAAAAATTCCAGCCGGGTACGGATCTCCTTCAGGATCTGCCCGCCGATCTGGCGCTGCTTGTCGGTCAGGGGCTCGGCGCCGCGGCCCTCCTCGCTGGCGCGGATAAAGTCCAGTTCCTCGCGGATGGACATCTCGCAGAACTGGCTGATGTTGACGCCCCCCACCGTGACCGCCAGCACCACCGGCTTGAGCCGCTGGCCCTTGCAGGCCGGGCACTTGACCCCCGACATCACGCCGGCGATCTCCTCCTTGACCCACTCGCTGTTCGTTTCGCGGAAGCGGCGCTCCAGGTTCTCCACGATACCCTCGAATTCGCCGTAATATTTGCCGCTGCCGAACTCGTTGGTCCGGTGCAGCTCCAGCTTTTCGCCGTTGGTGCCGTAGAGCAGGGCGTTGCGCGCCTCGGTGGAAAAGTCCCGCAGAGGGGTGTCCAGGGTGAAGCCGTACCGCTTGCCCAGGGCGAGGTAGTACATCTCGCTCACCGAGCCCTCGGCGTAATACCAGCCGCTGGCCTTGATGGCCCCCTGCCGGATGGACAGGCTGCGGTTGGGGATGATGCGGTCCTCGTCCACTTTCATGAAGATGCCCAGGCCGGTGCACTTGTCGCAGGCGCCCTGAGGGTTGTTGAAGGAGAACAGCCGCGGGGTCAGCTCGCTGATCGAGACGCCGTGCTCCGGGCAGGCGAAGTTCTGGCTGAAGGTCATGGTCTCGCCGCCGATCACCTCCACTTCGGCCACCCCGCCGGTCAGGCTGAGGGCCGTTTCCAGGCTGTCGGCCAGGCGGCTGCGCACCCCGTCCCGGATGACCAGGCGGTCCACCACCACCTCGACGGTGTGCTTGATGTTCTTTTCCAGGGTGATCTCCTCGTCCAGGTCGTAGAGGCTGCCGTCCACCTTGACGCGGGTATAGCCGGCCCGCCGGGCGGCGTCCAGCTCCTTCTGCTGGGTGCCCTTGCGCTGGCGGACCACCGGGGCCAGCACCTGGAAGCGTGTTCCCTCCTCCAGTTTGAGGACGGCGTCCACCATCTCGTCCACGCTCTGCTGGCTGATGACCCGGCCGCAGACCGGGCAGTGGGGCACGCCGATGCGGGCGTACAGCAGGCGGAGGTAGTCGTAGATCTCGGTCACGGTGCCCACCGTGGAGCGGGGGTTGTGGCTGGTGGTCTTCTGGTCGATGGAGATGGCCGGGGAAAGCCCGGTGATCTCGTCCACGTCGGGCTTGTCCATCCGGCCCAGGAACATCCGGGCATAGCTGGACAGGCTTTCCACATAGCGGCGCTGGCCGTCGGCGTAAATGGTGTCGAAGGCCAGGCTGGATTTGCCCGACCCCGACAGCCCGGTCATGACGATGAACTTGTCCCGCGGGAGGGTCAGGCTGACGTTTTTCAGGTTGTGCTCCCGCGCGCCCTTGATGACGATTTTATCGTTTGCCAAAGTATTTTCTTCCTTTTCTCTGTGTCTGTGCGTGGTTCTGGCGGCGTTCGGCCTCGGCGTCCGAGTCGGCGGTGGGGTTCTCGCCCCGGCGCAGCCGGTCGATCTGGTCCCGCAGGAAGGCCGCGTGCTCGAACTGCAGCAGCTTGGCCGCCTCTTTCATCTCCCGGGTCAGCCGCTCGATGGCTGCTTCCCGCTCCTTCTTGCCCATCCGGCGGGTGTTGGCCTTGGCGTTTTCGGCCTTGTCGCTGATCTCGATGGAGTCGCGTATCTCCTTGACGATGGTCCTGGGGGTGATGCCGTGGGCCTGGTTGTAGGCCGTCTGGATGGCGCGGCGGCGCTCGGTCTCGGTGATGGCCCGCTCCATGCTGTCGGTGACGGTGTCGGCGTACATGATGACCAGGCCGTCCGCGTTGCGGGCCGCCCGGCCGATGGTCTGGATCAGGCTGGTCTCGCTGCGCAGGAAGCCCTCCTTGTCCGCGTCCAGGATGGCCACCAGGCTGACCTCGGGCAGGTCCAGCCCTTCGCGCAGCAGGTTGATGCCCACGATCACGTCGATGGCGCCGGTCCGCAGGTCGCGGATCAGCTCCATCCGCTCAAAGGTGTCCACCTCGTGGTGCATATATTTCACCTTGACCCCCTGGCCGGTGAGGTAGTCGGTCAGGTCCTCGGCCATCTTTTTGGTCAGGGTGGTGACCAGCACCCGCTCACCCCGCGCCACACGGGCGTTGATCTCACCCAGCAGGTCGGTGACCTGGCCCTCCACCGGCCGCACCGAGATGGGCGGGTCCAGCAGGCCGGTGGGCCGGATGACCTGCTCGGCCACCTGGGTGCTGTGGGCCTGCTCATAGGGGCCGGGGGTGGCCGAAACGAAGATGGTCTGGTTCAGCTTGCTCTCCACCTCCTCGAATTTGAGGGGGCGGTTGTCGAAGGCCGACGGCAGCCGGAAACCGTATTCCACCAGGGTCTTTTTGCGGGCGTAGTCGCCGCCGTACATGGCCCGCACCTGGGGCAGGGTGACGTGGCTCTCGTCCACAAACAGCAGAAAGTCCTTGGGGAAGTAGTCCAGCAGGGTGGTGGGCATACTGCCGGGGGCCCGCCCCGACAGCACCGCCGAATAGTTCTCGATGCCCTTGCAGACACCCACCTCGTTGAGCATCTCGATGTCGTAGTTGGTGCGCTGGGCGATGCGCTGGGCCTCGATCAGCTTGCCCCCGGCGGTGAACTGCTTGACCTGCTGGTCGCACTCAGCCCGGATCTTTTCGATGGCGGCGGCCTTTTTCTCGGCGCTGACGATGTAGTGGCTGGCCGGGAAGATGGCCACATGCTTGACGATGTTCTGCTTGGTCCCGGTGACGGGGTTGAACTCGGTGATGCGGTCGATCTCGTCGCCGAAAAACTCCACCTTGATGGCCAGCTCGCTCATATAGGCCAGGTAGATATCCACCGTATCGCCCCGGACCCGGAACTTGTTGCGGATGAAATTCACGTCGTTGCGCTCATACTGCAGGTCCACCAGGCGGCGGCACAGGTCCTCCCGGCTCATCTCCATGCCGGGGCGCAGGCTGATGACCATGCTGCGGTAGTCAATGGGGTCGCCCAGCGAGTAGATGCAGGACACCGACGCCACGATGATGACGTCCCGCCGCTCAGACAAAGCCGCCGTCGCCGAATGGCGCAGGCGGTCGATCTCGTCGTTGATGGCGCTGTCCTTTTCAATATAGGTGTCGGTGCTGGGGATATAGGCCTCGGGCTGGTAGTAGTCGTAGTAGGAGACGAAGTATTCCACCGCATTTTCCGGGAAAAACGCCCGGAACTCGGTGCACAGCTGGGCGGCCAGGGTCTTGTTGTGGGCCAGCACCAGGGTGGGGCGGTTGCACCGGGCGATGACGTTGGCCATGGTAAAGGTCTTGCCGCTGCCGGTGACGCCCAGCAAAGTCTGGCACTTGTCCCCGCGCTGGACCCCTTCCACCAGCTTTTCGATGGCCTGGGGCTGGTCGCCGGTGGGCTGGTATGGCGACACCAGTTTGAAGCGGTTTTCTTCTGTCGGCATGGAACTCCCCCTTTTCGCCGCGCTTTTACAATCAATGGTTGTCATTTCATCTCAAATTATACCACATTCGTTTTCTTTTGTATAGCCTCAATCTTCCCGCAGCTGGAAGATGCGCAGCCGCTCGTTGCCGGCCTCCGGCAGCTCGCTGCGCTGGCGCAAAGAGAGGTATTCCGTCTCGGTGACGATGATGTGGTCCAGCAGCTCGACGCCCACCACGAACATCCCGCGGGCCAGCTCGGCGGTGGCCTCGATGTCCTGCCGGGAGGGCAGGGCGCTGCCGCTGGGGTGGTTGTGGCACAGCACCACCCAGTGGGCTTTGAGCCGCACCGCCTGGGCGATGGCCTCCCGGATGGGCAGTTCCACCATGTCGGCGGTGCCGCTGCCCAGCCACGAAGTGCAGGTGATCCGCCGCTGGCGGTCCAGGCAGACCAGCAGCACCCGCTCCCGGACGGTGCCCCGGAACCGTGCCATCAGGTACTCCCCCATCTGCTCCACCGTCTGCAGCCTGCGCCGGTCCCGGGTCAGGCTGCGGTGGTAGCAGGCGCTGATCTGGGGCAGCAGGTGGAGGAACCGGGCCGAAGCCGGGCCCATCCCCTCCACCAGGCACAGCTCCTCCTCGTCCGCTTCCAGCACGCCGGCAAAGTCCCCAAAGCGCTCCAGCAAAGCGTGGGCGATGGGGTTCGTATCCCGCCGGGTGATGGTGAAGTAGAGCAGATATTCCAGCATCTCGTGTTCGGCCAGGCTTTCCAGGCCGTACTTCTGCACCCGCTCGTGCATCCGCTGGCGGTGCCCCGCGTGGATCTGTTTTTCACCTGCCATAGCGCATCCCACCTCCTGTCCTTCCCTTTTCCGTCCCTTTTAGGATACTTTTCTTTTGGAAAAAAGACAAGCCTTTCGGGCAAATTTTCTTTCGCGATTGACTTGCATCCCCAAATCGTTTATCATGGTCTTAAAGTGAGACACGATGAGGATACGACTATGAAACGATTTACCGCAACCGCCAACGACGAGGGCGTCCGGCTGTCGCGCTTTGTCCAGAGCGTGACCACCGGCCTGCCCACCAGCCTGCTGTACAAGAGTTTCCGCAACAAGCGGATCAAGGTCAACGGCAAAAAGGCCGCCCCCGACGCAAGGCTCTGCGCCGGGGACCTGATCGAGCTGTACATCAACGACGAGTTTTTCCCGCCCGAGGCCGCCCCGGCCCGGCCCGCAAAGCCCAGCCGGCCCAAACAGCCCAGAGTGCAGGTGGTCTACGAGGACGGGAACATCGCCGTCCTCTATAAGCCCGCTCACCTGCTGTGCCACAGCGACCGCACCGGCGACGCCAACTTGGTGGACGCCTTCACCCAGTACCTGGCCGAAAAGGGCGAGTATGTTCCCGGCGGGGAGAACCGCTTTGCCCCCGCCCTGTGCAACCGGCTGGACCGGGGCACCGAGGGCCTGGTCATCGCGGCCAAGAATTACGCCGCCCTGCGGGACATGAACGAGATCATCCGCACCGACCGGCTGAAAAAGGAATACTACACCATCACGGTGGGCATCCCGCCGCGGGGCCGCTTCACCGCCTGGTGGGAGCACGACGAAAAAGCTAACAAGGTCAGCATCCACGCCCACCCCGACCAGGCCGGCCGCCGCAAGCAGATCGTCACCGATGTGGACGTGCTGCGCACGGCCGGGCCCTATGCCCTGTGCAAAATCGGGCTGGTGACCGGGCGGACCCACCAGATCCGGGCCCACCTGGCCTACCTGGGGCGGCCGGTGCTGGGGGACATCAAATACGGTAACCGCAAGGCCAACGAGCGGGCCGGGGCAAAGACCCAGGCGCTGTGCGCGGTGCGGGTCAGCTTTTTGGACATCCCCGAGGAAAACACCCTCCATTACCTGACCGGCAAGGTCATCAAGCTGAAGGACCCGCAGATCGTGCGGCAGTTCGACGCGCTGGACAAATCGAAACAGGCCGGCTGACCGGCAGGAAGGAGCCTCCATGTACGCACTGTTGAACAGTTTTGGATTGAACGGCCTGCAGGGCTTCGGCGTCGCCGTGGAGGCCGATGTCTCGAGCGGGATGGACGCCTTTACCATCGTGGGCCTGCCGGATTCGGCGGTGCGGGAGAGCGCCGACCGCATCCGGGCCGCCGCCCGCAACCTGCACTACCGCTGGCCCAGCGGCCGCGTCACCGTCAACCTGGCCCCTGCCGACGTCCGCAAGACCGGCCCGGTCTACGACCTGCCCCTGCTGCTGGCCATCCTGACGGCGGCGGGGCAGATCCAGCCGCCCCCGCGGGACGCCGCCTTCCTGGGCGAGGTGGCCCTGGACGGCACCCTGCGTCCGGTGGCGGGGGTGCTGCCCATGGCCCTGACCGCCGCCGAAAAGGGGGTGCGCGCCCTCTACCTGCCCGCCGGCAACGCCGCCGAGGCCGCCGAAGCCTGCGGCCCGGACGGGATGCAGGTCTATCCGGCCCGCAGCGTCGCCGAGGTGGTGGATGCTTTATCCGGCCGCAGCCCCATCCAGCCGGCCCGGCCCCATCCCTTTGACCCGGACCAGGGCTGGGCCGCCTACCCCGACTTTGCCGATGTGCTGGGCCAGGCCATGGCCCGCCGTGCCATGGTGGTGGCGGCGGCCGGCGGCCACAACGTGCTGCTGATCGGCGCGCCCGGCACCGGCAAATCCATGCTGGCCAAGCGTCTGCCCGGCATCCTGCCGCCCCTGACGCGGGAGGAATCCCTCGAGACGTCCAAGATCTATTCCATCGCGGGGCTGCTGCCCCGGGACGGCGGCCTGATCACCGCCCGGCCCTTCCGCAGCCCCCACCATTCGGCCAGCCCTGCCGCCCTGGCGGGCGGGGGCAGCTTTTTCCGCCCGGGCGAGTGCAGCCTGGCCAACGCCGGCGTCCTCTTTCTGGACGAGCTGCCCGAGTTCCTGCGGGAAAGCCTGGAGGTGCTCCGCCAGCCTCTGGAGGACGGCCAGATCACCATCAGCCGGGCCGCCGGCAGCGCCACCTACCCCAGCCGGTTCCAGCTGGTGGCCGCCATGAACCCCTGCAAGTGCGGCTACTACGGCCACCCCACCCGGCCCTGCACCTGCAGCCTGCACGCGGTGCGGCAGTACCGCAGCCGCATTTCGGGCCCGCTGCTGGACCGCATCGACCTGTGCGTCGAGATGGACCCCATCTCTTTCAACGAGCTGCACGGGGTGGGCCAGAGCGAGACCAGCGCCCAGCTGCGCCAGCAGGTGCTGGCCGCCCGCGCCGTCCAGACCCGGCGCTTTGCCCAGCATGGCTACGAGGGCATCCACTGCAACGCCCAGCTGACCGCAGGCCAGGTGCGGCAGGTCTGCCGCCTGACCCCCGGCGCCCAGCAGGTGCTGCGGGCGGCCTACGACCGGCTGGGCCTGTCGGCCCGCAGCCACGACCGCCTTTTGCGGGTAGCCCGCACCATCGCCGACCTTGCCGGCAGCGCCCTCATCGCGGAGGACGCCCTGCTGGAGGCTTTGCAGTACCGGATGCAGGACAAGCTGGAAGTGCGCTGACCGGCCCGCCAGACAAAAAGACCCGCTGCGTTGGATAACAGCGGGTCTTTGCTTTTTATATGCGCTGAAAAGAGATGTACCGGGTGCCCTGAAAGGTCAGGCGTCCCCTGTCCCCCTCCGCCAGCAGGCCGTATTCCGTACCGGGCACGCTCAATTCCATCCGGTCGCCGCTCTCCACCTGGAACGTCATGTAGTAGCTGGTGCTGGAATGGACTCCGCCGTTCTGATGGTGATGGCTGTGCACCTCCATCCGCTTGGCCGAAACCAGCGCTTCCACCGTCAGGCGGGGCGAGTGATTGTTCTTGTTCCATGTGCTCACCGAGCGCACCAGCATAACGGCCATCATCCCGAAGATCAGGCAGAACGCGAGCGTAAAGAGGATCGGAAAAAGATCGAACAGAAAATACACACTGAACCCTCCCTGTTGTTTTCTGCCTTAAATACGGACCAGCCGCGCCAAATATTGCACATACGAAAGGCCCGTCCGCATGGGAGCGCGGCGGGCCTCTGGTTTATTCGCTGGTATCGCTGCCGGCGTCATCGTCCGCGTCCGGGCGGGACTCCAGCTCTTTGCGCAGCTTGCGGATGCGCTTTTTTTCGCTCTCCGCGTGCCGCCAGGGCCAGGCGTGGCCCTCATGCTCTTTGCACCAGCGGCTGAGGGGGTAGAAGGCGAAGGCCAGCCCGAACACGTACAGCAGCACATACAGCAGGCCGTCCAGCCAGCCCAGCGCGTCCAGCGCCGCGATGATGCACATGACAAAGCCCGCCTTCATGAAGAACAGGCCGTTCTGTTTGGCGTACTCGGTAAAATTTTCGGCCTTGACGCTCCGGCGGCCCTGGTCGCCCCAGACGCGGGGGTTTTTCATCACCGTGTAGCCGTAGTAGAGCAGCATCATGCCGCAGGTCAGCTGAAAACCAAAAAACATCTCTCTTGCCTCGCTGTCTGGTCCCCGAAGGGGTTATTTCGTCTCGTCCTCGCCGGGGAACATGGTCTTGTAATAGGGGGTAAAGTCCAGGGTGGCAAAGTAGTCCCGCGGGGTCTCGGCGCGGCGGATCAGCCGGTGGCCGCCATCCTCGCACAGCAGCACCTCGGCGCTGCGCAGCTTGCCGTTGTAGTTGTAGCCCATGGCCGAGCCGTGGGCGCCGGTGTCGTGGATATAGATCAGATCCCCGATGTCGATCCTAGGCAGCATCCGGTCCACGGCGAACTTGTCGTTGTTCTCGCACAGGCCGCCCACCACGTCGTATTTGTGGTCGCAGGGGGCGTCCTCCTTGCCCAGCACCGTGATGTGGTGGTAGGCGCCGTACATGGCCGGGCGCATCAGGTTGGCGGCGCAGGCGTCCAGGCCGATGTACTCCTTATAGATGTGCTTTTCGTGGATGGCGGTGGCGATCAGCGCGCCGTAGGGCCCGGTCATGAACCGGCCCATCTCGGTAAAGATGGCAATATCCCCCATGCCGGCGGGGACCAGGATCTCCTCAAACTTTTTGCGGACCCCCTCGCCGATGGCGTAGATATCGTTCTCCCGCTGGCCGGGGCGGTAGGGGATGCCCACGCCGCCCGACAGGTTGATGTAGCCCACATGGACGCCGGCCGCCTGGGACACCCGCACCGCCAGCCGGAACAGGATGCCGGCCAGCTCGGGGTAATACTCGTCCGAAATGGTGTTGGAGGCCAGGAAGGCGTGGATGCCAAAGTGTTTGGCCCCTTTGGCTTTGAGCTGTTTGAAGCTGTCCACCATCTGCTGTTCGGTCATGCCGTACTTGGCTTCGCCGGGCTTGTCCATCACCTGGAAGCCTTCTTCGCTCTCTCCCAGGCGGAAGGTGCCGCCGGGGTTATACCGGCAGAACACCGTCTCGGGCACGCCGGCCACCCGGTCCAGGAAGCCCACCATGGTGGCGTCGTCCAGGTTGATGTAGGCCCCCAGTTCACGGGCCTTTTTCATATCCTCGCTGGGGGTCTGGTTGGAGGAAAACATGATCTCCTCCCCGCCGAAGCCCACGGCCTCGCTCAGCATCAGCTCGGTCAGGGAAGAGCAGTCCACCCCGCAGCCTTCCTCCCGCAGGATCTCCAGGATCGCGGGGTTGGGCAGGGCCTTGACCGCAAAGTATTCCTTGAAGCCCTTGTTCCAGCTGAACGCCTCGTTGATGCGGCGGGCGTTGGCGCGGATGGCCTTCTCATCGTAGATGTGGAAGGGGGTCGGCACGTCGGGCAGGATCTCCTGCACCTGGGCCTCGGTCAGGAATGGTCTTTTTTCCATGGTATTCACGTCCCTCTCTTGGTTCACTGTTTCTGTTTCAGCTGGTCCCGCACCGGCGTAAAGGTGGGGATCATCTTCTGCAGCTGCCGGACCACGCCCTCGTCGTTGTGCTCGGCAGCGTGGAACAGCTCCTGCAGTTCCTGATAGAACACGTCCAGTTTGATGTCCCGCGGCGGCGCGACAAAGATCTTGTTGTGCTCGGTGCGGCGCATCTTGTCCTGCTCCTCGTCCATCATCAGCTCCTCGTAGAGCTTTTCGCCGGGGCGCAGGCCCACGATCTTGATCTCCATGTTGACCCCCGGCTCATAGCCGTAAAAGCGGATCAGCTGGCGGGCCAGGTCGATGATCTTGACCGGCTCGCCCATATCCAGCACATAGATGCTGCCGCTTTCGGCCAGGGCCCCGGCCTGCAGCACCAGCTGGGCCGCCTCGGGGATGGTCATAAAGTACCGCTCGATGTTGGGGTCGGTCAGGGTGACGGGGCCGCCCTGCTTGATCTGGGCTTCGAACAGGGGGATGACGCTGCCGTGGCTGCCCAGCACGTTGCCGAACCGCACCGCCACGCACTTCATCTCGGTGTTCCGGGCGAAGGTCTGGATCAGCATTTCGCACAGCCGTTTGGTGCAGCCCATAACGCTGGTGGGGTTGACCGCCTTGTCGGTGGAGAGCTGGACCAGCCGCTCCACCCCGTGCTCGCTGGCGCTGGTCAGCAGGTTCTTGGTGCCCATGACGTTGTTCTTGACCGCCTCGGCCGGGCTGACCTCCATCAGCGGCACGTGCTTATGGGCCGCGGCGTGGAACACCACCTGGGGGTGGTAAGTCTCAAACACCTCGTCCAGCCGCTTTTTGTCCCGGATGGAGCCGATCAGCACCTCGATGGGGGCCTCGCGGCCGTACTTGCGCTGCAGTTCCATCTGCAGCTCGTAGGCGCAGTTCTCGTAGATGTCAAAGATCAGCAGTTTGGCCGGGCCGAACCGCATCACCTGGCGGCACAGCTCGCTGCCGATGCTGCCGCCGCCGCCCGTCACCAGCACCACCTTGTCCTTCAGGTAGCCGCTGATCTTCTCGGTGTCCAGGGTGACTTCGTCCCGGGAGAGGAAATCGGCGGTGTTCACCTCGCGGAAGGCGTGGGCCGGCGCGCCGGCCGTGCCCACCGACTGGGGGTCGCTCAGGACCTGCACCTTGCAGTGGGTGGACATACACAGGTCGATGACATGGTTCAGCCGGCTGCCCCGCAACGTGGGAATGGCGATGATGATGCCGTAGATGTTGTAGCGGGTGCACAGCTCGGGGATATCCTCCAGGGTACCCTTGACCGGCACGCCGTGAATGGTCTGGTTCAGTTTTTCAGGGGCGTCGTCCGCCACCACCACCGGGTGGCCGTAGGTCTTGTTGGACTTGCAGACGTTGATGGCCCAGGCACCGGCCTCCCCCGCGCCCACGATCAGCATGGGGCGGTTGGGGTCGTTGCTGGTCACACCGCGCAGGGCCGCCCCCAGGGGGTGGTCCAGGAACATCCGCCACACCAGGCGGATGCCGCCCACGAACAGCAGGATGAACACCGCCGCGATGCAGTTGGCCGAGTTGAACAGCACCCCGTGGACGAACAGCCGGTTGACGAAGTAGACCGCCACCGTGGGCACGGCCACCATCACGCCCAGCCGGAACAGGTCCCGCTCGCCGGCAT
Organism: Candidatus Faecalibacterium faecigallinarum; assembly: GCA_019119685.1. Classification (GTDB taxonomy): domain Bacteria; phylum Bacillota; class Clostridia; order Oscillospirales; family Ruminococcaceae; genus Faecalibacterium; species Faecalibacterium faecigallinarum. The sequence goes on from DWWN01000060.1 coordinate 33,542, forward strand.
ACTTCCACAGAATGGTATACAGCCCGCCCGCCAGGAAGGACAGCATATACAGCGCCGCGATCCAGGGCAGGTTTTCATACAGCAGCGCCAGATTGTGGGGCCACCAGACGTCCACATCCGGCGCGCCGTCGGCGCGGAGCAGCAGCCCCAGGTAAAAGCTGAAGCAGACGATCAGCAGGTCGATGACGAACAGCAGGCCCCGCCGCAGCAGAATCGCGCCTTTGCGCTTTGTTTCCTTTTTCAAGTTACGTCCTCTTATTCTCCGGCGGCAAGCCGCCGTTTATTGCAGCCCGCGGGGGGCAGATCACTTTCCCCTGCAGATACACATCCTATATTATACTCAGTTTCACAGCTGGTGTCCAGAACTTTCCGGTTTTCCTCCGGTTTCCTTGGCGGCGCGGCGGGGCAGGCAGGCCTCCCGCAGTTCGGCCCCAAGGCCCAGCGGCCACCCCGCCGCCAGACAGACCGCGCACATCCCGGCGCCGCCGGCGGCCACCGCCGCCAGCTGCATCCACCGGCTTCCCGCCAGCGGGACGGCCAGCGCACGCCGCAGCCCCCACCCGGCCAGCGCCGCCGCGCCGGCCGCAAAGGCGGGCCCGGCCAACCAGCCTGCCCAGTCGGGCCGCAGCCCTGCCGATGCAAGCATCTGCCGGGTGTTGGCCGCGCAGGTGAACAGGCTGGACAGGATCATGACCAGCAAAAAGCCCCGCATCCCCAGCCGGGGCAGCAGGACCGCCACCCCCGCGATCCGCAAAATGGAGTCCCACACGCTGTAGCGGAAGGCGGCCTTCTGTTCCCCCAGCCCTTTCATGGCCCCGTCCACCATGCTTTCAAGGTAAAGCAAAGGCATGGCCGGCGCGAGGATCTCCAGATAGGCCCCCGCCTCGCTGCTGCCGTAGAGGGCGGCGGCCAGCGGACGGCCCCACACCCAGAACGCCGCCCCGGCCAAAGCCGAGACATACATGGTCAGTTTGACCATCCGCCCCAGCAGAATCTCCAGCCGGCGGCTGTCGCGGCGCAGGCAGGCCCGGGCGATCTCGGGCATCAGCAGCACCCCCAGACTGCCCAGCAGCCCAAACGGGAAGTTCACCAGCGGCAGGGCCATCCCCTTCAGCACGCCGTACTGGCTCACCGCCGCGGCCCGCTGGCCCAGGTAGACCGTCAGGCAGGCGGGCACCAGCATATTTTCGGCGGTGTGCAGGGCGCTGGCCACACACCGGCCGCCCCCGACCGGCCACAGGATCTCCCACAGGCGCTGCCCGGCGTGGAGCGGGGCCTCGGCCCGGTCGTGGCCAAAGGCGCGGGGCGCTTCCCGCCTGCAGAAAGCGGCCATCAACAGAGCGGACACCGCCTCGCTGGCCGCCGTCGCGCCCAGCACCACGGCGCAGCGCACCCCTGCATCCCGGCCCTCGGTCAGTTCCAGGGCCGCCGCCATCACCCCGATGCGGAACGCCTGTTCCACCATCTGGCTGGCCACGTTGGGGCCCACCCGCTGCCGCGCCACAAAAAAGCCGCGCAGCACCGCCGACACCGCCATGAAAGGCATCCCGAAGGCGGCCGCCCGCAGCGCCGCCGCGGCCCGCGCGTCCCCCAGCCACCACCGGGCCGCCACAGGGGCCAGCAGCCACTGGCCCGCCATCGCCGCGCACCCCAGCCCCAGAGCCGCCGCACACAGCCGGGCCAGCATCCCACGGGCCCGGGCCGGGCGGCCGGCCAGCTCCTCGGCCATCAGCCGGGTGGACGCCGCCGACACCCCCGCCGTGGCCAGCGTGACGAACAGGGAATACACCGCCAGCACCAGCTGGTACAGGCCCATCCCCTCCCCGCCCAGGGCGTTGGCCAGGTAGATGCGCAGCCCCATCCCTGCCAGGCGGAGCACGACATCCGACCCGGTGAGCAGCGCGGCGTTTTTCAGGTAGCTCTGCCGCATGGCGACCCCCTCCCTTCCCGACAGGATATGCGCCGGGGGCGGGAAACAGAACCAAAAACGCCCCTTCCAAAGCCGGAGGGGCGTAAAATGTTTTTATTCTGCCGGGGGTTCTTCGTCCGGGGCCGGGGCAGTGCTGGCGGCCTGGCTCTCGGCGTCCTCGGGCGGGGCGTCGGGGGTGGCCGTGATCTGGACGTCCCGGTCGGCGGCGATATACACCACGATGGTGCTGCCCGCCTCCACCATGGTGCCGGGCTCGACGCTGCAGGCCACCACGCAGCCCGAAGCGTAGGAGCCGTCGTTCACCACCATGAAGCAGCTGGGCACAAGGCCCCGGCTCTCCAGCTCCCGGATGGCCCCCTCCTGGGTAAAGCCGATGGTGTTGGGCATCTCGACCATCTCGGGGCCCTTGCTGATGACCAGCCGGATGGTGGGGTTGTCCCCTTCGGTGATGGCGGCGCCGGCGGCCGGCTCCTGGGTCAGGACGGTGCCGGCGGGGGCGCTGTCGCTGTAGGCCTCGGTGACGTAGAACAGGTAGATGCCGGTATACTGGCGGTTGTTCTGGATCTGGGCGTAGCTCATCCCCACAAAGTCCGGCACATAGTGGACGGTCACGGCGCTGGGGGCGCTGTCCGCCTCGGAGGAGGACGGCGCGGGCTCGGCAGAGGGCTGGGTCTGGCCCAGCAGGTTCCACAGCGTCAGCAGGGTGAGGACGGCCAGCAGGATCAGGATGCCGGTCAGGATGGCCGTCAGGCTGAGGGTGGGGCGCTTACCCTTCAGGTCCTCCCGGGCGCGGCGGCGGCCGGCGGCGTGGAGGGTACGGGCCTCCTCCTCGGCGGCCTCGGGGGAGGCCAGGGCCCGCGCCAGCTGGGGCACCGTCTGGATGCGGCTGGCGGGGTCCAGCCGGAGGCCCAGGTCCAGCGCGTCCGACACATAGACGGGCACCGCAGGGTTCACGGTGTGGGCCGAAGGGTTCGAGTCGGTGACCATGCGCTGGGCCGCCGGGACAGGGCTCTGGCCGCAGACCATCCGGTAAAAGACCGCCGACAGGCTGTAAACGTCGGTGTAGCGGCCCTCAAACTCCACGGCGGAATACTGCTCGGGGGCGGAGTAGCCCTCGTAGAGCTGGCCGTGCAGGCCGCTGCCCGCCGTCCGCAGGCCGATGGTGGCGTAGCCGGTCAGCCGGGCGCGGCCATTTTCCAGCACCCGGATGTTTTCAGGGCAGATGCCCCGGTGTACCAGCCCCACCTGGTGCATGGCCGCCACCCCGTTAAAGACCGGCTGCAGCATGGCGCAGGCTTCCTCAGGGGTGACCAGCTTGCGCCGCTTGTCCAGCCACTGGTCCAGGGGGACGCCGCCGGGGTTTTCCAGCACCGCATAGACGGTGTTGTTGGCCTCCACCACATCCAGCACCGCCTCCAGTCCGGTGGCCGGGGTGATCCGCTGGATGGAGCGGTACAGGTCCCCGAAATCCATCCGGGTGGTCTTGAGCAGCACCTCGCTGCCGGGCTTGGGCCGCAGCTGGTAGTCGGTCCCGCGCTCGGCCGAGAGGGTGATGGGCAGGTACTCCTTGATGGTCACCCGGAAGCGGCCGCGGTTCTCCATGCCGCGGTAGAGGATGCCCTCGCCGTCGATGCTCAGCATCTCCCCCACCGTGTAGCGGCCGGCCAGCAGGGTGCCCACCGGCAAAGCCCCGGTGGGGTTGCGCCCGGCAAAGCTGCGCCGGCAGTGAGGACAGCTCCCGGCCCCCTCTTTCAGCTCGGCCCTGCAGTACGGGCAAAGGATCATGTGCTCGTCCATCTGCTCTCCCCCTTTCGGTAATGCTACAGAAAAAGCCGGGTCTGTGCCCGGCTCGGTTTCTTTCATACGGTCTGCCTCAAAGCAGCGGAAAAGGATCCCGCACTCTTATTCCGGCAGGTCCTCCTCGTTTTCGAGGCTGTGCCAGACGTTCTGGACGTCGTCGTCGTCCTCCAGGGCGTCCAGCAGCTTGCCCATCAGCTTGAGCTGATCGGGGTCGGTCAGGCGGGTGGTGGTCATGGGCACCATGGCCAGGTCGGCCGAGATGAACTCGTACCCCTTGGCCTCCAGGGCGTTGCAGACGGCCGAGAAGCTGTCGGGATCGGTGGTGATCTCGGCGGCCTCCTCGCCGGCGTCAAAGTCCTCGGCGCCGGCGTCCAGAGCGTCCATCATGGCCTCGTCGGGGTCCTTGTCCTCCAGGGAGATGTCGATGACGCCCTTCTGGGTGAACAGGAAGCCCACACAGCCCAGTGTGCCCAGATTGCCGCCGTTCTTATCAAAATAGTGGCGCAGGTCGGCGGCGGTGCGGTTGCGGTTGTCGGTCAGGGTCTCCACCATGACGGCCACGCCGCCGGGGCCGTAGCCCTCGTAGTTGATGGCTTCGTACTCGGTCTTGTCGCCGCCCTCGGCCTTCTTGATGATGCGCTGGATGTTGTCGTTGGGCACGTTCATCCGCTTGGCCTTGCTGATGAGGTCAGCCAGCTTGCTGTTGGAAGCGGGGTCGGGGCCGCCGTTGCGGACCGCCACGCTGATCTCGCGGCCGATCTTGGTAAACACCTTGGCGCGGGCGCCGTCGGTCTTTTCCTTCTTGCGCTTGATATTGTTCCATTTGCTATGTCCAGACATTGGGGTAAGCCTCCTAGCTGTATGTTTCACAAAGCCGCCCTGCCTGGGGGCGGTGCGTTGGATCAGACTGTCTTATTGATTTTAGCACAAACGTGGCGCGTATTCAAGCAGTTTTTCACCCCAGCAGGCGCAGGGCCTTGGGGTAGTGGTTCTTGATCCGGCCGCCCGAAACCTTGCCCCCGCCCAGGGGGCAGCCGTCCACCGTCACGCAGCACCAGCCGTTCCCGGCGGCGCGGGCCTCGATCTCCTGCCCCAGCAGCCAGGCGCGGCAGCGAGGGTCGTCCCGGGTCAGCGGCTCGATGTTGGTGCACAGGGCCCCATAGGCGGTGAACAGGTGGTGCCCCGGCACAAAGCGCCCCTTCTGGACCGTGCCGGCCAGCACCCCCGCCCGCAGGATGTGTAGCCCCAGGGGCGGACAGGCCGGCGGCAGCAGGACGCTCTCCCCCAGCACGGCGGCGGGCTTTTCGGCCAGCTGCGGGAAACTTTCCCGCGCAAAGGCCCGCCACGCTTCCAGCGTCTGGGCCGGGCCGGCGGGGGCGGGCTGCTTTTTGCCCCGCACCTGTTTGGACGCGGGTCGGCGCCGGTCGGGCTGGGGGCGCTGCATCCGGGCCAGCCAGGCGGCTTCCTCGGCGGCGCGGGCGGCGGGGTCCGCCGGGGCCCCCGCCTTGACCAGCCGGGCCACGAAGTGCCCTTCCCCGCCCTGGCAGGGCCAGATCCGCCGCACCAGCGACACATCCAGCGGCAGGCCGCCGGTGCGGTTTTCCTCGCCGGGGCTGCCGAATGGGGCGAAAGCCCGCTCCATCACATCGGCCAAGGTGAACTCGGGGTGCCGGGCCAGGAAAGCCGCCACCTGGCCCTCGTCCTCCTCGGGGGCGAAGGTGCAGGTGGAATAGACGATCTCCCCGTCGGGGGCCAGGGCTTCCGCGGCGCTGTCCAGGATGGAGGAGCCCAAAGCCGCGCACTGGGCCACCAGCGCCGCCGAGTGCTGCCGGAGCGCCTCCGGCTCCTTGCGGAACATCCCCTCCCCCGAACAGGGCGCGTCCACCAGGATGCGGTCGAAAAAGGCGGGCAGGGCTTCAGCGATCCGCTCGGGGCTCTCGTTCAGGACGACGGCGTTCGCCACGCCCATCCGCTCGAGGTTGTTTTTCAGCACGTCGGCCCGGGCGGGCACGTACTCGTTGGCCACCAGCAGCCCTGCGCCGTTCATGGCGGCGGCCAGCTGGCTGGTCTTGCCGCCGGGCGCGGCGCACAGGTCCAGCACCCGCATTCCCGGCTCAGCGCCCAGCAGGGGCGCGGCCGACGAGGCCGAAGGCTCCTGCGAATAGAACACGCCGGCGTGGTGCCAGGGATGGCGGCCGGGCCTGAAATCCGGCTGGCGCACCAGAAAGCCTGCTCGGCAGAAGGGCGACGGCTCCACCGCAAAATCCACCCCGGCCGCAAAGGCCTCGGGCGTCATCCGCAGGGCCGACACGGTCACGCCGCGGGCCGCCTCGGCGGCGGGCGGGGCGTACAGCATTTCGTAGCGGGGGCCGAGCAGGGCCCGCTCCCGCGCTTCAAAGTATTCGATGGGCATAGGGGAACACCTCCGTGCATAAACCGCCCTTGCGCGGCCACACTAATACCAGCGGGGGCAGCCGCCCCTGCAAAACCCGATCTTGATCCTGAAAGGAGCAATCACACCATGGAAAACCGCAGCAACAACTGCAAGACCCAGTCCAATAACCGCACTTCCACCAGCAGCCGCAGCACCAACGCCGCCACCAACGAGCACAAGCACCCCAACCAGTACACCAAGGGCGCAGACGACGAGGGCGCAAAGAACCTCAAGACCACCGACAGCAAGTCCGCCAAGAACTGCAAGAACTGCCGCTGAGGCTGACGCCCCGGCGGCCGGTCTCCTGACCGGACCTTTTTCCTTTCCCTGACCTTTCACACAACCAAGAAAGCCCGCTGCCTCCCCTTTTGCACGGTTCGCCGTGCGGGAAGCAGCGGGTTTTCCCGTCGCATCGGTCAGTCCTTCGGAGCGGCGGGGTCGTAGCCCGCCCACATGGCCTCGAACAGCTCCTGGATGCGGGCGGTGTCCCCCCGCAGGTAGAGCCAGCCCAGCAGGCACTCGAAGCCGGTGGACGCCCGGTACTCCTCGGGGGTGGCGTGCTTGGAGACGGCGGTCCGGCTGGCGTTGCGCCCGCGCCGGAACATATCCAGCTCTTCCTCGGTAAAGAGGGGTTCCAGCAGCTGTTCCTCCCGGAACTGGGCCCGGGCCGATACATATTTGATCTTTTCAGCGTTCAGTTTGCCGGGGGCCAGCCGGTGGTATTCCACCAGACGCCGGCGGACCAGCAGTTCCAGCACGCTGTCCCCCACAAAAGCCAGGGCCAGGGGGCTCATTTCCCGCAGCTCGATCTTCCGGGCCGGGGCCTTGTTTTCATCTGACATAAACGTTTTTCCAATTCCAATCTGTTCTGGGCGGATGACATGTGCGCCTCGCAGCGCGCTTTTAGAAGATATAGTCGAACTGGTAGTCGCCGATCAGGATGGTGTCATTCTCCTCGACGCCCTTTTCCACCAGCGCATCCAGAATGCCGCTCTCGCCCAGCTGCCGCTGGAAGAACTGCAGGCTCTCGTAGTCGTCCACGTTGCTGCCCGCCAGGATGCGCTCCAGCCAGGGCGCGTCGATGGACCAGCGGTGGGCCTCCAGCCGGGTGATGGTGAAGGCGCGGCCGTCGGCCTTTGCCTCCGGCTTTTTGTACTCGGCCGCAAAGACCGGCACCGGCGGGATATCCTTCAGCCGGTTGTAGATCAGGCCGGGCAGGGCCTTGACCCCCTGCATGGTGGCCGCCGAGATGGGCACAAAGGTCAGCCCCTGGCCCTCGATATACTGGCGGAAATGGTCGATCTGCTCGGGGGTGGCCAGGTCGCACTTGTTGCCCACCACGATCTGCGGCCGGGCCGCCAGCGCCGGGCTGAACCGCTCCAGCTCCTGATTGATCTTTTCAAAGTCGTCGATGGGGTCGCGGCACTCGCTGCCCGAGACGTCCACCACGTGCAGCAGCAGGCGGCAGCGCTCCACATGGCGCAAAAAGTCATGCCCGAGGCCCACGCCCTCGCTGGCGCCCTCGATCAGGCCGGGGATGTCGGCGCAGACGAAGCTGGCCCCCTCCCCCACCGACACGACGCCCAGCGTGGGCACCAGAGTGGTGAAGTGGTAGTTGGCGATCTTGGGCCGCGCCGCGCTGATGGTGGAGATCAGGGTGGACTTGCCCACGTTGGGGAAGCCGATCAGGCCCACGTCGGCGATCAGCTTCAGTTCCAGCGTGACCTGGATGTCCTCGCCGGGCAGGCCCGGCTTTGCAAATTTGGGCACCTGGCGGGTGGGGGTGGCAAAATGCGCGTTGCCATAGCCGCCGCGGCCGCCCTTCGCCACCACCACCGGCTCGTGGTCGGACAGGTCGGCGATGACCAGCCCGCTGGCGGTGTCCTTGATGACGGTGCCCATGGGCACCTTGATGATAAGGTCGGGGGCGTTGGCGCCGTGGCAGTTGCTGCCCCGGCCGTTGCCGCCGGCCTCTGCGGTATACTTGCGCTTATAGCGGAAATCCATCAGGGTGGAAAGGTTATCGTCCACCACAAAGATGATGTTGCCGCCGCGGCCGCCGTCGCCGCCGTCGGGGCCGCCGGCCGCCACGAACTTTTCGCGGTGGAAGCTGACCGCCCCGTCGCCGCCCTTGCCCGCGTGGAGCCAGATGGTGGCGATATCAATAAAATTGGTTTGTGCTGCCATGTGTTTCTCCTTTGGCCTTGCAGACCTGCCGCGCCCGGCAGACAAAGCGGTTAGACCGCAAAAGAGCCGGGCCAAACGGTCCGGCTCTCTGGTTTGCAGTTATCGGGTCCTTGCAGGCTTACAGCTTGACGCTGCACTTCTTGCCGGACTTGCCCACGCGCTCGAAACGGACGGTGCCGTCCACCAGAGCGAACAGGGTGTCATCGCTGCCCTTGCCAACGTTCTCACCCGGCATGATGTGGGTGCCGCGCTGCCGGACCAGGATGTTGCCGGCCAGAACCTTCTGCCCATCGGCACGCTTCACGCCCAGACGCTGGGCCATGGAGTCGCGGCCGTTCTTCGTGCTGCCTACGCCTTTCTTGTGTGCCATTTGTAACTTCCTCCTTAGCCGTTGATCGCAGTGATCTCAACCTTGGTGTAGGGCTGACGATGGCCCATGCGGCGAGCACTGTGCTTCTTGGGACGATAGGTGATGATGTTCAGCTTCTTGCCCTTGCCATTCTTGATGACCTTGGCAGAAACGGAAGCGCCCTCGACGACGGGAGCGCCCACCTTGACCGAGCCCTCCTCGCCCACAGCGAGGACCTGATCGAACTTCACTTCGGAGTCAGCTTCAGCGTCCAGCTTCTCGATGTAGACGATGTCGCCCTGCTCCACGCGGTACTGCTTACCGCCGGTAACGATGATTGCGTACATATGTTTCATCCTTTTCTGTGTACTCGCTGGCCGTCGAGGCAGGCCCGGGGACCCGGGCCATTTCAGGCGCCCACGCCAAGCGGCTTAGATAGTATACCAGAAACGCCGGAGGAATGCAAGAGGATTTTTCGATTTTCCGGCGTTTATTTTTGGGTCACGCCTGGCTTTCCCCTGCCGGCCCGTTCAGACGCGCTTCCAGCTCTGCCTTGATTTTGGCGTTGTAGGCCGCGGTGCGGGACAGGAACTCGGCGCGGGGCAGCTCGGCGTAGGCTTCTTCCACCGGCAGGACGACGCTGTCCTGGGGCACGCCCTCTTTTTTGGCCACCTGGGCCTGCAGCTTGCGGTTATCAGCGGAGACGGCCAGGGGCACCATGAGAGCCTTGCCGCCATACCGGCGGCTGAGGACGATCTCGGCGGCGATGCCCGCCACCACGGCAAAGCCTGCCACCAGCTGGGAGGCGCGCAGCCCCAGCGAGGGCACCAGCAGCAGGCTGTCGGTGCGCAGGCCCTCGATCCAGAAGCGGCCCGCGCCGTACCAGATGGCGTACAGCAGGGCGATGTCGCCGTTGAAGCGGCGCTTTTTCATGTAGAGCCGCAGGGCGACAAAGCCCACCAGGCACCACAGGCTCTCGTACAGGAAGGTGGGGTGGACCGGCATCGTGGGGTCGATGGTGACCCCCGCCGGCACGGTGACGGTGCTGCCGCGCAGATAGGCCTCGGTCGCGGCGCTGTACATCCCCCAGGGCAGGGTGGTGTTGCAGCCAAAGGCTTCCTGGTTGACAAAATTGCCCCAGCGGCCGATGCACTGGCCGATCAGAAAGCCCATGCCGGTCAGGTCCAGCATGGCGGCCACCGGGACTTTGCGCCAGCGGCAGGCCAGCCCGCCGAAGATGACCGCGCCGATGATGCCGCCGTAAATGGCAAGGCCGCCCTGGCGGATGTCCAGCATATCCCAGATGCTGTCGTAGGCAAAGGGCGACATGGCCACATAGTACACGCGGGCGCTGATGATGGCCATGACCACGCCCACCACGATGACGTCGGTCATGGAATCGCCGTCGATACCGAACTCGGCGCAGTGGCGGAACGCGAACAGGATGGCCAGCACGATGCCGGCGGCGATCAGCACGCCGTACCAGTAGATGTTCATGCCGCCGATGGTGAAAGCCACCCGGTTGACCTCAAAGCTCAGGCCCAGCCCCGGGAAGGTGACAAGGTTCGTCATAGTTCATTCCTCCGTTTCAGCCCCGTCGGGCAGGATCTTGACGTAGGCCGCCCGGTCCGGCTGCAGGATGGCCTGCAGGGCCGCGTCGGCGTCGTCGGCGGTCAGGCCCGCCAGCATTTCCACCTGCTGGGGCACCGTCTGGCCCAGCAGGGCAAAGTCCGCCATCTGGCTGGCGGCGTCCTCGACGTTTTCGAGATTTTCCACCAGCTGGCCGTATTTTTCGTTCTTGCACAGGGTAAAGACCTCCCGGTCCACCCCTTCGGCCCGGATGCGCTCGATCTCCTCCAGCAGCATCTGCCGAACGGTGTCGGGCTGGTCGCTCTCGCCGGTGAACAGGATGCAGCAGCACCCGTCCACCCGCAGCACCTCGCCCCCAAAGCCGGGGTTGACCAGCCCTTCGTCGTACAGGCGGCGGTACAGGGTGGACATCCCACCGCACAGGCAGCAGAGGATCAGGTCGTACAGCGCCTCGGTGCGGCCGTCGCCGGGGGCCAGGGGCACCTCCTTGTAGCCGATGCCGAAGCAGGGCTTGGCCACCGCCATGCGCAGGGTCTTTTCGGTCCGGACCAGGGTCATGGGCTCGTCGTCGCAGATGCGCTGGGCGGCGGGGGCCGCGGCGGGCTTGTCCAGCCCGGCCCGGGCGCAGGCGTCCAGCACCTGCCGGGCGGTCAGGTTGCCGGCAGCCGCCAGCACCAGATTGGAGGGCGCATAAAACGCCTTGCAGCAGTCGTAGAGCATGGCCGGGGTGATGCGGGCGATGCTCTCGCAGGTGCCCGCGATGTCGCTGCGGATGGGGTGGCCATGGTACAGGCACTGGCACAGCTCGGTGACGAGCCGCCAGTCGGGGCTGTCCTCGTACATTTTGATCTCCTGCGCGATGATGCCCTGTTCCTTGGCCACCGTCTCGTCGGTGAAATAGGGATGGGTCAGCATCCCCAGCAGGACGTCCAGGCTCTCGTCCACCGCGCTGGTGGCCGAGAAGTAATAGCAGGTGCGGTCAAAGCTGGTGAACGCGTTGGCGTTGGCGCCGGTGCGCGCAAATTTGGCAAAGGCGTCCCCTTCCTGGTCCTCGAACATTTTGTGTTCCAGGTAATGGGCCACGCCGGCCGGCAGGGTCAATTCCTGTTCGCCGAGGCGGAAATGGACGTCGATGGAGCCGAATTTGGCCGCCACGATGGCGTGGGCGGCGGCGTAGCCCGGCATGGGCCGGACCAGGACGGTCAGGCCCGAAGGCAGGACGTAGCGCTCGTTGCCGGCGCAGTCCAGCACAGCCAGATGTTCAGGCATAGGGCCCCTCCTTCCTTGTCAAAAGATAGCTGACCGAGAGGCTGAACCGGCGCAGCACGGCCCGGACCTGCTCCTCGGTGACGGCGGCCAGGTCCGCGCGGGCCTGGGCCGGGGTGGTGATGGCGCCGCCCCGGATGATCTCCATGCCGTACCAGCTCTCGATGCCGCCGAGGGAATCCTCGATGCCCTCCAGCCCGGCGATCAGGCCGCGGCGGCAGTCCTCCAGTTCCTGGGTGGTGATGGGCCCGGTGCACAACGCGGCCAGCTCCTCGAGGATGGCCTCCTCGGCCCGGGCGGCGTTGCCCGGCTCGATGCCGCTGGAAACGGTCATGCTGCCGGTAAAGCTCTGGAAAGAGGAGGAGCAGTAATAGCACAGGTGGTCCCGCTCCCGCACATGGAGGAACAGCCGGCTGGTGACGCTGCCGCCGTACAGAGCCATGGCCAGACGGCAGGCCGCCATGTCGGCCAGGTCCATGGGCTGGCCCAGGGTAAAGGCCATGCAGAGCTTGGCCTGGACCATATCGAAGTGTTCGGTCCGGTGGACGGGGGTCTGGCGGGGCATGGCCCCAAAGGGGGCCAGGGGGACGGGCTGCCGGCGGATGGCCGCCAGCTCGGCCAGAAAGGCCCGGACCACCCGGTCCGTCTCGGCGGGGGTGCAGCCCAGCACCATCAGCTCGATGGAGGCGGTGCGCAGCATCTCGAAGTAGGCCGCGGCCAGGTCCGCCCCGGTCACGGCGTCCAGCTCATCGAGGCAGCCTTCCTGCCGGATGCCCATGGGGCTGTCGCCGAAAAAGAGGCGGGCGGTCTGGCGCATACAATACAAACGCTTGTCGTTCAGTTCGTCCTCGAGGGACTGGCGCAGCATCTGCTTTTCGATGGCCACGGCCTCGGGGTCGAAGCCGCCGTCCGCGATGCAAGGGTGGAACGCCACCCCCAGGGCCAGCTCGGTGTAGGCGGCGCAGAGGTCCTCTCCGGCCAGGGCAAAGCGGTCCTTGATGCCGGTGACGCTGATGCAGACGTTGCGGTTGGCCCCCATGGGGCGGCCGTCCACCGTCAGGTCGGCCCCGTACAGCCGGGCCAGCTTTTTGGTCAGGCCGGTCATGTCGGGGCAGCCGGCGTACCCCCGCTCCATGACCAGGGGCAGCAGGGCGTGGGCCGTGGCGCTCTCGCGCCGGATGGGAAAGGTGAAGTGGATGCTGATCCGGCAGCGGTTGAGCTTTTCGGCCGGGTCCCAGGAGAGATGCACCCCAGGTGCAAGCTGTTTTCGTTCCAATGGTATCCTCCGTGTCAGGGTCAGCCCAGCTGGCTGACCGCAAGGAATTCTTCCAGCGAAAGGCCGCTGGAAGCGATGGCGCGGGCATTTTCGACCCCCACATACCGCCAGCGCCAGGGCTCGAACACCATGCCGGTGGCGGCCTGGCGGTCCTCCGGCCAGCGCAGGATGAAGCCGTAGTCAGCGGCGTAGGCCGACAGCCAGCGGAAAGCGTCGGTGTTGGCAAAGCCGGTATCCATCGTGTCGTAGCCTTCGGCCAGGATGGACGCCGCCAGGCCGGTGACGCTCTCGTTGCAGCCGGGCCGGGGCACGATGGAAGCCGCCCGGGCGTCCGCGTCGGCGTCGCTCATCCCGCTGTCCAGATAGCCCTGTTTGCGGGCGTCGAACGCCTGCTGGGCCTGCTCGGGGGTCTGGTACCCTTCCGCCAGGTGCAGCTGGATGCCCACTTCCCCGGCCGCGGCGGCCATGGCGCGGTAGGCAGCGGCGGCCGCCTGTTCCAGCTGCTGGCCGGTGGCGTCGTCCGCCGTGGCCAGGGTGGGGGCAGGGGTCTCGGTCAGGGGCAGGTTGTTGTTCACCAGCACCAGGTAGGGGTCGGCGGGGTCGCAGACATAGCCGGACAGGTCGTAGCTGGGGGCGGTGAATTCCTGCCGGCCCCCCAGCAAAGCCCCGGCCCGGGGCAGCACCCAGAGGATGAGCCCGGTCATCAGCCCCACCGCCGCGCCGCAGGCCGACAAAAAAAGGACCCAGTTGCGGATCAGGCGCAGCCGTTTGCGCCGGCGGCGGGCCAGCCACTGCTCCCGCGTCAGGCGCGGCCGGCCAGCCGGCTCGGCCGCAGGGCGTTGTCTTTGTTGTTGTTCCATGATCGAAAGCTCCACGCTTTGGTAAAGTTGCTTTGTTTTGGGTGAAACCCATGGGGTTAGTATACCTCTTTTGGCCTTTTCTGTAAACAGGCGAATTTGCGGAGGGGTCCCGCTCAAAAGAACACGTCGTAGCTGTCGTACTCCTCCGCCTCGGCCCGCTTGGCCTCGATCACGGCGGCCGCCTGGGCCAGCTGGCCGGGGGTGGCCCCGCACTCGCTGACCAGGGCCCGCACCGCGGCCGCCAGGTCGCCGCCGAACAGGGTGTCCAGCCGCTGGCGCATACAGGCCACGCCGTAGGCCCGCCGGGTGACGGTGGGGGTGTAGACGTTGTGGTTGGCCTCCTTGGCGGCGGTCAGCCAGCCCTTGGCCTCCAGCCGCGTTAAAAAAGTCAGGACGGTGCCCCCCGTCCAGCCGCGGCCTTCCAGCCGGCGGCACACCTCGCGCCGGGTGACGGGCTGGGGGGTGTCCCACACCGCCAGAAGGACCTGTTCCTCCGCCGCCGAGAGGGGTTTGCAGCGCGCTGGTATCCCGTACATGGGTCCTCTCTCCTTTTCTTTTGCATACATTTGTATTTGTTTTGCCCATTATACCACCTTTGCAGGCGGCCTGCAAGGGCGGTTTTGGGGTTGAAACGGGGCTTTTTGGCTCTATCTCATACAGTTGTATGCAATATTGTACGCATATAGCGCACATTTGTGTGTTCTGTGGCCGCACACCCCCGGCGCAGGCTCTCTTTTTGTGCAAAAGGGCTCTTGTTTTTGGGCCGCCAAAACCTTTATACTATTCATGCGGCGCGGGCCAGCAGCCCCGTCCCGCGGCAAGCTAAGAGAAAGAGGGAATGTACCATGGCTAGAGTATACAATTTCAGCGCCGGGCCCAGCATGCTGCCCGAGCAGGTGCTTAAGACGGCCCAGGCCGAGATGCTGGACTACCACGGCAGCGGCCAGAGCGTGATGGAAATGAGCCACCGCAGCAAGTGGTTCGAGGACATCATACAGAACACCGAGGCCAGCCTGCGCCGGCTGATGCAGATCCCCGACAACTACAAGATCGGCTTTTTCCAGGGCGGCGCGACCCAGCAGTTCGCCATGGTGCCCCTGAACTTTATGACCACCGGCAAGGCCAACTACATCGTCACCGGCAACTTCTCCAATCTGGCCGCCAAAGAGGCCGCCAAGTTCGGCGAGGCGAAGGTGGTCGCCTCCAGCAAGGACAAGAACTTCACCTATATCCCCGACGTCAGCGCCATCCCCTACGACTCCGACGCCAGCTACATCCACATCTGCCAGAACAACACCATTTTCGGCACCCAGTATGTGGAGATCCCCCAGGTGGAGGGCATCCCTCTGGTGGCGGACATGAGCTCGATGATCCTGTCCCGCCCGGTGGACGTGACGAAATACGGCTGCATCTACTTCGGCGTCCAGAAAAACGTCGCCCCCGCCGGCATGGCCATCGCCATCATCCGGGAGGACCTGCTGGGCCATGCCGCCGACACCGTCCCCACCATGATGAACTACACCACCCTCATCAACAAGGACAGCATGTACAACACGCCTCCCTGCTGGTGCATCTACATGACCGGCCTGGTGCTGGACTACCTCGAGCATGAGGTGGGCGGCCTGGCGGCCATGCAGCAGATCAACGAGGCCAAGGCCAAGGTGCTGTATGACTACCTCGACAGCCAGAACTTCTATAAGAACCCCGTCGAGCCCCGCTACCGCAGCACCATGAACGTCACCTTTACCAGCCCCGACCCCGACACCGACAAAAAGTTCTGCGCCGAGGCCACTGCCGCCGGCCTGGTCAACCTGAAGGGCCACCGGCTGGTGGGCGGGATGCGCGCCTCCATCTACAACGCCATGCCCCCCGCCGGCATCGACAAGCTGGTGGAATTTATGGAAGCGTTCCGCAAAGCCAACGCCTGAGCGCAGGGAGGAAAAAGTATGTTTACCATCCAGACACTGAACGCCATCAGCCCGGTGGGGCTGGCGAAGCTGCCCAAAAACCTGTTCGAGGTGGCGGTGGAGACCGACGCCCCCGACGGCATCCTGGTGCGCAGCGCCGACTTGCTGAACGCAGACTTCAAGGAGAACCTGCTGGCCATCGCCCGGGCGGGCGCAGGCGTCAACAACATCCCCCTCGACCGGTGCAGCGAACAGGGCATTGTGGTCTTTAACACCCCCGGCGCCAACGCCAACGCCGTGGCCGAGTTGGTGGTGGGTATGCTGATCGCCGGCAGCCGCAACGTGCCGGCGGCCGCGGCCTGGACCCAGGACCTGGCCGGGGACCCCAACCTGAAAAAAGACGTCGAAAAGGGCAAAAAGCAGTTCGTGGGCAACGAGATTGCCGGCAAGACCCTCGGCGTCATCGGCCTGGGGGCCATCGGCTCCCGCGTGGCCAACTGCGCGCTGAGCCTGGGCATGGAGGTCTACGGCTACGACCCCTACATCTCCATCGACGCCGCCTGGAACCTGAGCCGCCGGGTGCACCACTGCGTCAATCTGAACGATATGCTGCCCCTGTGCGACTATCTGACCATCCATGTGCCCTACCTGCCCACCACCCGCGACACCATCAACGCCCAGACCCTGGCCCTGTGCAAGGACGGCGTCAAGGTGCTGAACTACGCCCGCGGCGAGCTGGTGAACAACGCGGCCATCCTCGACGCGCTGGAAAGCGGCAAGGTGTCGGCCTACATGACCGACTTTGCCGCCGAGGAGCTGCTGGGCAAGCCCGGCGTCATCTGCACCCCGCACCTGGGCGCCTCCACCCCCGAAGCCGAGGACAACTGCGCCATTATGGCCGCGCAGGAGCTGAGCGACTACCTGCGCAACGGCAACATCACCCACTCGGTGAATATGCCCGACGTGCAGCAGCCCCGCGCGGGCGGACGCCGCATCTGCGTCATCCACCGCAACGAGCCGGGCGTCATCAGCCAGATCACCGCCCTGACCACCGCCGCCGGCCTGAACATCGAGAACATGGTCAACAAGTCCAAAAAAGACATGGCCTACACCATGCTGGACGTCACCGGCACCACCGACGGCACCCTCCGGGAGAAGCTCTCCGGCATCCCCGCCGTCATCCGGGTGCGCATCCTGTAAAAGCGCCCCTCCCCTGAACGCCAACAGCCCCCGCCTTTCCCAAGTGGAAGGACGGGGGCTGTTTTTTGGCTTTATTCCAGGTTGATCTCTTTGGCGTATTCTTCCAGCAGCTCGCGCTCGAGGAAGGGGGTCTTGACCCCCATGCGGTCCCGGTAGGTCTCGTGGCCCTTGCCGATGACGGCAATCAGGTCGCCGGGCTGGGCGTGGTCCACCGCGTAGTGCAGCGCGTCCAGCCGGTCGGGGATCTCGACGAACTTGGCATCGGGGTTGCCTTTCAGCATCCCCTGCCGGATGTCGGCCAGGATGTCCTCCACCTTTTCAAAGCGGTTGTTGTCCTCGGTCAGGATGGAGAAGTCCGCCATTTTGGCGCAGATCTCCCCCATGCCGTACCGGCGCAGCTTGGAGCGGTTGCCCCCGCAGCCGAACACCACCACCAGACGGTGGGGGTGGTAGGCCCGCAGGGTGGTCAGCAGGCTCTCGGTGGACACTTCGTTGTGGGCGTAGTCCAACAGGATGGTGAATTTTTTGCTGATGGGCACCAGCTCCACCCGGCCCTTGACCACGCAGCGGCCCAGGCCGTCGTGGATGGCGCTGTCGGGCAGGCCCAGTTCCCGGCCCACCGCCAGGGCGGCCAGCGCGTTGTAGACGCTGAACTCGCCCGGCATATTCACCTTGACGTCCATCTCATCCTTGCCGCTGACGTGGAAGGCCACGCCCAGAAAGTCGTGGTCCCGCAGCAGGCGGCAGTCCGAAGCGCGGTAATCGGCCTGCTGGTGCATCCCGTAGGTCACCAGGCGGCAGGTGTGGCCTTCCAGCAGGGCCTCGGTGTTGGGGTCGTCCGCATTGACGATGCCCAGGCTGCACCGCTGGAACAGCTGGCCCTTCCAGCTGCGGTATTCCTCAAAGCTGGCGTGCTCGCCGGGGCCGATGTGGTCGGGAGAAAGATTGGTGAACACCCCCACGTCGTAGTGGATGCCCCCCACCCGGTCCATCATCAGGCCCTGGCTGGACACTTCCATCACCACCGTGTCACACCCGGCGTCCACAAAGGTGCGGAAGATCTTCTGCAGCTCGTAGCTCTCGGGGGTGGTGTTGGCGGTGTCCTCGTGGCGGCCCATGTAGTACACGCCGTTGGTGCCGATCATGCCCACCTTGTGCCCGGCGGCTTCCAGCACGCTGCGGATCATGTGGGCGGTGGTGGTCTTGCCCTTGGTGCCGGTGACGCCGATCATGGTCATCTGGCGGGAAGGGTTGCCGAACAGGTTGGCGCTCATCAGGGCCATGGCATGGCGGCTGCTGGCCACCTTGAGGACCGTGACCCCTTCCAGCCCGGTCAGGTCGATGTCGTGCTGGATGACCAGGGCCGCCGCCCCTTTGGCGGCGCAGTCGGCCGCAAAGTCGTGGCTGTCCCGCTGGGTGCCCACGATGCAGACGAACAGCACCCCCGGGGCGGCCTTGCGGCTGTCGTAAATGACATCGGTGATCTCGGTGTCCATGCTGCCCTGTACCAGGGTGCAGTCCACCCCCTGCGTCAACGCGGATAACTTCATCATTCTTCCTCCTGTTGTGTCCCGGCGGGCTGCGTCTCCTGGCCGGCTGCGTCGTCCGCACCGGCCTCCCCGCCGTCCTCCGGGCCTTCTGCCGGGACGCCGTCCGTCCCGGGCTGCTCCTCTGCCGCACCGGTCTCACCGGCGGGCAGTTCCGTCCCGGTCGTGTCCTCCTCCGGGACGACGTAGCCCGAAGGCAGGGTCGGGCTGCCCTGTGCAAAGATCGCCTGCAGGCTGCCGTCGGTGCGCAGGTGGCTGCAGTCCAGCCGGCCGGTGTCGGTGGGGGCGCAGCCCTTGCCCTCCTTGTTCAGCAGCATATATTCGGCGTAGTCCAGTTTATAATCCAGCTCGTTCAGGGTGCCCAGCAGCACGCTGATGCGGTCCTGATACAAAAAGGCCAGCTGTTCCACGTCGGCAAATTCCACCCGCGTCACATCCGCCATCAGGTCCCGCTGTTCCAGGGCATCCAGCAGCGTCTGCAGCGCCTGGATGCGGCTGTCCGTCTGGGGCTCCGCCGCCTGCTGGCTGGACGCCGCAGTGCTTCCGGCGCTGTCCGCCGTCTCGGGCGGGACATAGGACAGCTGGTCGCCGGGGGTCGTGCTGACCGGGTCCCCGCCGTAGAGGACGGGCAGGTCGGGCTGTTCCGTCTCGGCCGAGAGGATCTTGAGGTCCGCCGACAGGCTGATCCAGCCGCCGGGGGACGGCATGGTGTAAACGGGGGTGGCGGGCGTCACCCGGACCACCACCGTGCTGGGGTAGATCCGCTCCACCGAGATGTGTTCCAGCAGGGGGAACGCCTTTTCCAGCGCCGCGGCCTTGGCGGCTGGGTCAAAGCTGAAAATGTTTTCTTCCAGCTGGACCCCGAGGGCGTCCAAAATTTCGCTGCTGGTATAGGGGCTGGACTGATCCAGCGCAGCGCCGGACGCCGTCTGCACCTGGATGGCGTTGATCTTGAACAGCATGGTCATGGTCAGATAGACGCCGGCGGCGGCCACGCAGAGCACCAGGGCTATGGCGGTCAGCCGGCGCAGCATCCGGCGGCGGCGCAGCATCTTGCGGGTGACTTTGCGCCGGCGGCGCACTTCCCTGCGCTGCACGGTCTGGGCCGGACGCTGCCGGACCGGCCGTGCCTGCTGAGGGCGGCCGGACGCCGCCGGGCGGGGCCTCTGCCCCGAAGGCCGCTGGTTCGCCGGACGGGCCGATGGCCGGGCCTGCCCGGTGGGGAACTGGACTGTATTGTCCCGGTAGCCGCCCCCCACATGGTAGGACGGGGCCGGGTTCTCTACGTCGTAGAGTGCAGGCCGGCGGCCGCCGCTCACCTCCAGCGGAGGGCGGGACGGCCGGCTTTGGGCAGGGCGCCTCGCCTGCCCTGCCGCGGGGCGGACGGGCTGCCCAGTCCGCTTTCGCTTTTTAGCGGGCATACCGCGCCGCCTCCTTTCTATGATGTGCTTACGGCGTGCGCACGAGGGCGCGCAGGCGGGACGTGATCTGGTCCAGACTGTCGTCCACCGAGAGGGTGCGGGCATTGCGGCCCATCCGGGCCAGCTTGCCGTCCTCGTCCAGCAGGGTCTTGACCTCGGCCACCAGCTTTTCGCCGGTGAGGTCCTTTTCCTCAATGACCACGGCGGCGTCCACCTTGGCCAGCTCGAGGGCGTTGTAATACTGGTGGTTCTCGGCCACGTTGGGGCTGGGGATCAGGATGGCCGCCCGGCCGGCGGCTTCCAGCTCGGCCAGGGTGAGCGCGCCCGCCCGGCTGATGACCAGGTCGGCCGCCGACAAAAGTTCGGGCATATTGTCGATGTATTCCCGCACCACCAGGCTGTCCCCGCGGGCAAAGCCCTTCTGCTTTTCCAGGTCCTGGAACAGCTGCACCCCGTACTGGCCGGTGGCGTGCAGATGGAGGATGTTCCGCTTTTCCTTCTGCTCCCAGGCGCACAGGCCGGCCACCACCTCGTTGATGCGGCGGGCCCCCAGGCTGCCCCCGAAGGAGAGGATGACGGTCCGGTCCCCGGCGTTCAGTCTGGCGCGGGCCTCATCCCGGCGGCGGGCCCAGTCGAACACCTCAGGGCGGACGGGGTTGCCCACCACCACGGTCTTGTCGGGGGCTCCCAGCCGGTCGGCCCCGGCCTGGACCGCCGCAAACACCAGGTCCACCTCGGGGGCCAGCAGCTTGTTGGTCACGCCGGGAAAAGCGTTCTGTTCATGGATGGCCGTCTTGATGCCCCGCTTGGCCGCCGCGCGGACCACCGGTCCCGAGACATAGCCCCCGCACCCGATGACCAGGTCGGGGTCCACCTCATTGAGGATGGCCTTGCACCTCGGCCCCGAGCGGGCCAGGTTCCAGATCGTGACGGCGTTGCGCCGCAGGTTTTCCAGCGAGGGCCGCCGCTGGAAGCCGGTCACTTCGATGTGGTGGAAGGGGTATCCCGCCTGGGTGACCAGACGGTACTCCATCCCCTCTTTGCGGCCGGCAAAGTGGATCTCGGCGGCGGGGTCGGCCGCACGCAGCGCCCCCGCGATGGCGAGGGCCGGGTTGATATGGCCGGCCGTGCCGCCGGCAGCGATCAATACGCGCATGATTGATTCCTCCTGTCCGGGTGTGCCGGACCGCGCAAAAAATCCCGTCCGTCTTGGTTTACAGGCGGGATATAAGCTGTTTTGCTGTACGCCCCGTTCAGTTCAAACCTCCGGCGCGGCGGCTGCCGGGCCGGCGGATGCCGTCCAGAGTGATGGGCGGGCGGGACGCCTGCCGGGCCTTTTCCTCCTGGGCTTCGCGCGCGGCGCGGCGGATCGCCGACACCTTCGCGCCGTTGCGCCCGATGTGGATCATGACGCCCATCTCGGCCATGAGCAGCAGCAGACTGGTGCCGCCCGAGGAGAAGAAGGGCAGGCTGATGCCGGTGTTGGGCAGGGTGTTGGTGACGACGGCCACGTTGCAGAACACCTGCCAGCCCACCTGGGCCATGATGCCCACGCCCACCAGGGTGCTGAAGCGGTCCCCCGCCTGGAAGGCGATCATGAACCCCTGCACCAGCAGCAGCACGAACAGCAGGATGACCACCACGGCCCCCACAAAGCCCAGCTCCTCACAGACGACGCTGAAGATAAAGTCGTTGGTGCACTCGGGCAGCCAGAGCTGCTTTTCCACGCTGTTGCCCAGGCCCAGGCCGGTCAGCCCGCCCGAGCCGATGGCGTACAGGCTCTGCAGGGTCTGGTCGGTCATCTTGCTCATGTCGCTGGTCCAGCCGTCCAGTCGGTCCTGCAGGTAGGGGATGGAGTCGATGTGGGACAGCAGCGTCTCCAGCAGAAACACCGCGCTGACCGCGCCGCCGTAGGTGATGATGCCGCCGCTGCCGTTCAGCAGCAGGATGCTGCCCACGATGGCGCACATCAGCACGATGCCCGACATATGGGGCTCCAGCACCAGCAAAAGCACCACCGGCACCAGCGGCAGCAGGGGGATGGCCAGTTCCCGGACGAGCTTCTGGTACAGCCACCCGCCCGCTCCCAGATGGGCGCCGCCCTCCCGCGGGATGGGACGGCGGGTGCGGCTGGCCAAGTGGGCGGTGAGCAGGATCATTTCAAACTTGACCAGCTCCGACACCTGCAGGGTGGGCAGGCCGCGGATGTTCAGCCAGCGGCGGCAGCCGTTGAGCGGCTCGCAGAACAGCACCGCCACCAGCAGCACCAGGCTGACGAGGTAGCCCGCCCACACGAACTTGCGGATGAACCGCAGGTCAAAATACGAAAACAGGAACATCACCCCTACCCCGATCAGGGCGTAAAGGGCCTGCGACTTGATGTAGTGAAAGCTGTCCCCCATGCGGAGATAGCCGGTGGTATAGCTGGCGCTGAACAGCATCACCAGCCCGAATATGACGATCAGCGCCAAAGTGGCCAGCCAGCTGATGAGCAGCGGGGTCCAGGGGCCGGGGTCGCGCTGAAGGATCACCACCGGCCCGCCGGGGTCGGCGCGGCGTCTTGCTATCGCCATAACAGCACCTCCTTACAGCTGCGCGGTGCGCAGAGCAGCCAGCACGCCGGCCAGCGCCAGCGCACAGAAAACGTAAAAAGCCGATACCGGGCCGCCCTTTTTGCGCAGCCAGGCATCCAGGCTGCCGGCCTTGAACAGGGGCCGGCCCCGGAACCGCCGCCAGACGCCCTGCAGCAGGGCGGCCAGCCCCTCGGCCCAGAAGGGCAGCCCCAGCACCAGGGCCAGGTCGCCCCGGCCAATGGACAGGGGGATGCCCCCCACCGCCCCCGCCAGGAACAGGCAGCCCACCGCGCCGGGCAGCAGCCGGGCGGGGTAAAAATTCCACAGCAGAAAGGCCATCAGCGCCCCGGCCAGCGCCGCCGGCAGCACCGCCAGCGGGAAAAAGCCCAGGATCGTCTCGGCCCCCATCAGGCCCAGCATGGCCACAAAGGCCGCGCCGGCCGCAGCCCCGTCGGCAGAGCCCGCCAGCCGGACCGATTCGGCCAGGGCCAGCAGCATCGCCGCCCAGAGGGGCGCGGCTGCGGCTCCCAGCTCGCAGTAGCCCAGGATGGGCAGGGTCAGGCCGGTGGGCATACAGCCGCCCAGCCAGAGGGCCCCCACCGTCACGGCGGCGGCCAGAGCCTCCAAAGCCAGGCGGACGCCTGTGCGCAGGCCCAGCACCTGCCGGGGCCGCAGCCGGGCCAGATCGTCGGCCAGGCCCGCCGCCCCCAGCAGGAAGCCGCCGCCCAGCCCCAGCATCAACCGGCCGGTCAGCCCGCCGCCCAGCAGCTCGGGCTGGATCATGCAGACCACCGCCCAGCCCACGCCCACCGCGGCCAGCGTCCCGATGATGAAGCACAGGCCGCCCATGGTGGGCAGGCCGCGGGGCGCAGGCGGCTCGGGGGGCTGTTCTTCCGGCTGGCCGGGCTTTGGGGCGGGGCCGTTCTCCTTTTCAGGCGGGACAAGGGCCCGCAGCAGGGGGACCAGTAAGTTCCCGACCGCGGCGGTCAGCGCAAAACCCAGCACCGACGCCACGATCAAGGCAAAACGTATCATGTGTGTACACTCCGAATGTTATGAATTTTCGCTGTTTTCAGCGGCGATGGCCTCGGCGTCCTTCAAAGCCTGCAGCTGCTGCACGGCGTTTTCCAGCGCCATGGCCCGGCTGCCCTTGAACAGGACGGCGTCCCCCGGGACGGTGATCTTTGCCAGGAAGCCGGCGATCTCCTCGTAGCTGTGGGCGTGGATGGTGCGCACCCCCTTGGCCGCAGCCACCGTCGCGGTGCGGTGGGCCAGTTCGCCGTAGGTGATCAGGCAGTCGATGCCGCTCTGGGCCACCAGACGGCCCAGCTCCTCGTGCTCGGTGCGGGCCTCGTCCCCCAGCTCCAGCATATCCGCCAGGACGGCGAACCGCCGCTTGCAGGGGTAATCCTTGAACATTTCCAGCGCCGCCCGCATACTGGTGGGGTTGGCGTTGTAGCAGTCCTCGATGATCCGCACCCCGTGGCAGTCCAGCATATGCTGGCGCATCCCGGTCTGCCGGAACTCCTTCATCTGCTGGATGGCCTCCTTGGGGGTCAGGCCCAGCTGGCTGGCGGCGCAGTAGGCCGCCAGGGCGTTGGCCACGTTGTGGCGGCCCAGCGCCGGGATGTGCACCATGAAGCAGCCGTTCTCGGCGTCGTCCAGCAAAAAGCTCATGCCGTCGTTCTCCTGCCGGATGGCGGAGGCGTACACATCGGCCTCCTGGCTGATCATGCTGTACCAGACGGGGCGGACGTGGGCGGGCAGCTCGGCCTTGCGCAGGAAAGGGTCGTCGTAGTTCAAAACGAGGGGCGCGCCCTCGGGCATCCCGTCGCAGATCTCGAGCTTGGCCTTGCAGATATTCTCCTGGCTGCCCAGGTTGCCGATGTGGGACAGGCCGATGCAGGTGATGACGCCCACGTCCGGCCTGGCGCAGCGGGACAGCCGGCTGATCTCGCCGGCGTGGTTCATGCCCATCTCGATGACGGCGTACTGCGTCCCGGCGCCGATCTGGAACAGGGTGCGGGGCAGGCCCAGCTCGTTGTTCTGGTTGCCCTCGGTCTTGATGGTGGCGCCCAGGGCGCTGAGGGCCGTGGCGCAGAACTCCTTAGTGGTGGTCTTGCCCACGCTGCCGGTCACGCCCACCACTTTGGGGGCAAACTGGGCCCGGTAGTTGGCCCCCATCTGCATCATGGCCTGGTAGCTGTCCGGGCAGAGGATGGTCTTTTCCTCGGGCACGCCCTCCACCGGGTGGTTGAGCACCACCCATTCCGCGCCTGCCGCCAGGGCTTTGGCGGCAAAGTCGTGCCCGTCAAAGTGTTCGCCGGGGAAAGCTACAAACACGCACCCGGGCCCGGCCTCCCGGCTGTCGGTGGTCACCAGCGAGACGGTCTGCTCCGCGTTGATGCGTTCGGCGGGCGTCAGCCCCGCCAGAAGGGTTCTTGCTGCGATTTTTTCCATTCGTTCCTATCCCCTTTCCATATGTTTCCAAAATGGTCTGTCCTTATTATAAATGGTACGCTGCGGGCAAGGCAAGTAGAGCTCTGCGGTTTTCGCCCATCCTTCACTTTTACCCGCAGGTAATGGTCACGATGGTGCCAAGCTGGACCCGGTCGCCGGGGGCGGCGCTCTGGCTCTGGACCAGGCCGGCGGCGCTGCCCTCCACGATGCAGTTGAAGCCTGCCGCGTGCAGCATCTGGCTGGCAAAGTCGGCGCTCTTGCCGGTCAGGTCGGGCACCTCGGCGGTCTGGCCGCTGTAGGTGTCGGTGTAAAGATAGATGGTGGTGCCGCTGGGCACCTCGGTGCCCGCCGTGGGGTACTGCCAGGTGACGGGGGCGGCGGTGTTGCCGCTCTCGCTTTCCACCAGATGGTGGGCCAGGCCGCGGATGTTCAGGTTGACCTGGGCGTTTCTCCACTCGGTGCCGATCAGGTTGGGCACCTTGACGGTCTGGCCGCTGCGGTCCACGCCGTCGGTGGCGATGCCCAGATACGGCGCGATCTCGCTGATGATGTTGCCCACCACCGGCGCGGCCAGCACCGAGGAATAGTCGCTGTTGGCGTTGTTGGGGTCGTCCAGCATGACGTAGACCAGGATCTGGGGGTCGTCGGCGGGCAGCACCGCCACGAAGGAGGCCGCCTTTTTGTAGTCGCCGTCGGCGCGGCGGTCCATGTTCAGCAGCTCGGAAGTGCCCGATTTGCCGCCGATGCGGTAGCCCGCCACATAGGCGCGGTAGCCGCCGCTGCGGGTGGTGCCGTCGCCCACCTCATGCTCCATGATCTGGCGGATGGTCTGGCTGGCGCTGCCGCTGATGACCTGGCGGCGGACGTTCGGGCCGATCTGCTCCACCACGTTGCCGTTGGCGTCCACGATCTGATCCACCACATGGGGGGTGACGAGGTAGCCGCCGTTGACCGCGGCCGACACCGCCGTGCACACCTGCAGGGGCGTCACCGCCATGGACTGGCCGAAGGCCGAGGAGGCCAGCTCCACCTCGCCCATGGTCTGGTCGGTGTAGTACTGCATATAGCCCGTCTCGTTGGGCAGGTCCACGCCGGTGCGCTCGGTGAAGCCGAACGCCTTGAAGTAATCGTAGAATGTATCGACGCCGATCCGCTGGCCCAGCTGGATGAGGTAGATGTTGCAGCTGTTCAGCAGGGCGTCGGCCAGGTTCTGGGTGCCGTGGCTGTGGCGTCCGGCGCAGTGGTAGGTCTGCTTGGCGACGGCATAGGCGCCGCTGCAGTTGAAAGTCGTGTTGTAGGTGGCGTTGCCCGAGTCCACACCCATGGCGGCGGTGATGACCTTAAAGACGCTGCCGGGGTAGTACAGCTCGGTGATGTTCTTGTTTTTCCACATGATGTCCCGGAAGTAGCCCGAGTAGTCGGCTTCGGGGTCCAGGATCCTGTTCCCGTTCTCGTCGGTGACGAAGGTGCCGTCCTCGTTTTTCAGGTAGATGCCGTAGAGTTCCGGCTCGGCCCGGACCAGCTCCTCCAGATAGGCCTGGTTGGCGGTGTAATTATTGGGGTCATTGGGGTCGAAGTCGGGCTTGGAGGCCATGGCCAGGATGCCGCCGGTGTTCACGTCCATCACGATGGCGCAGCCGCGGTTTTCCACCGTGTTGGCGGCGATGGCCTCGTTCAGGTACTTTTCCACCACTTCCTGGATGGTGGTGTCCAGCGTCAGGACCAGGCTGTCGCCGTCCTTGGCGTCGTAGGTGACGGCGCTGCTGTCGGCGATGGCGTTGCCCCGGGCGTTGCGGATGGTGACGGTCCGGCCGTCGGTGCCGGACAGAATGTCATCGTAGGATTTTTCCAGCCCGTAAAAGCCGTCCCCGTCCGCATTGGTAAAGCCCAGCACCGACGCCGCAAACGCCCCATAGGGGTAGTTGCGCTGGTAGGTGCGGGAGGAGGAGAGGGACAGCCGGCCGGTGCCCTTGATGGCGTTGCGGTCGGACACATACTGCTCGATGGACTCCTTGACGGCGTTGTTGACCTTTTCGGCCAGCACCTGGTAAGAGGAGTCGATCTTGCTCAGGGCCTCGTAGACGGCCTCGTACTGCTGAAGGTAGGCCTGGGAGGTGGTGTCCACCTTGTCCAGACTGACGCCGTCCCCTGACAAAAGGCGCAGCGTCAGCTCCCGGCTGATCTCGCCGCAGGCCGCGGCGTCCAAGGTGTGGACGGTGGACTCCACTTCCGCGCCGGTGGCGGGGTCGGTGGAGGTGATGGTCTGGCTGTCGTAGAGGGCGCTGGAATAGCTGGGATCGCACCAGATATCCCACACCACGCTGGTGGACGCCAGCACCTTGCCGGTGGCGTCGTAGATCTCGCCGCGGGTGGCCTGGATGGTGGTGTCCAGCAGCTGCTGGTCGCTGGCATAGCGGCTGTACATCTCGCCGTTGCGGATCTGGATATTGTAAAGGCTGCCCACCACGATGGCGGTGGCCGCCAGGACTGCGCCGATGGATACCGCCACCCCGATCTTGCGGGTCCTGGCAGGGATGGGGGCCGAGTCGGGGGCGCGGTAAAGGCCGCCCCCCCGCCGGCGCCGGTTGGTTGCTTCTTTCATTCGCTTCTCCTGCCTGACGCCCGCCGCCAAGACGGCACGGGGCGTCAGAAACCGAAAAAGCGTGCGCAGGCGCACGCTTCCCCGGGTATCGTTGGTTTATTCTGCAGCGTCCGCCGGCGGGTCGATGGTCCGCAGCAGGGACGAGACGCCGGCCTGGAGGGTATCGGTCCACTTTTCCACCGCAGACTCGCGGCGGGTGAGCACGCTCTGGTCGTCCAGCCGGATGTAGGTGATCTGGCTGTCGTCGATCTTCATCAGGCCCAGGCGGCCGGCCACGTTCTCCACGTTGGAAATGCTGGACTGGACGTTGAGGGTGGTGGTGTAGTAATCGTTCTGGCTCTGGGCCGAGATCAGAGTCGCCTTTGCCTGGCGGATGTCCCCACTCAGCTCCACGATGCGGGCCTCGCTGAACAGCAGCGCCACCGACAGCCCTGCCAGAAGCCCCAGCGCAAGGATCTGCACGCCGTGCTGCATCATGGCGCGCAGGGGCGAGATGGCGGCCTTGCCGCCCTGCTCGACCCGCAGGTTGGGCCGCCGCTCGGGCTGGGGCTCCGGGCGGCGGACTGCCTGTCCTAAAGTGATGCCGTTGTAATTGTAATCGTATGCAGGCTGACCCATGACTTGTATCTCTCCTCTTTCCGCGCACCCTGTGTGAGGGGGTGCGCTCACAATTTTTCAAGGACCCGCAGACGGGCCGAGCGGCTGCGCCGGTTGTCGGCCAGCTCGCCGGGCTTTGCTTCGATGGGCTTGCGGGTGATCAGCTTTGCCTTTGCCTTGCCGCCGCAGACACAGACCGGGAACTCGGGCGGACAGGTGCAGGCGGTGGCCCAGCGGCGGAACTTGTTCTTCACCAGCCTGTCCTCCAAAGAGTGGAAGGTGATGACGCAGAACCGCCCGCCGGGTCGCAGGGCGCTGAAAATGGCGTCCAGGCCCTCGTCCAGGGCGTCCAGCTCATGGTTCACCGCGATGCGCAGCGCCTGAAAGCTGCGCCGGGCCGGGTTTTTGTCCTTGCGGCGGACCGCCGGAGGCATGGCCGACGCCACCAGCCCCGCCAGCTGCAGCGTCGTCTCGACGGGAGCCTCCTGCCGGGCCTCCACGATCTTGCCGGCGACCTGCCAGGCATAGGGCTCCTCGCCGTAATCCCGCAGGATGCGGGCCAGTTCTTCCCGGTCGAGCGTGTTGACCAGGTCGGCGGCGGTGGTGCCCTCCTGGCTCATCCGCATATCCAGCGGCGCGTCGGCCCGGTAGGAAAAGCCCCGCTCTGCATCGTCCAGCTGGTGGCTGGAGACGCCCAGGTCCAGCAGCGCTCCGTCGATGGCCTCCACCCCGACCGAGGCCAGGGCGCCGGCCGCATAGCGGAAATTGGTCTGCACCACAACGGCAGGCAGCCCCGCCAGCCGCTGGCGGGCCGTCTGGACCGCGTCGGGGTCCTGGTCCAAAGCGATGAGCCAGCCGCCGGCCGCGGCGTCCAGCCGGCTGGCAATGGCCCGGGAATGGCCCGCGCCCCCTGCCGTGCCGTCCAGATAGATACCGCCGGGGCGGATGTTCAGCCCTTCCAGGCATTCTTCCAGCAGCACAGGTACATGCTCGAAAGAAGCCGGGTCAAATGCCTGCTGGGTTTGTTCGTCGTTCATGGGGCCCGCCTCCTTTCCTGTCGAAATATGTTTCAGATGTGGAGTTCCCGCAGGCGGGCGGCCCGCTGCTCGTTGGTCACGGCGGCCCGGCGGGCATCCCAGCGGGCGGCGTCCCAGATCTCGGCGTGGTTGCGGTTGCCGATGACGGCCACCGTCTTGCCCAGCCCAGCGTAGGCCCGCAGGCTGGCCGGCAGGAGGATGCGCCCCTGCTTGTCCGGCGTCACCTCGCAGGCGGTGCTGAACAAATCGCCGGTGATCTCCCAGCTGTCCATCAGCTCGTCCGCGCCCAGCCGCTCCGAGATGCGTTCCACCTCGGCCATGGGCAGGGCGAAGAGGCACTGGTCCAGCCACTCCATCACCACAAAGCTCTCGCCCATCCCCTCCCGGAATTTGGCCGGGAAGTTCAGGCGGCCCTTGGCGTCGATGGCGCAGTCATACCGTCCAAAGAACACCCTGACCGCCCCCTTTTGTGGCCCGAGATGGGGTGTGCTCCCCACTTCTCCCTACTTTACTCCACTGATAAAGTTATTGTAACAAATCAGCCCGGTGAATGCAATAGTTTTTGCCCGACTTTTTCCGCCAATTTTCCGCAGCCTGTCCAAAGAAAAGAACCCCTGCCGCTGTGGGCAGGGGTTCGGGATGGACAGCGCCGGGTCACGGCTGTTATTTCTTGGGCGGCTGGCGCAGGCTGGCGCGGACGTTCTTCACCTGGGAGGCGTTGGCGACCATCGTCTCCTCGGTGGTCTTGAGCATATTGTCGCAGTAATCCGCGGTGGTCTGGCGCAGCGTGCGGCTCTCGGCCTGGGCCTGGGCCATGATCTCCGAGGCCCGCTGCTGGGCGCTCTTGACGATTTCCGATTCGCTCACCAGCACGCGGGCCCGTTCCTCCGCCTGGCGGATGATGGCCTTGGCCTGGGCGTTGGCCGAATCCACGATCTGGCTGCGGTCGTTGACGATGGCCTGGGCCTGGCGCAGCTCGCCGGGGAGGTTGGCGCGGATCTCATCCAGATATTCCTGGATCTGGTCCACGTCTACGATCCGCTTGCCCCCCGACAGGGGCATATTGGCGCTTTCGGCCAGGGCATCCTCGATGGTATCCAACAGTTCATTGACGTTCATACAGTTTCTCCCCCTTCCGCTTCGCTGGGGCGGGGCTTTGTGTACCGCCACAGCAGCACGCGGCCGTACCGGTACTGTTTGCGCAGCACCAGACTGCCCACCTGGGCGGGCAGGACCAGTTTTGCCTCGCTCTCACACAGGACGATGCCGCCGGGCGCGACGACTTTTTCCACCGCTGGCAGCACCTCCTCCAGCATCCCCTGGCGGAAAGGCGGGTCCAGCAGCACCAGGTCGAACTGCTCATGGCAGGCCGTCAGCCAGCGCGCGGCATCCCCCACGCTGACCCGGCTGCGGTCGAACAGGCCGCAGGCCTTGCAGTTGCGCATCACGACGGCGGCCGCCTCCCGGTTCTGGTCCAGAAAGACGCACCGCGCCGCGCCGCGGCTCAGCGCCTCGATGCCCAGCTGGCCGCTGCCGGCAAAAAGGTCCAGCACCCGGGCCCCGGGCAGGTCGAACTGCACGATGCTGAACATCGCCTCCTTGACCTGGTCCAGAGTCGGGCGGGTCACGTCTGTGCCGGGCAGAGCCTCCAACCGGCGGCCCCGGGCCTCACCTGCGATCACGCGCATCTGTATCCGCTCCTTTCATTGCTTGCCAGGGGGCGCCTGCCGCGCAGGCAAACCCCTGCTCCTTCCTGCGCAGCCATGCCCCGCCGTCCCTGCGGATAGTCTGGCGGGCATGGCACGTTGTTCCCTTCATTATTGCAGAGCGGGGCGCGGTTGTCAAGCCTCGGGGGCCGGATGGCGGCGAATGTCCCCGTTTTCGCCAAAAATTTTTCGGAAGGGCGGCGCGGATTCTTTATTCGTTCATATCTTTGTGCTACTATAAAAATGATTTAGTCTGCAAAATCCGGTCCTGCCCGGACTTTAGAGGAGTAACCGCCTGATGGAACGCACCGAACACTTTGACTGGAACGACGGCTGGGCATTCACCCCACAGTTCACCCCCGCGCTGCTGGAGGCCGCCTACGACGGCCCCCCGCTGGAGCCGGTCCGCCTGCCCCACACCGTCAAAACGCTGCCCTTCAATTACTGCAACGAGAACGACTACCAGCTGGTCAGCGGGTACCGGCGCGTGTTCACTGCGCCCAAAAACTGGGAGGGCCGCGTTCTGCTGCTGACCTTTGGGGCGGCGGCCCACGAGGCCACCGTCTACTGCAACGGCCAGCGGGTGGGCCACCACGCCTGCGGCTACACCGCCTTCACCGTCAATCTGACCGGCGCGGTCCGGCTGGGGGAGGAAAACGTCCTCGCCGTCCGCTGCGACAGCCGCGAGACGCTGGACATCCCGCCCTTCGGCGGCCAGACCGAGGCGCTGACCTACGGCGGGCTGTACCGCGGGGCCTGGCTGGAAGTGAAGGAAAACGCCTGGCTGCGGGACGTGTTCATCCAGGCGGGGATGGACGGGGCGTTCCGCATCTACTCGGCCGCCGAGGGCGAGACGGTGGGCTGCGCGCTGGAAGCCGAGATCCGCGCGCCTTCGGGGCGGCGGGCCGCCTATATGGGGGAGCTCTCTCTGCCCATCAGCGGCACCCTGAACGGGGTCCAGCCCTGGAGCTGCGAGCACCCCACCCTGTACACTCTGACCGTCCGGCTGATCCGGCCCGGCACCGGCGGCCTGCCCGACCGGGTGCTGGACCAGAAGGTGATTCGCTTCGGGTTCCGCTCTCTGCAGTTCGTGGCCGGCGGGCTGTACCTGAACGGCGTCCGCACCGAGCTGCGCGGCCTGGTGCGCGCCCAGAGCTGGCCCTACCAGGGCTACGCCATGCCCGACAGCCTCCAGCGGCTGGACGCGCAGATCCTGAAAAAGGAGCTGGGCTGCAACGCGGTGCGGTGCTGCTGCCCGCCCAGCCCGGCCTTTCTGGACGCCTGCGACGAGCTGGGTCTGCTTGCCTTTGTGGAGATGCCGGGCCAGCGCTTTACCGGCGGCCCGGCCTGGAAGGCCCAGGCCCTGCAGAACTGCCGCGAGATGGTCTGCCAGTACCGCAACCACCCCAGCGTGTTCCTGTGGGGGGTGCGGGTGCCGGGCAGCGCCGATGACACCGCCTTTTACAAAAAGACCAACAAGGCTGCCCGCCGGCTGGACCCCACCCGCCCCACCGCCGGCAGCCGCCGGACCAAAAAGAGCCAGCTGCTGGAGGACGTCTACGCCTACGATGACTTTTCCTTTGCGGGGGCCGGCGCGGGGCCGGGCTGCCTGCCCAAAGCCAGCGTCACCCCCGACGTGCGGCGCGGCTACCTCATCAGCGGGTACGGCGGGATGATGTACCCCACCAAGAGCTTTGACAGCGGGGCCGTCCGGCTGAGCCAGGCCCTGCGGTACGCCGCCGTCCTCAACGATGCGGCGGCCCAGCCGGGGGTGGCCGGCAGCTTTGGCTGGTGCATGGCCGACTACAACGTCCACTCCGCCTATGGCAGCGGGGACCGGGTCAGCTACCAGGGGGTGCTGGACCTGTTCCGCAACCCCAAGCTGGCGGCAGCCGTCTTTGCCAGCCAGAAAACGCCCCGCGTGCCCTCCGACATCGTGCTGGAAGTTTCGCCGGCGGCGGCCTTCGGGGATATGCCCGCCGGGTACCCGGGCGGGTGCTGGGCGTTCACCAATGCGGACGCCGTGCGGATGTACCGGGACGGGGACCTGATCGCCGTGTTCACCCCCGACCGCCAGGGGCGGTTCGCCGCGCTGGCCCACCCGCCCATCCAGATCGACGATTTTGTCGGCCCCCTGCTGGAAAAATATGAGGGCATCGCCCACGGCGAGGCGGTCCAGCTGGCCGCCTGCCTCAACGCCCTCCGGCGGGACCCCGCCGCCCCCTCGCCCCTGCTGCGGGCCCGGCTGTCCCGCCTGATGCGTGTGCTGCGCATCAACGAGGCCGCCCTGATGCGGCTCTACCGCACCTATATCGGGGTGCTGGGCGGGCCGTCGGGGGTGTTCCGGTTCGAGGCGGTCTGGCGGGAGCGGGTGGTCCGCACCGTGGTACAGGAGCCGGCCCAGCGGGTCCGGCTGGAGTGTACCGTCCACAACGGCATCCTCACCGACGGCCCCGCCTGGGACTGCGCCGCCGTCACCCTTCGGGCCATCGACCAGAACGGCAGCCTGCTGCCCTATTGCAGCGAGGCGGTCCAGCTGTCGGTGGAGGGCCCCGCGCACCTGATCGGGCCCGCCATCGTCCCGCTGCGGGGCGGCATGGCCGGGACCTACCTTGCCACCGAGGGGGTGGCCGGCCGCGCCACCCTGCACTGCAGGATGGAGGGCGCGCTGGACACCGAGGCCTCCGTCATCATCCGGCGGCGGGAATCCTGACTTTTTTGCCCATTTTTACGGTTGATTTGCAGTCTGTTCAAACTTTTATCATTTCCGTCTGGCATACTGTTACCAATAGAATTCACACTCCGCCCTCCTGACTGCCAAAGCGGGAGGGCCTTTACAGGGGGTAAATGTACTTATGCGTGAAAAATTCCGTCGATTCATGGCAGGGCGCTACGGCACCGACGCGCTGAACCAGTTCCTCAGCATCCTGGCCGTGGTGCTGATCCTGCTGGGCCTGGTCACCAGGTTCGGGCTGTTCACCTGGCTGGCCCTGGCCGCGCTGATCTACTGCTATTTCCGCACCTTCAGCCGGAACATCTCCCGCCGCACCGAGGAGAACTACAAGTTCTACAGCTTTCAGGAGCGGCTGACCGGCAAGTGGAAAGGGCTCAAGCGCCGCTGGGCTGACCGCAGCACCTACCGCTATTACCGCTGCCCCAAGTGCCGCCAGATGCTGCGCGTGCCCAAGGGCCGCGGCCGCATCGAGATCTCCTGCCCGCGGTGCGGCACCCAGTTCATCAAAAAGAGCTGATATGTTCGGCTACATCATCCCCGACCAGCAGTCCATGACCCCGGAAGCCCGCTGGCGGTACCGCACCGCCTACTGCGGGCTGTGCCGCCGGGCGTCGGTGCTGTATGGCATGGCCGGGCGGCTGACCCTCAGCTACGACCTGACTTTTCTGAACCTGCTGCTGTGCAGCCTGTACGAGGGCGAGACCCCCGCCGTCACCGGGCACGGGCGGTGTCCGGTCCACCCCATCCGCCCCATCGACTGGCGGTACAGCGGCCCCACCGATTACTGTGCCGACATCGGGCTGGCCCTGCACTACTACAGCGCCAAGGACAAATGGGAGGACGACCGCAGCCCCCTGGGCCTGGGCTACATGAAACTGCTGGACCAGCACCGCCAGGCGGCGGAAGCCCGCTGGCCCCGCGCCTGCCAGGCCATCACCCGGGGGCTGGCCCAGCTGGCGGAATACGAGGCCGCCGGCTACGAGGATCTGGATCTGGTGGCGGGCAGCTTCGGCGGGCTGATGGCCGAGCTGTTCGACTACAAGCAGGACCGCTGGTCCGGCGAGCTGCGGACCATCGGCGCGTCCATAGGCAAATACATCTACCTGCTGGACGCCTGGGACGATCTGGAGCGGGACAAGCGCCGGGGAGCCTACAACCCCCTCAGGAGCCTTTCGGCCGCGCCCGACTACGAGGCCCAGATGCGGGAGATCTTTGAGCTGCTGCTGGCGCAGGCGGCGGCGGCTTTCCGGCGGCTGCCCTGCGTGGAGGACGCCGACCTGCTGGAAAACATCCTCTATTCCGGCATCTGGCTGAAATACCATGTAAAAAACCGAAAAAAACAGCCCCGGGAGCCCTGAAACAGGGGCGGGGGCTTGCTTTTTGCGCCCTGATAGGCTAGAATAGTTTCGATTTGTGAGTGATCGGGGGCACATCCCCGCCAGCATAGAGAGTTGTGAGGAAACGTTTGAATGAGAGATCCCTATGAGGTCCTGGGCATCCAGCGGGGTGCCAGCGAGGAAGAGATCAAAAAGGCTTACCGCGCCAAATGCAAGCGCTGGCACCCTGACCTGAACCCCAACGACCCGACCGCCGAGGAGCACTTCAAGGAAGTGCAGGCGGCCTACGACGCCATCATGAAGGGGGACACCGGGCCCCAGCCCGGCGCCGGCGGCTACAGCCAGCAGGGCTATGGCGGGTACAGCCAGCAGAGCTACCAGCAAAGCGGGTACGGCCAGGGCGGCTATGACGGCGGCTTTTACGGCTTCGACCCCTTCGGCTTCGGCGGGTTCGGGGGCTTCGACTACGGCGGGTACAGCCAGCAGGGGCCCAGCGCCTCGGGCGCCGACTCCGCCGAGATGCAGGCGGCCCGCAATTTCATCGTCAACCGGCGCTACGCCGAGGCACGCCGCGTCCTGGACGCCCAGCGGGAGCGCAACGCCCGCTGGTATTACCTGTCCAGCCTGGCCAACGAGGGCCTGGGCC
Organism: Candidatus Faecalibacterium faecigallinarum; assembly: GCA_019119685.1. Lineage (GTDB taxonomy): Bacteria > Bacillota > Clostridia > Oscillospirales > Ruminococcaceae > Faecalibacterium > Faecalibacterium faecigallinarum. The sequence continues at coordinate 69,001 of DWWN01000060.1, forward strand.
GCGAGATCGACGCCCTGCAGGACGCCCGCCGGGCCGTCCAGCTGGACCCCAACAACACCGAGTACCGCACCCATTTGAGCCGGATGCAGAACCCCGGCCAGACCTACAGCACCCAGACCACCTACTCCTCCGGGGGCGGCGGCATCATGCGGTGGTGCTGGTCCATGATCCTGCTCAACCTGCTGTGCAACTGCTGCTGCGGCAACCGGTGGTTCTTCTACCGGCCGTTCTGACACAAAGCATGACTTTCCCCTGTCCGCCGGACGGGGGATTTTTTGTGCCCCGGACCGCAGCAGGCTGCCTATAGACCTTTGCCGAAAAGTGTGCTAGAATAACAGACAGCTTCCGGGCTGCGGCCCGGCGCGTTTTTGAGAGAAAGGATGCTTTCATGTGAAGATCATACTGGTAGGCGGCGGCAAGGTCGGCACGGCCCTTGCCCGCCAGCTGAGCGAGGAAGGCCACAGCGTCACCGTCATCGACACCAGCAAGGCCCGGGTGGAACAGATCGTCCAGGCCTACGATGTGCTGGGCGTGGTGGGCAACGGCTCCTCCATCGCCACCCTGTCCGAGGCCGGCATCGAGGACAACGATGTGTTCATCGCCATCACCGGCTCGGACGAGCTGAACCTGCTGTGCTGCATGTTTGCCAAAAAGGCGGGCAGCCGCCACACCATCGCCCGGGTGCGCAACCCGTCCTACAGCCACGAGCTGGACTTTATCCGCCAGCAGACCGGCATTTCGGCCATCATCAACCCCGAGATGACCGCCGCCACCGAGATCTCCCGGCTGCTGCGTTTCCCCGGCGCTTCCAAGATCGACACCTTTGCCGGCGGGCGGGTGCAGCTGATCAAGTTTGCCCTGACCCAGGCCCACGGGCTGGACGGGCTGCCCATCCGGGACATCCCCGCCCGCATGGGGTGCGACATCCTGGTCTGCGCGGTGGAGCGGGGCAAGACCGTCACCATCCCGGACGGCAGCTTCGTGCTGCGCAGCGGGGACCTGGTCACCTTTCTGGCCACCCCGGACAAGGCCCAGCAGTTCTTCCGCAAGCTGGGCATCCCCACCGCGCCGGTCAAAAACGCCATGATCGTGGGCGGCGGGGCCATCGCCTTCTACCTCAGCCAGTACCTGCTGGAAAACAAGATCAAGGTGCGGATCATCGAGCGGGACCTGGCCCGCTGCGACTACCTGGCCGAGGAACTGCCCGAAGCCCAGGTCCTGTGCGAGGACGGCTCCAACCGCAGCTTCCTGCTCAGCGAGGGGCTGGGCTCGGCCGAAGCCTTTGTGGCCCTGACCAACATGGACGAGGAGAACATCCTTTTGTCCCTGTTCGCCAGCAACCACTCCCAGGCCAAGCGCGTGACCAAGATCAACCGGCTGGAGTTCGACGAGATTTTGGACAGCTTCGACCTGGGCAGCGTCATCTACCCCAAGTACATGACCTGCGACTTCATCGTCCAGTACGTCCGCGCGCTGCAGAACGAGGCCGGCAGCAACATCAAGACCCTCTACCGCATCCTGGACGACCGGGTCGAGGCGCTGGAATTCACCGTCCACGAGGTCAGCCCCGCCACCGGCATCCCCCTGAGCGAGCTGCACTTAAAGCCCAACCTGCTGCTGTGCTGCATCACCCGCGGGGACCAGATCATCATCCCCCGCGGCGGCGACACCATCCAGCTGGGGGATACCGTCATCGTCGTCACCCTGCAGCACGGCCTGCATGACCTGCGGGATATCGTGGCCGGGCAGGGAGGCGCGCGCAAATGAATTACGCCATCGTTTTCCGTCTTTTGGGCTACATCCTCCTGTGCGAGGGCGCCCTCATGGGCCTGCCCGCCCTGGTCAGCGTAATCTACGGCGAGTGGAACATCCTGTGGGTGTTCCTGTTCACCATCGCCCTTTGCTGCGTAATCGGCGGCGCGCTGACCCGCATCAAACCCCGCAGCAAGATCTTTTACCGGCGGGAGGGCTGCGTCACCGCCGCCCTGACCTGGATCCTCATCAGTGTGATGGGGGCGGTGCCCTTCGTCCTGTCAGGGGCCATCCCCGACCCCATCGAGGCCCTGTTTGAGACGGTGTCCGGCTTTACCACCACCGGCGCCTCCATCCTGGCCGATGTCGAGAGCCTGCCCATGGGCATCCTGTTCTGGCGCAGCTTCACCCACTGGATCGGAGGCATGGGCATCCTGGTGTTCCTGCTGGCGGTGCTGCCCCTGACCGGCGGCAGCCACGTCAACCTGATGAAAGCCGAGAGCCCCGGCCCCCAGGTGGAAAAGATGGTGCCCTCGGTCCGCCAGACTGCCGCCATCCTCTACGGCATCTATCTGGGCATGACCCTGATCCAGATCGTCTTTATGCTGGCGGGCGGCTGCCCCCTGATGGACAGCCTGCTGATCACCTTCGGTTCGGCCGGCACCGGCGGCTTTGGCATCAAAAACGACAGCATGGGCAGCTATTCCACCTACATCCAGGTGGTGACCACCGTCTCGATGATCCTGTTCGGCGTCAACTTCAGCGCCTACTTCTACCTCATCCGGGGCAAGTTCCGCAAGGTGCTGATCGAGGAAGTGCGCTGGTACTTCGGGGTCATCCTGGCGGCCATCGCCCTCATCAGCTGGAACATCCGGGGGATGTTCCCCAGCCTGCTGCAGGCCATCCAGCAGGCGGCCTTCCAGGTGGGGTCCATCATCACCACCACCGGCTACTCCACCTGCGATTTTGACCAGTGGCCCGCCTTTGCCAAGAGCATCCTGGTGCTGCTGATGTTCATCGGCGCGTGCGCCGGCAGCACCGGCGGCGGCATGAAGATCAGCCGCGTGATCCTGCTGGCCAAGAGCATCCGCAAGGAGATCGCCCAGACCCTCCACCCCAGCGTGGTGTCCCCCGTCCGGGTGGACGGCAAGCCGGTGGACCACGAGACCATCCGCTCCACCAACGTGTTCATGGCGGCCTACCTGATCCTTTTTGCGGCGTCGGTGCTGCTGGTCAGCCTGGACGGCGAGAGCCTTGTCACCAACTTTACAGCGGTGGCGGCCACCTTCAACAACATCGGCCCCGGTCTGGAAGGCGTCGGCCCCATGACCAACTTCGGGCTGTACTCCGGCTTTTCCAAGCTGGTGCTGACCTTTGATATGCTGGCCGGCCGTCTGGAGCTGTTCCCGCTCTTGCTCCTGTTCGTGCCCGACACCTGGAAAAAGTTCTGACCTGAAAACAGTCAAGTCCTGCCTGTGCGCGCCCGGTACAGGCAGGGCTTTTTCTGTCTGTAAACGGGCCGCTTGGCGGCACGGGACGCCGGAGGGCGTATTGCGCATTTTGCATAAAGTTTAACAATCTTTTTGTGCAAATCTTATGTATGAAAAAAGTGTGAAACTTCAAAAACACATCCTTGACATTTTTATGAAAAGTCTGTAATATATCGTTCGTAAACGAACAAGTTGCCGGGGCTTTCCCGGGCGCAAGGAGGTGGGATACGTTGGAAAAAGACTGCGGCGCACAGATCAACCTGCTGTCGCGGATGCTCAAACGCCGGCTGAACGTCACGCTGCAGGGGCTGGGCATCACAGCCATCCAAAGCAGGGTGATGTTCTACATCATGGACCACTGCCTCGAGGGGCCGGTGTTCCAGCGGGATGTGGAGCAGGTGTTCAGCCTCAGCCGCTCGACGGCCACCGGCATCCTGCAGCAGCTGGAAGAGAAAGACCTGCTGCGGCGGGAGAGCGTGCCCAGCGACGCCCGGCTGAAAAACCTGGTGCCCACCCCGCGGGCCGCCGAGCTGGACGCCGAGGTGCGGGCCTGCCTGCGCCAGACCGAGGTGCTGCTGACCCGGGGGCTGTCGGAGGGGCAGGTCCAGCTGTTCAAAGAGACGCTGGCCACAATGGCCGCCAACCTGGAGCAGGCCGGGACAGACGGCCCCTGAGCGTCCCAAAGGCCCCATGCACCCAAAAAAGTTCGTAGTCAAAATGTTCGCGCAAGAACAATGTAAGGAGGAATCCACGAGGCATGAATTCGATCGTTAAGACCTTGGCCCGCAGTATCCGCGAGTACAAGAAAACCTCGATCCTGACCCCGCTGCTGGTGACAGTGGAGGTGGTCATGGAATGCGCGATCCCCTTTGTGATCGCCAACCTGGTCAACCAGATGCAGGCGGGCTGCTCGATGGACGTGATCGTCCGGTACGGCACAGCGCTGCTGGTGATGGCCGTCATTTCCCTGATCTTCGGCGGCGCGGCCGGCGCCACCTGCGCCAACGCTTCCGCCGGCTTTGCCCGCAACCTGCGCAAGGATATGTTCTACAAGATCCAGGACTATTCCTTTGAGAACATCGACAAATTCTCGGTGTCCAGCCTGGTCACCCGTCTGACCACCGACATCAGCAACGTCCAGATGGCTTACATGATGATCATTCGTGTGGCGGTGCGCTGCCCGCTGATGCTGGTCTTCTCCTTTGCCATGGGCTTTATCATGGGCGGGCGGCTGGCCATGATCTTCCTGTTCACCATTCCCCTGCTGCTGATCGGCCTGCTGCTGGTCATCCGGGCGGCCACGCCCCTGTTCCGCCGGGTGTTCCGCAAGTACGACGCCCTGAACGACTCGGTGCAGGAGAACGTCCAGGCCATGCGCGTGGTCAAGAGCTACGTCCGTGAGGACTACGAGAAGAAGAAGTTCGCCGCCGCGGCCGAGAACGTCCAGCGCGACTTCACCAAGGCCGAGCGGATCATGGCCCTGAACGGCCCCATGATGCAGTTCTGCGTCTACGCCGGCATGGTGTTCGTCATGTCCTACGGTTCCTACACCGTCATCACCAGCATGGGCCTTGACCTGAACGTGGGCCAGATGTCCTCCATGCTGACCTACAGCTTCCAGATCCTGATGAGCCTGATGATGCTGTCCATGGTCTTTACCATGATCACCATGTCGCAGGAGTCGGCCGAGCGTATCGTCGAGGTGCTGAGCGAGGAGAGCACCCTCACCAGCCCCGCAAACGCCCTGACCGAGGTCAAGGACGGCAGCGTGGACTTCGACCACGTCAGCTTCAAGTATTCCAAAAAGGCCGAGCGCAACGCCCTGTCCGACATCGACCTGCACATCAAGTCGGGCGAGGTCATCGGCATCCTGGGCGGCACCGGTTCTTCCAAGTCCAGCCTGATCCAGCTGATCCCCCGCCTGTACGACGTCACCGAGGGCAGCGTGAAGGTGGGCGGCGTGGACGTGCGCAAGTACGACCTGGAGACCCTGCGCAACCAGGTGGCCGTGGTGCTGCAGAAGAACGTGCTGTTCTCCGGCACCATCAAGGACAACCTGCGCTGGGGCAACCCCAACGCCACCGACGCCGAGATGGAGGAGGCCTGCCGTCTGGCCCAGGCCGACGAGTTCATCCAGCAGTTCCCCCAGAAGTATGACACCTGGATCGAGCAGGGCGGCTCCAACGTCTCGGGCGGCCAGAAACAGCGTCTGTGCATCGCCCGCGCCCTGCTGAAGAAGCCCAAGATCCTGATTTTGGACGACTCCACTTCGGCCGTCGATACCCGCACCGACGCGCTGATCCGCCAGGGCTTCCGGGAATTCATCCCCGAGACCACCAAGATCATCATTGCCCAGCGCGTGGCCAGCGTGCAGGATGCCGACCGCATCATCATGATGGAGGGCGGCCGGATCGCCGCCATCGGCACCCACGAGGAGCTGATGCAGTCCAACGACGTCTACCGCGAGCTGTACAATACCCAGAACCGCAAGTCCAACAATCCTCAGGCAGGAGGTGACAAGGATGCCGAATAATGCAAGCACCGAGCGGGGCAAGCGGGCCCCCAAGGGGGTCATGCCCCGTCTGATCCGCACCGTCTTTTCCTTTTACCCGGTCCTACTGCCGGTGACCATCGGCTGTATCCTGATCAACGCCATCGTCAGCTCGATGCCGTCTGTCTTTATGCAGAACGCCATCGCCGTCGTCGAGGCCACCTACAAGACCGGCGACTGGGCCAGCGCTTCCGGCACCATCTTCCGCCTGCTGGCCATCCTGATCACCCTGTACGTCATCAGCCTGGCGGCCGGCGCGACCTTCAACCAGCTCATGGCCATCATCACCCAGGGCACCCTGGCCAAGCTGCGCGAAAAGATGTTCGACCACATGCAGGATTTGCCCATCCGCTACTTCGATACCCACAGCCACGGCGATATCATGAGCTTCTACACCAATGATATCGACACCCTGCGCCAGCTCATTAGCCAGAGCCTGCCCCAGCTGATGATCTCGGGCATCACCCTGCTGAGCGTTTTCTGCATCATGATCTACTACAGCATCTGGCTGGCCCTGGTGGTGCTGTGCGGCGTGGTCGTGATGTTCTTCACCGCTCGCTATGTCAGCGGCCATTCGTCCAAGTACTTCCTCCAGCAGCAGATCACCATCGCCAAGACCGAAGGCTTCATGGAAGAAATGATGAGCGGCCAGAAGGTCATCAAGGTGTTCTGCCACGAGGAGGGCGCCAAGGCCGACTTCGACAAGGTCAACGACGAGCTGTTTGAGAACAGCGAAAAGGCCAACCGCTTTGCCAACATCCTGATGCCCCTGCTGGGCAACATGGGCAACGTGACCTATGTGGTCGTGGCCCTGGTGGGCGGCGCCCTGCTGCTGAACGGCGCGCCCAACCTGAGCCTGTCGGGCATGGCCCTGAGCATCAGCATCGTGGTGCCCTTCCTGAACATGACCAAGCAGTTCGCCGGCGCCATCGGCCAGGTGTCCAACCAGGTCAACATGGTGGTCATGGGCCTGGCGGGCGCGCACCGCATCTTCGCCCTGCTGGACGAGGAGCCCGAGACCGACGAGGGCTACGTCACCCTGGTCAACGCCCGCGAGAAGGCCGACGGCACGCTGGAGGAGTACCCCGAGCGGACCAACGTCTGGGCCTGGAAGCACCCCCACCACGACGGCACCATCACCTACACCCGCCTGCAGGGCGACGTCCGCTTCTACGACGTGGACTTCGGCTACAACCCCGAAAAGACGGTGCTGCACGATATTTCGCTGTACGCCAAGCCTGGCCAGAAGGTGGCCTTCGTCGGCTCCACCGGCGCCGGCAAGACCACCATCACCAACCTCATCAACCGCTTCTACGACATCCAGGACGGCAAGATCCGCTACGACGGCATCAACATCCGCAAGATCAAGAAAGCCGACCTGCGCCGTTCGCTGGGCATCGTGCTGCAGGACACCAACCTGTTCACCGGCACCGTGATGGACAACATCCGTTACGGCAACCTGGAAGCCCACGACGAGGAGTGCATCGCCGCGGCCCGCCTGGCCGGCGCGGACGACTTCATCCGCCGCCTGCCCGACGGCTACAACACCATGCTCACCGGCAACGGCGCCAACCTGTCCCAGGGCCAGCGCCAGCTGCTGGCCATCGCCCGCGCGGCTGTGGCCGATCCCCCGGTCATGATCATGGACGAGGCCACCAGCTCCATCGATACCCACACCGAGGCCATCGTGCAGCGCGGCATGGACGCCCTGATGACCGGGCGCACCACCTTCGTCATCGCCCACCGGCTGTCCACCGTCCAGAACGCCGATGCCATCATGGTGCTGGACCACGGCCGCATCATCGAGCGCGGCACCCACGACCAGCTGATCGCCCAGCACGGCACCTACTACCAGCTGTACACCGGCGCGCTGGAACTGGATTGATTCCTTTTCCAAAGCAAACCCAAACCAACGCAAAGGGCCTTCCCCGTCGCCATGGGGAAGGCCCTTTTTGCGCCCTGTGCAGCCGGCGCCGGGCGGAATAGCCCGCGCCCGCGGCCCCGGCGCAGAAAAAGCCCCCGCGCGGAGACCCTTTCGGGCGCCCATGCGGGGACTTATCAAGTTGCGCCAGCAGGAGTCGAACCTGCGATGGAGGAGTCAAAGTCCTCTGCCTTACCGCTTGGCGATGGCGCATCGGGTGCATGGCGCACCAAGCGGCGCGCCATGCAGTAGTATACCATATTTTGAGCCGTTATGCAAGATGTGCGCCGGGCGCGGCCATCACTCGATCAGGCCGTTGAGCAGCGTCAGGCACTTGCGGCTGTGCAGCTTGCGGATGGCCTTGGCCTCGATCTGGCGGACACGCTCGCGGGTGACGCCGAAGTCGCGGCCCACTTCCTCCAGGGTGCGGGGGCGGCCGTCGTCCAGGCCGAAGCGCAGCCGGATGACCCGCTCCTCGCGGGGGGTCAGGCTCTTGAGGGCCAGGTTGATCTGCTGGGCCACCATGGCGCGGTCGGCTGCCTTGCCGGGGGCCTCGGCGTTCTCGTCGGCCACAAAGTCGCCCAGGGAGGAGTCCTCCTCCTCGCCCACCGGGCTCTCCAGGCTGGCGGGCTCCTGGGCCATCCGCTGGATCTCACGCACGCGCTCCACCGTCATGTCCATGGCCTTGGCCAGTTCCTCGGCGGTGGGCTCGTGGCCGTTCTGGTAGACCAGCTGGCTGGTGGCCTGGCGCATCCGGTTGATGGTCTCCACCATGTGGACCGGGATGCGGATGGTGCGGGCCTGGTCCGCGATGGCGCGGGTGATGGCCTGGCGGATCCACCAGGTGGCGTAGGTGGA
>DWWN01000061.1 GCA_019119685.1 Candidatus Faecalibacterium faecigallinarum
CAGGGGACTGAAAATCCCCGTGTCATTGGTTCGATTCCGATCGGAGGCACCATATGCGGCCGTAGCTCATCTGGTAGAGCGCCACCTTGCCAAGGTGGAGGTAGCGAGTTCGAGCCTCGTCGGCCGCTCCATGGGAGTGACAAACATCACTCCTTTTTTTGGCCCGGTAGCTCAGTTGGTTAGAGCACCAGCCTGTCACGCTGGGGGTCGTCGGTTCGAGCCCGATCCGGGTCGCCAACAAAACCTACTTCTTGCAAGAGAAGCGCCCATGCAGGGCGGACGCAGGGTCAAATGCGTCGGTATGCGGCCGTAGCTCATCTGGTAGAGCGCCACCTTGCCAAGGTGGAGGTAGCGAGTTCGAGCCTCGTCGGCCGCTCCAAAAACGGGCGGGATACCCCGCTCCACATGGTGGCGTGGCCAAGTGGTAAGGCAAAGGTCTGCAAAACCTTCATTCACCAGTTCAAATCTGGTCGCCACCTCCAGAACCCTCGTGCATTGCACGAGGGTTTTTCTTTTTTACCCGCCCGCAGGATGTCGCTTTTTGTCTATGTACGCCTTTTCTTGCGTGCGGCCCGGTTCAGTGCTACAATAGAGATATTCTGGCCGCGCGAGGCTTTGTGAAAGGAGGTGCGCGCCTTTGCCGGAGAGCGAAAACCGCACCACCCTGACCCCCGACACCCCGGTGCAGTACCTCAAAGGGGTGGGGCCCAAGCTGGCCCAGCGCTTTGAAAAGCTGGGCATCCGCACCCTGGCCGACCTGCTGGAACATTACCCCCGCCGCTACCTCGATTTTACCCACCCCTACCCGCCGGGCGAGGCCCCGGCCGGGGTGGAATGCGTGGTCCGGGCCGAGCTGCTGGCCAAGCAGGGCGGACGGTATGTGTCGGGCGGCCGCCGGGTGGAAAAGGCCACCGCCGGGGACGGCGTGGCCACGCTGGAACTGACCTGGTTCAATAACCCCTACGCCCTCCAGAAACTGGAGGTGGGGCAGGAATACTGCTTTGAGGGCGAAGTGACCGGCGGCCTGCTCCGCCGCCAGATGACAAACCCGCAGGTGCGCACCATCGAGCAGGTCCGCGCCGCGCCCCTGACCGCCGTCTACCCCCAGACCGAGGGGCTGACCAGCGCGGCCATCGGCCGGTGCGTGGCCCAGCTGCTGCCCCATGCCGAGCTGCTGGGCGAGCCCCTGCCCCCTGCCCTGCTGCAGAAATACCGCCTGCCCGGCAAGGCCCAGGCCGTGCGGGATATTCATATGCCCCCCACCCCCCAGGCCGTGCAGGAGGCGCGGCGGCGGCTCATCTTTGAGGAGCTGCTGGTCCTGCAGCTGGGGATGGGCCGGCTGAAAAACCGCGGCAGCGCCGCCACCGGCGCGCCCATGCGCCGGGCCGACCCCGGGCCCTTCTGGGCCAGCCTGCCCTTTGCGCCCACCGGGGCCCAGCGCCGGGCCGTGGACGAGATCCTGACCGACATGGCCGGCGAAACTTCCATGAACCGCCTGCTGCAGGGGGACGTGGGCAGCGGCAAGACGCTGGTAGCCGCGGCGGCGCTCTGGGCCGCCATCGGCGCGGGATACCAGGGGGCCCTGCTGGCCCCCACCGAGCTGCTGGCCGAACAGCACGCCGAGACCCTCAACCGCCTGCTGTCCCCCTTCGGCATCCGGGTGGCCCTGCTCACCGGCGGGCTCAAGGCCGCGGCGCGGCGCACCACCCTGGCCGCCATCTGCACCGGAGAGGCCGACTTAGTGGTGGGCACCCACGCCATTTTGTCCGAAGGGGTGGAGTTTGCCCGGCTGGGGCTGGCCGTCATCGACGAGCAGCACCGCTTTGGGGTGCGCCAGCGGGGGGCCCTGGCCGAAAAGGGGGCCAGCCCCCACCTGCTGGTCATGAGCGCCACCCCCATCCCCCGCACCCTGGGGCTGCTGGTGTACGGCGACCTCGACATTTCCATCCTGGACGAGCTGCCCCCCGGCCGCAAGCCCGTCAAGACCCGTGTGATGACCGGGGCCCGGCGGAAAGACCTGTACGGCTTTCTGGACCGGGAGATCGGCCAGGGGCGGCAGGTGTATATCGTCTGCCCCGCCATCGAGGAAGGCCCCGACGCCGGGCTGACCCCCGTCAAGACCTATTACGAGGACGTGGCCAAGGCCCTGCTGCCCGACCGCCGGGTGGGCCTGATGCACGGCAAGCTGAAACCCAAGGAGAAAGCCGCCGTCATGGAGGATTTCCGGGCCGGGCGGCTGGACGCGCTGGTGTCCACCACCGTCATCGAGGTGGGGGTGGACGTGCCCAACGCCACCGTCATGGTCATCGAGAACGCCGAGCGGTACGGCCTTTCCGCCCTGCACCAGCTGCGGGGCCGGGTGGGCCGGGGCGCCGCCGAGAGCTGGTGCTTCCTGGTCAGCGACAACGAATCCGAATCGGTGCGCAGCCGGCTCAAGTTCCTCTGCTCCACCGCCGACGGTTTCGCGGTGGCCCAGTACGACCTGGAGACCCGCGGCCCCGGCGACTTTTTCGGCAGCCGGCAGCACGGCCTGCCCGCGCTGCAGATCGCCGACCTTGCCGCCGACACCCGCACCCTCCACGCCGCTCAGCGGGAGGCCGCCGCCATCCTGGCCGCCGACCCCCTGCTGCAAAAGCCGGAACACGCCCTGCTGGCCGCTCAGGTGGAACGGATGTTCGACCGCGCCGGCCCCATGAACTAGGAGAGTTTTGTATGATCTTTACCATCCCTGTCACCACCCGGGTCGAGGACTTCGACCAGCACGGCCGGCTGACGCCCACGGCGCTGCTGTCCATCTTTGAGAACACCGCCGTCCGCCACGCCGAGACGGTGGGCTATTCCCCCATGGACGACAGCCTGCGCAACGGCATGGCCTGGCTCATCACCAACTGGCGGGTCGCGGTCGAGCGCGCCCCCGCCTACGACGAGCCCTTTACCGCCAGCACCTGGCTGTGCAACAACCCCCGGCAGGCCACCCGTGAAATGCTGCTGCAAAGCGCCGGCGGCGAGGTGCTGGCCCGGGGCCAGGCCAAGCTGGCCCTGGTGGACCGCAGCTGCAACAAGCCCTGCCTGCCCACCCCCGAGCGTCTGGCCGCCTACCAGCCCGAGCTGCGCACCGCCTTTGCCGACAAGCTGCCGCGCCTGCGCCCGCCCGCCGGCTGCACCGCCGCCAGCCCCGTCCAGCTGCGCCGCAGCGACATGGACTACAACGGCCACCTGCACAACACCGCCTATCTGTCCCTGGCGCTGGACGCCGCCCCGCCCGAGGTGGCGGCCGGGGGCGTGCACACCTTCCGCATCTCTTACCGCAGCCCCCTGCGCTGGGGCGACCAGCCCATCCTCCAGTCCTGCCCGCAGGCGGGCGGCTGGGCGGCCTCCTTCATCCGTGAGGACGAGGTCTGCGCCGTGGTGGCCGTCAACGAACAGTTGAAACCGCTCTGATCTGTACATAAAGAAAAGGCGAAGCCCGCGGGCCTCGCCTTTTTGTTTTGTCTGTTCTTTTTTAGAAGTCGATCTCTTCCAGGCGCAGCAGGGCCAGGATATAGATCTTGACCGACTGGAGCAGCGCGTCCACCGGGGCGGACTCGTTGGCGCCGTGCATGGGGCCGCCGAAGGCGGGCAGCACCAAGTCGTGGCTCTCCGGGCCAAAGCTGACCGCATAGGGGAAGTGCCGGGCATAGGTGCCGCCGCCCATGGTGAAGGGCTTTTCGTCCTTGCCGGTCACTTCGTTGTAGGTGTCGATGCAGGCGCGGATGGCCGGGGTGTCGGCCTCGATATAGAACGGGTCGGCCGCGTCCACGTCCTCCAGGGACGCGCCGTCCCCGATGGCCTGCCGGATGGCCGCCGCAATGGCGTCGCCGTTGGTGGAGGTGGGGTAGCGGCTGTCCATGGTCTGGACCATCCGGCCGTCCTGCATATACATCCGGCCGCCGATGATGGTCAGGGGGCCGAAGGGCCCGTCGGACGTGGCGATGCCCAGGCCCTCGCCGGCGGTGGAGCTGTGCAGCTTGCGCAGCGCTTCCAGATACCGCCGCTCGGTCTCGCTGCACAGGCCGCTGTCCAGCAGGTAGTTCACCACCAGGCCGATGGCGTTCACGGTGCCCTCGGGGCTGGCGGCGTGGCCGGCCTTGCCCCAGCCGCGGACGCGGACACAGCCGTTTTCCGGCTCCAGGGTGATGTGGGGGGCGTTCTTGAGGCCGGCCATTTCGGCCTTGACCAGGGCGCTGGCCCGGTCGGGGACGGCGTTGTTGGCCACGCCACCCTCAAACTCCAGGATCTTGCCGTCGGTGCAGGCCGGGCTGACCAGCTTGCCGTGGAAGTGGCCCTTCTCGCCGTTGCAGACCGGGAACTCGGCGTCCGGGGTAAAGCAGAACGCCGGGGCCTTGTTGTGGGCCAGGTAGTATTCCACGTCCTTCATGCCGGTCTCCTCGTTGGTACCGGCCAGGGCACGGATGGGGTAGCGCAGCTGGACCCCCATCTCCTTGAGGAACTTGAGGGTGTACAAAGTAGCCACCATCGGGCCCTTGTCGTCCATGACGCCGCGGCCCAGGATCCAGCCGTCCTGCCGGCGCATCTCGAAGGGGCTGGCCGACCAGCCCTCCCCTGCGGGCACCACGTCCACATGGCAGATGGTTGCCAGGTACTTGTCCGGGTCTGCGCCGGGCAGCACGGCATAGCCGATATAGCCCTCGCAGTTATGGGTGGCAAGGCCCATCCGGCCGGCCAGTTCCAGCGCCTTGTCCAGCGCGGCGCGGGGGCCCTGCCCGAAGGGCGCGCCCTCGGCGGGCTGTGCCTCCACGCTGTTGATGGCCACCAGCTCTGCAATGTCCTGCAGCATCTGCTCCTTGTTGGCCTCTATGAAGGCGTCTATCTTCTGATTCAGTTCCTGATCCATGGGATTCATTTCCTTTCTGTATACATAATAGTTCTTTTAACTAAAAAGCAAGAAATCCAGCCGGTTCTCAGACGGCAAACAGGGTGCTGAGCGCGCCCAGCAGGCCGGCGCTGGCCAGGCCGATGATGACGCCCGCCAGCAGCACCCCGCCCATGCAGGCCACCAGCACGTCCTTGAACTTCATGTCCAAAATCGAGCCGGCCAGGGTGCCGGTCCACGCGCCGGTGCCCGGCAGCGGGATGCCCACAAAGATCAGCAGGGCGGCGACCAGGCCGCGGCCGGCTTTCGCCTCCAGGGCGCGGCCGGCCTTCTCCCCTTTGACCACAAAGAACTTGCAGATGCCCCCGATCAGCGGCTTGTTGTAGCCCCAAATCAGGAACTTGCGGGCAAACAGGTAGATCACCGGCACCGGCACCATGTTGCCCACCACGGCCACGATGTAGGTGGGCAGGACGTCCAGCCCCAGCCCCAGCCCGATGGGGATGGCCCCTCGCAGCTCGATGACCGGGATCATGGAGACGAAAAAGACAAAGAGATATTGCTCCAGCATAAGGCCTCCTTTAAGCAGCAGCAGGTTTCAGCTTCTTCCACTCGATGGCGAAGAAAAGGATGGTGCAGGTGGACGCCGAGATGATGTCGCTGACAGGCTCGGCCACATACAGGCCCAGCAGCTGGCTGAGACCCAGCGCGCCGAACACCTGCGGGATGACGAGGGACAAGGGCAGCAGCAGGATCACCTTGCGCAGCAGGGCGATGAACATGCTGATCTTGGCTTCGCCCAGGCCCAGGAAGGTCTGCTGGCAGGCCAGCTGTGCGCCCATGAAAAAGTAGCCCAGCATATAAACGCGCAGGGGCCCGGTGCCCAGGGCGATCAGGGCGGCGTCGCTGGAGAATAAACCCAGGAACAGCTGCGGCACGATCTCCACCGCGCCCACCACCACGGTGGTGACGCCCATCGAGACGGCCAGCATGATCTTGAACGCCTGGCGCACCCGCTCCAGCTTGCGGGCGCCAAAGTTGAAGCCCACCACCGGCTGGGCCCCCTGGCAGAAGCCCTGCACCGGCAGGTTGGCGATCTGGGCCACCGAGAACAGAATGCTCATGATGGCCACGGCGTCGTCCCCGCCGTAGGCGGCCGCGCCGGTGTTGAAGGCCAGCTGGATGACGCACTCGGTGGCGGTCATCAGGAAGGGCGACACGCCCAGGGACAGCACCAGCGCCAGGGTCTTGGCGCTGGGGAACAGGTTCTGTTTGCGGATGCGCAGGATGTTCCGCTTGCCGGTAAAGAAGATCAGCACCCAGACCGCGCTGAGGGCCTGGCTGAGGATGGTGGCGATGGCGGCGCCCTCTACGCCCATGTTGAACCCGTAGATAAAGATGGGGTCCAGGATGATATTGCTGACCGCGCCGATGCAGGTGGTGGCCATGCTGGTCATGGCAAAGCCCTGGTTGGTGATGAAGGGGGTCATGCCCAGGGTGAACTGGACGAAGATGGTGCCCAGCAGATAGATGCGCAGGTAGGCCATGGCGTAGGGCAGGGTGTTCTCGCTGGCGCCGAAGGCCCGCAGCACCGGCTCGCCAAAGATGGTAAAGACCACGCTCAGCGCCACCGACAGGGCGATCAGCAGGGTGATGCAGTTGCCCAGGATCTTTTCGGCGGTCTTGTAGTCGCCGCGGCCCATGGCCACCGAGGCCCGGGGCGCGCCGCCCATGCCGATCAGGTTGGAAAAGGCGGTGATGAGCACGATGATGGGGTAAGTGACGCCCAGGCCGGCCAGCGCCAGGCTGCCCGTCTCGGGGATGTGGCCCACATAAATGCGGTCCACGATGTTGTACAGCATGTTCACCAGCTGGGCCAGCGCGGTCGGCAGGGCCAGCTTGAAGATGAGCGGCGTCAGCGGCGCCGTGCCCAGCCGCTGGTCGGCCGAGGAGGCCGATGCCTCATGTTTGTTTGCTTCCATGGCGGTACTCCTTCTTTGTTCTTCTATGTTATGCGTCCAGATCAATGTCCAATTCTACCGGGCAGTGGTCGGAGCCCAAAACCTCGTTGTGGATCTCGGCAGCGCGGACCTTGTCCGCCACCCGTTTCGACACCAGGAAATAGTCGATCCGCCAGCCGGCGTTCCGTGCCCGCGCCCGGAAGCGGTAGCTCCACCAGCTGTATTTTACCTCGTCGGGGTGCAGCAGCCGGAAGCTGTCCGCAAAGCCCGCCTCCAGCAGGGCGGTCATCTTGGCCCGCTCCTCGTCGGTAAAGCCGGCGCTGCGGCGGTTCGTGTCCGGGTTCTTGATGTCGATCTCCTGATGGGCCACGTTCAGGTCCCCGCAGAGGATCACCGGCTTTTTCGCGTCCAGCCCCAGCAGATAGGCGCGGAACATATCTTCCCACTCCATCCGGTAGTCCAGGCGCTTGAGCTCCTCCTGGCTGTTGGGGGTGTAGCAGTTGACCAGGTAAAAGCCGGGGTATTCCAGCGTGATGACCCGGCCCTCGTGGTCGTGCGCCTCCTGCCCCACCCCCATGGTCACGGCCAGGGGCTTTGCCCTGCAGTAGCAGGCGGTGCCGGAATAGCCCTTCTTCTCGGCCGAGTAGAAGTATTCCTCATACCCTTCGGGGTGGAAATCGGCCTGGCCCGGCTGCATCTTGGTCTCCTGCAGGCAGAACACGTCGGCGTCCAGGGCGGCAAAGCTCTCCGCAAAGCCATGGGTCAGGCAGGCCCGCAGGCCGTTCACATTCCAGCTGACCAGTTTCATACAGTTTTTCCTTCCTGTCGTTATTCGATGTATTTGGTTTTCCACGCACCGCTGTAAAAGCGCCCTACAAAGCAGATGGTGCGGCAGACCCAGTCCACCACCATGGCGATCCACACGCCCACGGCGCCGTAGCCCATCTGGACGCCCAGCAGGTAGCTGAAGCCGATCCGCCACACCGCCATGCTCAGGATCGAGACGGTCATGGTGAACTTGACGTCGTTGGCGGCCCGCAGGGCGTTGGGCAGCACGAAGGCCACCGGCCACAGCACAAGGCCGCACCCGCAGTGGATGCGCACCAGGAGCACCGCCAGGTCCATGGTCTCCCCGGACAGGGCGTAGATGCCCACCAGCGGCCCCACGAACAGCAGGATGGCCCCGTTGAAAACGCCCATGGTGATGTAGGCCCACTTGGTCAGCCGCCGGGTGTAGGCGGCGGCCTGTTCATTGTCCCGCGCGCCGATGCAGCGGCCCACCACCGTGATCATGGCCAGGCCGATGGCCTGCCCCGGGATGCAGCCCATGCCGTCCAGGTTGTTGGCCACGGCGTTGGCCGCGATCTGTACCGTGCCGAACAGGGAGATCATGCTCACCACAAGGATGCGCCCTGCCTGGAACAGGCTGTTTTCAAAGGCAGACGGGATGCCGATGCCCAGAATGCGCTTTGCCAGCACGCCGTCCACCCGCAGCGTCAGCCGGGCGCGGACGGTGTTGGTCTTCCAGCCGCAGGCGGCCAGGATCAGGACGGCCGCCACCCCGCGGCTGACCACCGTGGGCCAGGCCACGCCCTCGACGTACATCCCCAGCCCAAAAATACAGACCGCGTTGCCGACGATGTTGATGACGTTCATCAGCACGCTCACCTGCATCGAGATCTTGGAGTTGCCCATGCTGCGGAAGATGGCCGCCCCGGCGTTGTACAGCGCCAGGAAGGGGTAGCTCAGGGCTGTCACTTTCAGATAGCGCACCCCGGCGTCCAGCACGTCGGCCTCGATGCTGCCGTAAAACAGCCGCAGCATCGGCTTTGCCAGCAGCCAGCAGAACAGCCCCAGGCCCAGCCCCAGCAGCAGGCTCAGCAGGATCAGCTGCCCGGCGCTGTCGTCGGTCTCCTTTTTGCGCAGCGCGCCCAGATACTGGCTGACCACCACCGCGCCGCCGGTGGCCAGGGCCGCCAGCAGGTTGATGACCAGGTTGTTGATCATATCCACCAGGCTGACGCCCGAAATGGCGGCCTCGCCGCAGCGGGACACCATCATGGTGTCCGCCATGCCGACGGTGGTCGCCAAAAGCTGTTCCACCAGCAGCGGCCCGATCAGGCGCACCAGCTCGCTGGTGGTAAAAATCGGCCCGCCGGGCCGTTTCAAAATCGTGGGGCTGCCTGCCCCCGCTGTATGTTCCATGTCTCTCTCACACCCGCCGCCCGCACCGCCGGGCCGGCCGTTTTCAGTTTACAAGCGTACCTTATTATGATAACATACCCCCGCCGGATTGTAAAGCCGCCGCCGGGGCCTCCCAACTGCCCTGCAAGTTCGGCATTTGTTGCAGGAAACTGCGCTTACATTTGTGCGCTTTCACGAAAATGCGTTTTTATCTGTTTTGAAAGCGTTTTCAGCACAAAAAACTCTTGCATTCCTTTGTGAAAAGTGGTATGTTGTATCCCAGCAGAGCGCCTTGGATACAAGGATGGCGTATGCCCTCCGCACAGCCGGGAATGCGCCCGGCGCGCTCTGCACCCAAAGTTGCTATTTTCTTCATTTACCTTCTTATCATTTACCCTGCCTGCCCGCAAGGGCAAAAAAGCGGCGGCCCCACCTGCACGGGCCGCCGCTTTTTGTTGTGCGTTTTCTGTTTCAGTGCTGGCGCTGCCAGTCCGCCACAGCCTCCCGCACTTCGCCGGAGAAGTAGAGGGTGCCCAGCGCGGCCGCGGGGCCGCGGCCCGCCAGCGCGCAGACGCGGGCGACGGCCGCCGGGATGCTGCCGGCCGGTTCCGCCCGGCCCCCCAGCGCCTCGATTTGGGCGGCCAGTTCCGCCGCCGGGATGGCCCGGGGGCTGGGGGCCGTCACGGTCACGAAGCCTTTTGCCAGGGGCAGCAGCAGGCGGAGCATCTCGTCCGCGTCCTTGTCGGCCATGATGCTGACCAGGAACACGAACGGTTCCCCCGGGAACAGGGCCCGCAGGCTCTCCACCGTGGCGCGCATCCCGTGGGCGTTGTGGCTGCCGTCCAGCAGGAAGGGCGGGTCCCGGCGCAGCAACTCAAACCGGCCGGGCCAGCGCACCTGGGCCAGCCCCTGCCGGATGGCGCTGTCGGGGATCTGCCAGCCCCGCGCCCGCAGGGCCCGCAGCGCCTCGATGGCGACGGCGGCGTTCCGGGGCTGGTAGCTGGCCAGCAGGGGCAGGGTCAGCCCCTGCAGCCCGTCGTAGTCAAAGGTCTGGCCTTCCAGGCTGGCGCCGCGGAGGGTCAGCCTGCCAAAATCCGCCACCGTGAGGGGCGCGCCCTGGGCCACGGCCGTCTCCGCGATGACCCTGCCTGCCTCGGGCACGTTCTCATAGCTGACAACGGGGCTGCCCGGCTTGATGATCCCCGCCTTGGCCGCGGCGATGCCGGCCAGGGTGGGGCCCAGTTCTTTCACATGGTCCATCCCCAGCGCGGTGATGACCGCGCACTCGGGCGGGTCGATCACGTTGGTGGAGTCCAGCGCGCCCCCCAGCCCCACTTCCAGCACCACGATGTCGCAGCGGGTCTGGACAAAGTAGAGCATCCCCAGGGCGGTGATGAGCTCAAATTCGGTGGGGGCTTCCGCCATGGCCGACGCCGCCGGCTGCACCTGCTCCACCAGGCGGACCAGGTCCGCGTCGGGGATGGGGACGCCGTCCACCTGGATGCGCTCATTGAAGCGGTTGATGTAGGGGGACGTGAACAGCCCCACCCGGTACCCGGCGCAGCGCAGGCAGCTGTCCAGCATGGCGGCGGTGCTGCCCTTGCCGTTGGTGCCGGACACATGGACGAAGCGCAGCTGTTTGTGGGGGTCGCCCAGGGCGGCCAGCAGGGTGCGGATGCGGTCCAGCCCCGGCTTGTGCCCCTGCCAGTGGACCGCATGGATATAGGCGAGCGCTTCTTGATAGTCCATCAGGAACGCCTCCCGGTGCGGCCGCCGCGGGCGGCCTCCATCAAAGCGTGGTTGGCCAGCAGCACCCGCACCAGGACGAACTCCGCCCCGGCCAGCACCAGCGCATTGGGGATGCGGGCGGCCAGCACCGCCCAGGCATAGCCGTAGAACAGCCGCAGCGCCAGGGAATTCAGTATCATCGAACCGACGATGTGCCCCAGCAGGATGCCCCCGGCCAGCCGCAGGCCGTCGGTGCGGGCGGGCAGATGCCGCCAGCCCCACCCGGCGAAAAAGCCCACCGCCCCGGCGCCCAGGGTGATGAGGGGGTTGATGGCGTAACCGGCCAGGACGCCGCCGATGGCGTCGGCCACGGCCCCCACCACAAAGCCGGCCCCCGGCCCGAACAGGACGGCCGCCAGCACCACCGGCAGGCTGCCCAGGTTGAACCGCAGAAAGCCGGTGGAGATGCTCAGCACCCGGCTGAACACGATGCTCATAGCCACCAGCAGGGCGCAGAAGGTGAGGGTGCGAAGGGAACGGTTGGCGTGATTTGGATTCATGGCAGTTCCTCCTTTTCTGAATCCAGATGCGGGAGGACAGGAAAACGGCCCTCCCCCATGCGACAAAACCGCACAAAGGAGGGCCGTGAAAACCGGCAGTATCCACACACAGGCCGCGGGACACACCACGGCCCGCGCCCAGGTCCATGCAGCAGCGGGATGCAGGCTGTGCACCGCGGGAAAACTTCGCCTTCGTCCGCAGCACAACTCCCCGTTGATGCGGCACTTAACGCGCACAGCCTTACTCTGTTGATCTTTTTGGTGCAGGGGCTGTTCCCCCTGCCGCCCGCCCTGCCGGGGCGGACGTCCGGCGGGCCTTCGCGGGCCCGTCACACCTGTATTATACTCCCTTCAAAGGCATGGCGCAAGACACCCGGGTGACATTTTTCCTAAAATACCGCCGCCGTTTTTGTGCAAAACGCGCTTTTACACCTGGTGCCCGGCGATCCAGGCCGCCACCGGCTGGGCGATGGCCTTAACGCTGCCCTCCTCAAAGGGGGTCTTGAGGCCGGCGGTGGCGCACAGCTCGGTGTAGCTGGCCGTGCCGCCCTTGCGGCACAGTTTCAGGTACCGCTGCCAGGCGTCGGTGTGGTCGGCCTCGCCCAGCAGGAAGAACTGCAGCGCCGCCATGGTGGACAGGCAGTAGTCGATATAATAGAAGGGCAACTCATAGATGTGCAGCTGGCGCTGCCAGCCCGCGCCCCGGCCATAGAAGGGCAGGCCGTCAAAGTCGATCCAGGGGCGGTATTTCTTTTCCAGACGGAGCCAGACGTCGTTGCGCTGGTCGGGCGTCAGGGTGGGGTGCTGGTACATGATGTGCTGGAACTCGTCCACTTCGCACCCGTAAGACAGGAAGATCAGGCTCTCCTCGGCGTGGGTCAGGGCGTACTTGGGGGTATCGGCCCCGAACAGCAGTTTGTGCCAGGGAGCGGTCAAAAACTCCATGGCCATCGAGTGGATCTCGGCGCTCTCCATGCTGGGGCACTTGAGGTCCTCGGGGATGGCGTCGTCCCGGGCGGCCAGATAGCCCTCGAAGGCGTGGCCGGCCTCGTGGGTCAGCACGTCCACATCCCCGGCGGTGTCGTTCCAGTTGGCAAAGATGAAGGGGGCCTTGTAGTCGGGCAGGATGGTCATATAGCCGCCGTTGGCCTTGCCGGGCCGGCTCAGGACGTCGAACAGCTCGTTGTCCTGCATAAAGTCGATGAACGCGGCCGTCTCGGCGCTCAGCTCATGGTACATGGTGCGGGCGGCGTCCATCCGCACCTGGTAGCCCTTGACCGGCACGGGGTTGCCGTCCGGGAACGCCACGTTCAGGTCCGCGAAGGTGGGGTGCTCGATGCCGGCGCGTTTGGCGCGGCGGGCCACGATCTCGGCCAGCAGGGGCACCACGTCCCGGGCCACCTGATCCCGAAAGACGCGGATCTCCTCGGGGCCGTAGCCGATCCGGTTCATCCGCGCATAGGACAGCTCGCTGTAGTCGTGGTAGCCCAGAATGGCCGCCTGCCGGTTCAGGTTCTGGACGGTGCGCTCATACAGCTCGTCGAACTCGGCGCGGTGGGCGTCAAAGTAGCCGGCTTCGGCCTCAAAGGCGGCCCGGCGGACGGCGGGGTCCAGGCTCTGCTTATAGGGTCCCAGCTGGGGGATGGTCAGCTGCTTGCCGTCCAGCTCCACCAGCGCGCCGCCGTACAGCCGCTGGTACAGGCTGGAAATGGTGTTGGCCTCCTGCTGCAGGGCGGTGACGCGGCTGTCCACCGCGAGGACGGCGTTGCGCATCCCCGGCACGCAGGTGGTGCCGAAGGCTTCGGTCAGGGCGTCCAGATGGGGGTTGGCCAGAATGGCCCGGTAGATTTCCACCTGGGCGCTGGACACGGCAGGGCTGTTCTGGTCGAAAAAGTCCTGTTCGGCCTGCCAGTAGGGGTCGCGGGTATCGCAGGTGTAGTGGATGCTGGCGAGGTTGGCGGCGGTGCTGAACGCGCCCATGGCGGCGCTCTGGTCGTAGTAGACCTTGGCCAGGGCCTCGCCGGTGGAGGCGGCAGCCGCGTCGGCGGCAAACTGCCTGCACTGGGCCAGGATGGCGTCGATGTCGGGGCGTGCGTAGGGCATTTCACTGAACTTCATAGCGGGGATTCTCCTTCCTGTTCCTATCCTGAAAGTAGGATGCCACATGATACCTATAGCATACCACGGAAGTGTGAAAAAAGGAAGCGTCTGCCGCCCCCCTTGCCTGAAAAAACGAAAGCCCCCGCCTGCACCGTGTCGCGCGGTGGTGGGCGGGGGCTCTGCTTGCCTGAATGCAGCTCGAAAAGAAGGTAAAGAAAGAGTTTTGTGTTGCCGGGCGGCCGGGGCCTTACTGGACGTTGGTCAGCTCAGCCAGCTTGTGGAAGATCTCGGTGTTGTCGAAGGCGCCGGTGAACTTGTCGCTGCCCGCGCCGATGGCGTAGATGTTGACGGGGGCGCCGGTGTGGGACCAGGTGGTGTGGTCCATGCCGGACTTGTGGTTCAGCACATGGCACAGGGCGGCGGAGAACGGCTGGTAGGTGCCGTACAGCTCGTAATCGCGCTGGGTCATGTCGTCCTGGCTGGCAGAGCCCACGGTCATGCTGCGCTGATAAGCCTCGCGGAGCTGATCCAGCTCGTAGTCGGTCAGGATCAGGTTCTCGTACTCGGGGTTGGCGGCGTCGGCATCATTCGCGGTGATGAGGCCGAACGCCTTCTTGGCCTCGGCCATGGCAGCCTCGAAGGAAGCGCCCTGGGCGCGCAGGGTGTCGATGATGCTGTCGAACTTGACAAAGGACATGGTCTGCTTGGTCAGGTTGGTCAGATAGGTGTCGTAGTTGGTGGTGGTGAAGCCGATGGTCATGCCGCCGGTCTCGTGGTCGGCGGTGACCAGGATCAGGGTGTCGTTGGGGTGCTGGTTGTAGAAGTCGACGGCCACCTGGACGGCGTTGCTCATCTCCAGCACATCGTGGATGGAGGCGGCGGTGTCGTTGGCGTGGCAGGCCCAGTCGATCTTGCCCGACTCGGCCATCATGAAGAAGCCGTTGGGGTTATCCAGTACTTCGATGCCCTTGCGGACGTAGTCGGACAGCTGCCACTCGCCGGCGGCGGCGTCGATGGAGTAGTTCATGGCGGCGGCGTCGGCGCGCTGCTCGGCGATGACCAGGGCCTTGTCGCCGGCCTTCAGGGCAGCGGCGCCGGCCTGGGTGGTGACCAGCTTGTAGCCCTTGGCGATGGCCATGTCGTAGTTGGACACAGCGCCGCCGCGGGGGTTCTGGAAGTCGCCGCCGGCAAAGTACTCAAAGCCGCTGTTGGCCAGCTCCTCGCCGATCTCGTAGTAGTTCTTGCGGCTGGCCTGATGGGCGTAGAAGGCGGCGGGGGTGGCGTGGTCGATGTTGACGGTGGTCAGGACGCCGACCTTGTAGCCCTTCTGCTTGTGCAGCTTTTCCGCGATGGTCTCGAAGGGGACGTCGCGGGTCCAGGGGGTCATGTTGATGACGCCGGACTCGGTCTTTTCACCGGAAGCGATGGAGGTGGCGGTGGAAGCAGAGTCGGGGCAGAAAGAAGTGGAGTCGTAGGTGGTGACGCTGCCGGTGAAGGGGAACTTCATGAAGCTCAGCTCAGCGGGGATCACAGCGCCGTTGTTTTCCACCGTGCCCTTATAGAAGGAAGCGGACTGGATCTGGGGCAGGCCCATGCCGTCGCCGATGAACAGGAAGATGTACTTGGGGGTCTTGCCGCCGAACAGGCCGTCCAGCAGGCCGTTCTCTTCAGCGGCGGCAGCCTTGGGTTCGGCAGCCGAAGCGGCGGCGGCGTTTGCAGCGACCAGGCCGGCCACCGAGGCGGCAGCGCCAGCCTTCAGGAAGCTGCGGCGGGAAAACTTAAAGTTTTTCATAACCAAAATTCCTTTCTCTCTTCAACGTATGCCCAATGGGGTGCGCGGCCTTGCGGCAACGCCTCAGCCCGCCTTGCGGGCCGTTCATGCTTGCTCGTTTGGGACGGTTTTATTGTACTCGTCCGCCCGCCGGGGTGAAACCATATCCGCGCAAAGCTTTGGTAAAAAATAGGGGCCTGTTTTGGCGCGAAATGTAAAAAGAATGCGTTCTTTGTAAAATCCAGCCCAGGCCGCCTGCATCCAGCCCAAAAAAATCCCCTTCAAATCGTAAATTCTAAGCAAAGCGACAAAAAGCAGGAAAATAGTTCAAATTATTGAACAAAGCATTGAAAAGTTCACAATCCCGTGGTATTCTGTATGATATCGAACAGCATGGGCAGCTGTGCCAAACCGCCGCCCGGCCGTCCGGTCCAAAGCGTTTCGCTTTCCCTTTTGTGAGAATCCATATATAGGAATGTAAATGGTAAAGCAATGAAAGAAATCATGAAGTATGTGAACCTCGGCCTGGACATCGGCTCCACCACCGTCAAGGCCGTCCTGACCGACCGCCAGACCGGCCGCATCCTGTTCCGCCGCTACCAGCGGCACCACGCCGAGCAGCGCCGCACCCTGTGCCAGCTGCTGGGCGAGATCCGGGACAAGTTTGCCGGCCTGCCCATGCGGGTGGCGGTCTGCGGGTCGGGCGGCCGTCCCCTGGCCGACCAGATGAACGCCTGCTATGTGCAGGAAGTGGTGGCCAACGGCGCAGCCGTGCGCGCCCTTTACCCTGCCGCCCGCACCGCCGTCGAGCTGGGCGGCCAGGACGCCAAGGTCATCTTTTTCCGCGAGGAGAAGGACGGCGCCCTGACCACCTCCGATATGCGGATGAACGGCAGCTGCGCCGGCGGCACCGGCGCCTTCATCGACGAGATCGCCGCCCTGCTGCGGGTGCCCGCCGAGGCTTTCGAGTCCCTGGCCCGGATGGGCAAGCAGGTGTACAGCATCTCGGGCCGGTGCGGCGTCTTTGCCAAGACCGACATCCAGACCCTGCTCAACCAGGGGGCC
>DWWN01000009.1 GCA_019119685.1 Candidatus Faecalibacterium faecigallinarum
ACGCGAATCAATAGTTGAAACTGGAAAAAGAAAAAGCAAATAAAAATGGGCAAAAATAATGACAAATAGCGCAAAAAGTACGAAAATAAAGGTGTGAACAAAATCAACATACTTTACTGCGCTATTCGTCAATGCAATGATAGCAGATTTCTCGCAGGAATGCAACGCCTGAGCAACAATAACTGTCCCAAATTTAGTGATAGGGAGTTGATCACCGTTTATCTCTGGGGCTTGAAACAGCAGTTACCGACGCGCAAGGCGATTTACAACTATACAAAAACGCACCTGGCAAACAGATTCCGCAATCTGCCCAGTTACCAGGCTTTCTGCCGCCGGTTGAACCGGCTGGCAGGTGCGTTCAGGGCCCTGGCCGAGATCTGGGCAGAGAAAGCCGCTGCACAAAGTGAACGTTCACATCACTTTATGCTCGACTCCTGCCCTATTCTCCTGGCAAAGGATTCCCGAAGCAACCGTGCCAAAGTGGCAGGTGAACTGTGTACAATGACCCGCAATCCCATTCGGAAACAATGGTATTACGGTGTAAAACTGCATATCATCGCCATGCGCCGCCCTGACAGACTTCCTATCCCGTGCGCTATGTACATTGGCTCTGCATCTTTATGCGACCTGTGGGCCGCTAAGCAGATGGTCAATGACTGCGCACCCGTTTCCAATGGAACCATGTTTGCGGACCGAGCTTACATAGACGCCAAGTGGACAGAAGAACTGAAACTTCGGTACAACATTGATTTGATAACACCCCGCAAGAAACTGCTCTACGAAAAGGTTCCCTCGCACGATGCCTTTTCAACGTATGTAAGTTCCATGCGCCAGCCAATCGAATCCCTTTTCAACTGGATCAATGTCAAAACAGGAATCCAGAACGCTTCTCATGTCCGCTCTATGCAGGGGCTGCTTTTTCATGTGTTCTCTGCTTTGGCCTTTGCCTGCTGGTCTTTGGCTTTCAACTATTGATTCGCGTCCAGTGGACGAAACAGCGAGCCGCGGCTGGCGCAGCGCTCCGGTTTTCGCAAGCGGGCACTGCCCCGCGCCGCAAAAACCGGCTAAGCGCAAGAGGAAATACCTTCCCTCTTTTTACTCAATGTTGGCGGGGCCGAAGCCAAACGGCAATAGCTCGCCCAGCGTTCGCTCGATGAAATCGTCGGGGGTCTTGGCCATGATGACGTTCAAAGACGGCCCGCAGAACTCGTACAGCGCCTGCCGGCAGACGCCGCAGGGGGCGGTGACCAGTTCGTTCACCTCGCCCATTTTGGCGCCCACCACCGCGATGTCGGTAAAGCGGGTCACGCCCTGGCTGACCGCCGTGAACAGGGCGGTGCGCTCGGCGCAGCTGGTGGGGGTAAAGGCGGCGTTTTCGATGTTGCAGCCGGTAAACACCTGCCCATCCGCGCTGCGCAGGGCGGCCCCCACCGTGAACCGGCTGTAAGGGGCCACGGCCCGGGTGCGGGCGTCCAGAGCCGCCCGGATCAGGGCCTGCTTTTCTTCCCGGGTAAGTTCAGACATGGCGCGCCCTCCCTCAATAGTCGGCGCCCAGGGCTACCTTCATCATGTCGGTGAAGCTTTTCTGGCGCTGCTCGGCGGTGGTGGCCTCGGGCGAGACGAAGCTGTCCGAGATGGTCAGCAGGCAGGCGGCGTGCTTGCCCAGCACCTGGGCGTTGGCAAAGAGGGCGAAGCTCTCCATCTCGACGCAGACGCAGCCCTGCTCGTCCCGCAGCTTTTCCCAGTAGGTGGGCTTTGCGTCGGAGGGCTGGCGGTAGAACACGTCGGAAGAATGGATGTTGCCCTCGATGAGGGGGATGCCCTGCTTGGCGGCGGAGGCGCGCAGCTTCTCATTCAGCTCCCGGCTGGGGAAGGTGATGTGGCCCTCAAAGCCGCTCTGGGTCTTGGCGTAGCTGGACTCGCTCACCGCGCCGGAAGCCAGCACCACGTCGAACAGCTTGGCCTTGTCAGTGTAGCTGCCGGCCGAGCCGATGCGGATGATGTTCTCCACGCCGTAGAACTTGAACAGCTCGTAGGAGTAGATGCCGATGGACGGCATCCCCATGCCGCTGCCCATCACGCTGATGGGCCGGCCCTCGTAGGTGCCGGTAAAGCCCAGCATCCCCCGGACGCCCGTCACCTGGCGGACGTCCTGCAAAAAGGTCTCGGCGATGAACTGGGCCCGCAGGGGGTCGCCCGGCATCAGGACGGTCTTGGCGAAATCGCCCATTTCGGCGGCAATGTGAGGAGTGGACATGGAAAAAACCTCCTTTTTTCTATGCGGTGTATGGATGGCCTGCAGGGCGGCGCGGGGCGCGCCGGCCCGTTGTTACTTGTTGAAATAGTTCTGGGGCGGCAGATAGCGCCCGTTATGGCGGATCTCGAAGTGGCAGTGGTTGCCGGTGGAGCGGCCGGTGGAGCCCACATAGCCGATCAGCTGGCCCTGGCGGACGGCCTGGCCGGCGCTGACGGTCAGGGACAGGCAGTGGCTGTACAAAGTACTGTAGCCGTTGCCGTGGTCGATGATGAGGGAATTGCCGTAGCCGGTGCCGGCGCCCGCCCGCTCATAGCCGGCCTTGGTGACGACGCCGCTGGCCGATGCGTAGATGGGGGTGCCTGCCGGAGCGCGGATATCCACGCCCTTGTGGGTGCTGGAATACCAGCGCGAACAGCCGGTATACTGGGGCACCGGCCAGATGAAGGTGCCGTTGCCTACCTGGGCCACGCTGCCGCTGGGCAGCTTGGTGCCCACCACGATCTCCCGGTCCACCGGTTCCTTGGTGATCTCGCTGCTCAGGATGGTTTGGCCGAGCATGGTGCCGTCGGTGGCGTAAACGTTCTCGGCGGTGATGGTGCGCACGCCGTTCTCGCCCTCCTGGACGGTGCGGGTGGTGCCGAAAGCGTAGTCGCTGGACTGGGTCTGCTTGGTGGAGAAGGGGATCTCCTCGGTCCAGCTGACGGTGCGGGTGATCTGAACCTCCAGCATGGCCTCCTCCCGGGTGACGATCAGCTCGTCCCCGGGGAAGATGGCGGTGTCGGTGGTGATGCCGTTCAGCTCGCACAGCTCGGCGGTGGTCAGGTTGTTTTTGGTGGCGATCAGGCTGATGCTGTCGCCGGCCACCACCGTGTAGACCCGCTCGGCCTGCCGCACTCCGGACAGCAGGGCCACCACGTCGGCGTAGTCCATAAAGCTGCCGGTGAGGTACAGCCCCTGCTCCACCGTGACCTCGCGGTTGAAGTTGACCGAGACGTTCGGGTCGTCGGGGTCCTCGTAGGGCTCCAGCAGGCTGCTGAGGTAGAGCTGGAGCTGGCTGCCTTCGGCGCACACCGCCGTCAGCTCGCCGTCTAAGTAAAGGGCGGTGCCCTCGCTGATCTCGTCGCTGACCGCCGAGAGGATGGCGTTGGCCATCTGCCCCTCGTCCAGCACATCGCTGCTGGTGGCCAGCCGGTAGGTGGGTTCGATGGTCACTTCGGCATCGCCCGAAGCGCCGGCGTAGTTGACGCGCTGCAGCACGTCCTCCCGGGCGGCGTCAAAGACGGTCTCGTTGGCCACGTTGCCCACCGTGGTGCCGTTGACTTCCACGGCCAGGGTATAGGGGCGGCCCACCGTGAACTGGACCACCGTCAGCAGGACAGCCAGAGCCGCCAGCGGCAGCAGGTAGACCACCATCCGGGGCAGCAGCCCCGCATAGCGGACTGCGCCTCGGCCCAGATACTGCACGTCGGCCACGATGCCGGCCCAGAAGCCCCGCTCCCGCCGGACGCCGTCGCCGTACAGCCAGATGTTGCGCACGCCCCGGCAAAAAACGTATACCGGGCCGAACAGCTCCCGCAGCACGGTGCGCGCGCCGGGGAAAGCGATGTCCATCACGCTGTTCCAGCCCCGGAGCAGGACAGCCGCCAGCCACAGCGCGGCGGCGCGGATGCTGCGCCCGGCGCGGATCAGGGTGTATTCGCCTGCAAAGCCCAGCGCGTACAGCCAGTCGCCCAGCTGGCGCGCCAGAGGCAGGGCGCAGATCAGGGCGGTAAGGCCGTTCACACGGCGCCGGGTGCGGGTGCGGATGCGGTGGTTCCGCAGCAGGCTGATGCACTGGAGCCGGGCCCAGGCCGCCCGCAATTTATCTTTCGTCGTCAGGGGAGGGGGTGCGGCTGGCAGGCCGCCCGTCTGCTCCTGGTTTTTTTCCTCAATCAAAAGAGCGTTTCTCCTTCCGGTGGGTTTTGCCTATCTAAAGCGCAAAAAGCGTAAACGCAAAAAGACAGCCTGGCGGCGCTGCGGCCGGACAAGCATACACTTATGTTCCATTATACACCCCGGCGGCGCGGAGGCAAGGTTTTGCACAGGATTTGGATACAGCTTTCACCGACTTTTCACGAAAATAACGCAAGAATGTCGGCGGGCAGGGGGCTGTCCACCGTGACCGGCGCCAGCCGCAGGGGCGTCTCGAACCGGAAGCCGCCGGGCACGGCCTGTCCTGTCGGTACCCAGAAGCGCTGGCGGGCGCAGTGGAGGGCCTGCCGGCCGATCCGGTCCCGGTGGCCGCCGTAGAGATCGTCCCCGGCCAGGGGGCAGCCGATGGAGGCAAAGTGGACCCGGATCTGGTGGGTCCGCCCGGTGACGGGGACGCAGGCGGCCAGGCTGAGGCCGTCCTGCACCTTTAATATGGTGTACTCGGTGCGGCTGGGCTTGCCCTCGGGGGTGACGCACCGCCCGATGATGCTGTCGCCCTGGCGGCCGATGGGCGCGTCGATGACGCCGGGGCCCAGGGGCAGCTCGCCTTCGGCCACGGCGTAGTAGACTTTTTCGACGTGCTGGGCCAGCAGGGGCGCGGCGTAGGCGTTCTGGGCCGTCAGGACTAAACCGCTGGTGTCCTTGTCGATCCGGTTCACCGGGCGGAAAACGGCGCTGCGGCCCTCGGCCTGGCGCATGGCGGCATAGCCGTTGGCCAGGGTGCCGCCGGGATAGTTGAGGGTGGGGTGGACCGCGATGCCGGCGGGCTTGTCCAGCACCGCCGCAAAAAAGTCCTCGTAGGCCACCCGCACCGGGATGGCGGGGTCGGGCGCACAGCCGCCGGGCTCCTCGGGCAGGGCAAAGGAGACCGTCTGCCCCGGAAAGACCCGTTGGTTTGCCAGGACCGGCCGGCCGCCGGCCTCAAAGCCGCCGCCGTGGAACTTGACCGCCCGCAGCAGGTCGGTGGAAAGGCGGCACTCCCGCAGAAAACTGCGCAGGAGCACCCCTTCCGGCCCGGCCTGCGCCGGCACCGGAAAATACAGCCGCATCCGGCCCACCTCGCTTTCGGGAAATGATGTGCTTTTAGTATATCAGAAAAGCGCGCCGCTTGCAAATCCGTGCAAACTATGGTATCATGTGGGAGGAAAACGAGTGGAACATACGGCGGCGGGGCGGCTTTGACCGCTCTGAGGAAAGTCCGGGCTTCGCAGAGCACGGTAACTGCTAACGGCAGCCGGGGGTGACCCCAGGGAAAGTGCAACAGAAAGCAAACCGCCGCGCTCCGGCGCGGTAAGGATGAAAGGGCGAGGCAAGAGCTCACCAGCGGATGGGTGACCATCCGGCTTTGTAAACCCTACCGGAAGCAACGCCTATATGGGACGTACAGCGCTGCTCGCGTGTCCCGAGGGCGGCACGAGCCCGCCAGCAATGACGGGCCTAGACAGATCGTCGTTTAATACAGAACCCGGCTTACGGTCTATCTCGTTTTCCACTTGAAGATATTGGGGGCCTGTCCGTCTGGACGGGCCCTTTTTCTGCGTTTTTTACAAATTGTTTCTTTTCGTTTTGGGCAGAATGTGCTATACTAGGGGCGTTCTATCCGCGAATGTGCGCGGATCATGGTTAAAAATGGACGATATGGACAGGATGTGTCTTGCATGAAAGATGGTTTTCTGAAAGCGGCGGCCCTCTCGCCCGCGCTGCGGGTGGCGGACTGCGCCTATAACGCCGGGCAGATCGCGGCGGCCCTGCAGGCGTGCGCCGGCCGCGGCATCAAACTGGCGGTGTTCCCCGAGCTGGCCCTGACCGGCTACACCTGCGGGGACCTGTTTTTCCAGCAGGCGCTGCAGCAGGCGGCCCTGCAGGGGCTGGCCCAGATCCTGCAGGCCAGCGAAGGGCTGGACCTGATAGCGCTGGTGGGCCTGCCGGTGGCCGTGAACGGCAAGCTGTACAACTGCGCCGCCGTGGTCTGCGGCGGGCGCCTGCTGGGCCTGGTGCCCAAGACCTGCCTGCCGAACTACGGCGAATTTTACGAAAAACGCCATTTTGCCCCGGGGGACAAAAAGGTGCGCACCGTGACCGTCTGCGGCCAGCAGGTCCCCTTCGGCACCCAGCTGCTGTTCCAGTGCCGGCAGATGCCGGCGTTCGTCCTGGGGGTGGAGTTGTGCGAGGACCTGTGGAGCGCCCTGCCGCCCTCCACTTTCCACGCGCTGGCGGGGGCCACCGTCATCGCAAACCTTTCGGCCAGCGACGAGACGGTGGGCAAGGCGGAGTACCGCCGCGCCCTGGTGGCGAACCAGTCGGCCCGGCTGCTCTGCTGCTATCTGTACGCCTCGGCGGGCCACGGCGAGAGTACCCAGGACATGGTCTTTGCGGGCCACGACCTGGTGGCCGAAAACGGCGTGCTGCTGGCCGAGACCGAGCCCTTCAAGGGCGGCGACGCCGTCAGCGAGCTGGATTGCGCCCGGATGCTGGCCGAGCGGGCCCGCAACACCAGCTTTGTCCCCAACGACGAGGGGTATCAGGTGGTCGGCTTCGACCTGGCCGTCACCGAGACGGTCCTGACCCGCTGGGTGGACCCCGCCCCCTTCGTCCCCGGCGATGCCCGCCGCCGCGCCGAGCGGTGCGAGCTGATCCTGCGGATGCAGGCCGACGGCCTGGCCAAGCGGATCGAGCACACCCACGCAAAGACGGCGGTGATCGGCATTTCGGGCGGGCTGGACAGCTGTCTGGCCCTGTTGGTGGCGGCCCGGGCCATGCGCCAGCTGGGCCGCCCCGCCGCCGACGTGCTGGCCGTGACCATGCCCTGCTTTGGCACCACCAGGCGGACCCGCAGCAACGCGGAGATCCTCTGCCAGGAGCTGGGCGTCTCCTTCCGGGAAGTGAACATCACCGCCACCGTCCGCAGCCACTTTGCCGACATCGGCCACGACGGCCAGACCCCCGACGTTACCTTTGAGAACAGCCAGGCCCGCGTCCGCACCCTGGAACTGATGGACATCGCCAACCTGAACGGCGGCTTTGTGGTGGGCACCGGCGATTTGTCTGAGCTGGCTCTGGGCTGGGCCACCTACAACGGCGACCATATGAGTATGTACGGCGTCAACGCCGGGGTGCCCAAGACGCTGGTCCGCCACCTGGTCCGCTACGAGGCCGACACCGCCCCCACCGACGCGCTGCGCCGGGTCCTGCTGGACATTCTGGACACCCCCGTCTCTCCCGAGCTGCTGCCCGCCAAGGACGGCGAGATCGCCCAGCGCACCGAGGAGCTGGTGGGCCCCTACGAACTGCACGACTTTTACCTTTACTATGTGCTGCGGTTTGGCTTCGGCCCCCGCAAGATCTTCCGGCTGGCCAAGGCCGCCTTTGCCGGCCGTCCCGAGTACACCGACCAGGTGCTGTACAAGTGGCTGCGCAGCTTCTATTGGCGGTTCTTTGCCCAGCAGTTCAAGCGCAGCTGCCTGCCCGACGGCCCCAAGGTGGGCAGCGTCACCCTGTCCCCCCGCGGGGACTGGCGGATGCCCAGCGACGCTTCGGCCGCGGCCTGGCTGGCCGAGCTGGAGACCCTCGGGGTCCGGTGAGAGGTGCCCATGCGTGACAAAAAAATGCTCATCAACGTTCTGTTTGCTGTAGTGATCCTGCTGGCGGCGGGGGCGCTGTTCCTGCTGCGGGGGGCCGGCAGGGACCCGGACACCCCCCTCAAAGCCCAGTTGATCTATGGCGATGACAGCGCCGTCCTGGACCTGCCGCTGGACACCGACGCGGTGTACGATGTGGACACCGGCTATCTGACCGTCCACGTGGAAGTGAAGGACGGGGCGGCCCGCTTCATCGACTCGCCCTGCCCCGACCACATCTGCGAGGGGTACGGCTGGCTGACGCTGGAGGACCAGACCGCCACCTGCCTGCCCGCCCGCGCGGTGCTGACCATTGCGCCGGCGGCGTAAAGAAGGAGCTGATCCCATGGAGTTCGATTTCGAGCCGGAAGACAAAAAGACCCCGGCCGGCACAGGAAAACCGCGCCGGCCCCACAAGATCCGGCGCAGCGACGATCTTGCGGACAACGAACCGGTCGCGGTGGATGGCGCGGACTTTTTCCGGCCCAGCCACCAGGAACCGCCCCCGCCCCCGGCCCGCCCTGCGCCCAGGACCGAGGGCCCATCCATCCTGACCCGAGGCTTGTTTATGCTGATCCTGCTTTTACAGGCAGTGCTGAGCGCGGCGGCTGTGTTCCAGCTGTACCGCACCCGGATGCTGCCGGTGTATTATCTGGCGGTCCTGGCCGCGCTGCTGGTATTGCTCTGGCTGCTGGTGTTCAAGTGCCGGCGGTATAAAGTGCGGGGCTTTTTGACCCGCGTCTTTTCCCTGCTGCTCAGCGCCGGCATGGCGGTGGGCTGCGTCTGGGCCCAGCAGGGCCTGAATGCCCTGGACAAAGTCACCCTGGGGGAGGACGAGACCGACTACGAGGCCATGGCCATCACCACCGAGCCCTTTGTGGTCTACCTCAGCGGAGTGGACAACCGCGGCGAGCTGACCGAGGACGCCCGCAGCGACGTGAACATCCTGGCGGTGGTCAACCCGGTCACCAAGCGGGTGGCCCTCATCAACACCCCGCGGGACTACTATGTGGACCTGGCCGGCACCGACAGCAAAGACAAGCTGACCCACGCCGGCCTGTACGGGGTGGAAACGTCGATGGAGACGCTGGGCAACCTCTACGGCATCGAGGTGGACGAGTACGTCCGCATCAACTTTGCCGGCTTCATCGACATCGTGGACGCGCTGGACGGCATCGACGTCTATTCCGACTACACCTTCACTTCGGTGGGCAGCCCCGGCTACTATGACCCCACCGACTTTGTGGAGGGCTGGAACCATCTGGACGGCAAGGCGGCGCTGGCCTTTGCCCGCGAGCGCCACGCCTTCGCCACCGGCGACATCCAGCGCGGCATCAACCAGATGAAGGTGATTGACGCCATGCTGGAAAAGATCAAGAGCCCGGCCCTGCTCACCAACTACAGCCGGCTGCTGGCCGCCGTGGCGGACAACTTCGTCACCAGCCTCAGCTCGGGCCAGATCGCGGCGCTGGTGCGGATGCAGCTGTCCGACTTTGCCGCGTGGGACATCGAGAACTGCAGTGTGACCGGCAGCAGCTCGTCCAGCACCCACTGCTATTCCGCCCAGGGGCAGAAGCTCTACGTCATGACCCCCGACGAGGCGTCGGTGGACGCCGCCAAGGCGCTGATCCAGTCGGTGCTCAGCGGCGAAGCGGCCCCCGATGCGGCCGCCTCCAGCGAAGCGGCCTCCGGCGGGGAAGCTGCCAGCGAAGCGGCTTAAACTACCCCTGAACTTGAAACAGCGAGGCCATGCCCGGCGGTGTGGCCTCTTTTTTGTGCGTTTTGCCGGTTTTGCAGAGGGAATCTTGTTGCATATTATAGAATTGACAGACTTGTCCCACAGGCATAAACTATAATTAGATTCGTATACAAGGGGATGGTCTGCCCGTCCCGTTGGCAATGAAGCAAATAAAGCAAAGGTAAGGTGTTCACAATGTATCTGGATGAATACAAGCGCTGGATGGCGGCCGACCTGGAGGACGCCGATCTCAAGCCCGAGCTGGCAAAGATCGAGGGGAACGATGCTGAGATCAAGGATCGCTTTGCTGTTGCACTGAAGTTCGGCACCGCCGGCCTGCGCGGCGTGCTGGGCGCCGGCACCAACCGCATGAATATTTACGTTGTCCGTCAGGCCACCCAGGGCCTGGCCAACTGGGTCAAGACCCAGGGCGGCACCCAGACCGTCGCCATCAGCTACGACAGCCGCATCAAGAGCGACGTCTTTGCCAAGACCGCCGCGGGCGTCCTGGCTGCCAACGGCATCAAGGTGCGCATCTACGACGCCCTGATGCCCGTGCCGGCCCTGAGCTTTGCCACCCGTTACTACAACTGCAACGCGGGCATCATGGTCACCGCGTCCCACAACCCCGCCAAGTACAACGGCTACAAGGCCTACGGCCCCGACGGCTGCCAGATGACCGATGACGCCGCCGCCATCGTCTACAGCGAGATCCAGAAGACCGACATCCTCACCGGCGCAAAGTATATCTCCTTTGCCGAGGGCGTGGAGCAGGGCCTGATCCGCTTTGTGGGCGACGACTGCAAGAACGCCCTCTACCAGGCCATCGAGGCCCGCCAGGTCCGCCCCGGCCTGTGCAAGACCGCCGGCCTCAAGCTGGTGTACAGCCCCCTGAACGGCTCCGGCCTGGTGCCCGTCACCCACGTGCTGAACGACATGGGCATCACCGATATCACCATCGTCCCCGAGCAGGAGTACCCCAACGGCTACTTTACCACCTGCTCCTACCCCAACCCCGAGATCTTCGAGGCCCTCAAGCTGGGCCTGGAGCTGGCTGAGAAGTCCGGCGCCGACCTGATGCTGGCCACCGACCCCGACGTCGACCGCGTGGGCATCGCCATGAAGTGCCCCGACGGCAGCTATGAGCTGGTCACCGGCAACGAGATGGGCGCTCTGCTGCTGGACTACATCTGCGCCGGCCGCATCGAAAAGGGCACCATGCCCAAGAACCCCGTGGCGGTCAAGTCCATCGTTTCCACCCCGCTGGCCGACGCCATCGCCGCCCACTACGGCGTGGAGATGCGCAGCGTGCTGACCGGCTTCAAGTGGATCGGCGACCAGATCGCGAACCTGGAGGCCGCCGGTGAAGTGGACCGTTTCATCTTCGGCTTTGAGGAGAGCTACGGCTACCTGGCCGGCCCGTATGTCCGCGATAAGGACGCCATCATCGGCTCCATGCTGATCTGCGAGATGGCAGCCTATTACCGCAGCATCGGTTCTTCCATCAAGCAGCGCCTGGAGGAGATCTACCAGCAGTACGGCCGCTACCTGAACAAGGTGGACAGCTTTGAGTTCCCCGGCCTGACCGGCATGGACAAGATGGCCGGCATCATGAAGAACCTGCGCGACAACCCGCCCGCAGAGTTCGCCGGCCACAAAGTGGTCAAGGTCACCGACTATGAGAAACCCGAGGAGACCGGTTTGCCCGCAGCCAACGTCCTGATCTACACGCTGGAAGGCGGCGCCACTGTGGTGGTCCGCCCCTCCGGCACCGAGCCCAAGATCAAGACCTACTTCACCACCCTCGGCAAGGACCTGGCCGAGGCGCAGGCCCAGAAGGACGCTCTGGCAGCAGCCCTCAAACCGATGCTCGCATAACCCAAAGGACGGCCCCTCCGCATCAGACAAAAGGGAAAAACAGCGCACGGACTTTACAGCCCGTGCGCTGTTTTTATGCGTCGCAGTGTGCCGGCTGGGCGGGACTTTTTATGCCTGGGGCTGCTGGCTCTGGGCCATCAGGGCCGCCAGCTCCTCGGCGGATTCGGTCATGCCGCGGCCGATCCACTCGCTGACGGCCCCGTAGATGCCGTAGGCGATAAAGGCTTTGGCGTAGGCGACGGCGTTGGCGTCCTCCGGGGTCAGGCCGCAGACTTTCAGGATGGTGTCCAGCAGGATGCGGCTGTCGTTGCGGTAGACCAGGGTGTAAAAGTCCCGGTGCTCCTTGTAGAACAGCAGCAGGCTGACCATCAGGTTGACGGGCTCCCGGCCGGCCGCCTCATCCTGCGCCTTGGCGGCGTCGTAGTCCTTCTGCCACTGGCGCAGCAGGACCTCGTCCTGGCGCTGGAGCACGGCCTCCTTGCTTGCAAAGTTGCGGTAAAAAGAGGCCCGGCCCACGCCGGCCGCCGAGCACAGCTCGCTGATGGACACTTCCTCAATGGGCTTCGAGCGCAGAAGGCCGAGCAGCGCGTCGGTGATCTGGCCGATGACGTAGCTGTTGCGGGCTTCGTTGCTCATGGGTGAGACAGAAGGCGCGGTCTGTTTCATTTTTGCTTTTCTCCTTGACAGTGTGATTTTTTGCTGATACAATGGCAACGTCGTTACAAGTGTATGCGCGGTTTGAAGCTATGATACACCCTTCGGGCCGCGTTGTCAAGGGAAAGGAGTGTTTCAAAGCATGACGACCGGCACAAAGCGTATAGTGATCCTTGGCGTCCCCACCCTCTGCGCCTATGGGGTGTACGACAAAGTCTGCCCCTTTGGCACGGTGCGCCATCTGCGGGGCGCGCTGGAAGAATACAACGTCCCCCACGACTACATCGAATTCCCGCACTCGGGCCACGGGCTGCAGAACGACAACGACATGGGGCGGCTGTACAACAAAAAGATCGAAGAATACCTTGAAACTTACCTGCAGTGACCGGGGCCGCTGCGCAGGGTAAGGGAGCGCCGGCGCCCGTGTGCAAACGCGGGCGCTTTTGTTGTGTGCTTACGGTGAAACGGTTGCGGTTTACAAGCCGATGCGTTATAATAATAATCGGATTTTTATAAGATATACCGGGCCTTTGCATATGCAGGCAGATAAGGATAGGATGATGAAACAGACAGCTTCGGCCGTTGTATTGGCGGCAGGCTCTTCCAGCCGGATGGGCTTTGATAAACTTGGGTTTGACCTGGGGGACGGGACGGTCCTGGGGCGCAGCCTCCGGGCGTTTGACGCCTGCCCCCGGATCGGGGAGATCGTCCTGGTGACGGGGCAGGATACGGCGCTGGCCCGGCAGGAGGCCGCCCGCTGTCATAAACCGGTCCGATTGGTGCCGGGCGGCTCCACCCGGGCCGAGAGCGCCCGCAAAGGGGTGGAGGCGGCCAGCGGGGAGCTGGTGGCCATCCACGATGCGGCCCGGCCCTTTGTCACCGAGGCTGTGATCGAGGCGGCGCTGCAGGGCGCGGCCGAGTGGGGGGCGGCGGCCCCCGCCGTCCCGGTCAAGGACACCATCAAGCGGGGCACCCCCGGCGACGGCCGCACCGTGCCGGACCAGTGCCTGGTCAATTTTACCCCCGAGCGGGCCAGCCTCTACGCCGTGCAGACCCCCCAGTGCTTCGACCGGGACACCTACCTGCGGATCAGCGCGCAGCTGGACGCGGCGGTGGCGCGCCTTGTCACCGACGACGCCAGCCTGTTTGAGCTGGCGGGGCTGCCGGTCCGCCTGACCGCCGGCGATTACGCCAACATCAAGATCACCACCCGGGAGGACCTGCCCGGCAGCCCGATACGGCAAGGAGAAAACGCAATGCGCATTGGATATGGTTACGACGTCCACCGCCTGGTGGAAGGCCGCCCCCTCATCCTGGGCGGGGTGGACATCCCCTTTGAAAAGGGCTTGCTGGGCCACTCGGACGCCGATGTGCTGGCCCACGCCGTCATGGACGCGGTGCTGGGCGCGGCGGCTTTGGGGGACATCGGCCAGCATTTCCCCGACAGCGACCCCGCTTACGCCGGGGCGGACAGCCTGGCGCTGGCCCGCCGTGTGGCGGAGCTCGTCCGCGCAGCCGGCTGGCAGGTGGGCAACATCGACGCCACCATCCTCTGCCAGCGGCCCAAGCTGGCCCCCCACATCCCCGCCATGCGCCAGAACCTGGCCGGCGCCTTCGGCCTGCCTGTGGCGGCGGTGAGCGTCAAGGCCACCACCGAGGAACATCTCGGCTTTACCGGGGAGGGGCTGGGCATCGCGGCCCACGCCGTCGCCCTGATCCAGCCTCTGTGACAGGAGTGAACAGCAATGAACTGGAGTTCCATCATCGCCAATTTCCAAACCTTTAACCTGGCGGACCTGCTGGACGTCCTGGTGGTGACCTTTGTCATCTACCAGATTTTGGGCATCGTCAGCCGGACCCGCGCCGGCCAGCTGGCCCGCGGCGCGCTGGTGGTGGCCCTGATCTATTTGATCGCCACCACCGCCAATATGCGGACCGTGACCTGGATCATGGATTCGCTGCTGCAGGTCGGCCTGCTGACGCTGGTCGTGGTCTTTCAGCCCGAGATCCGCCGCGCGCTGGAGCGCATGGGCCAGACCGACCAGTGGTTTTTGAAGTTTTTCCGGGTCCGCCATGTGGACCCTGCCACCCGGGGCAGCTGGCGCAGCGCCATCATCGCCATCTGCGACGCGGCCGAGCGCTTTTCCGAGACCAAGACCGGCGCGTTGATCGTGCTGGAACGCCGCACCGACCTGTCCGAGATCGAGCGCACCGGCACCCCGGTGGACTGCGAGGTCAACCCCGAAGTGCTGGGCACCATCTTCTATGAGGGCACCCCCCTGCACGACGGCGCGGCCATCATTGAGGATGGGCGCATCAAGGCGGCGGGCTGCGTGCTGCCCCTGTCCAATAACCTGGACCTGGGCAAGGATATGGGCACCCGGCACCGGGCCTGCCTTGGCATCGCCGAAAATTCGGACGCCATCGCCATTGTGGTCAGCGAGGAGACCGGTATCATCTCGATGGCCAAGAACGGCGTGCTGATCCGCCACTTTGACCGCCAGACCCTGTACACCCGTCTGGTGGATGAGATGATCCCCAAAGAGGCCGCGGCGGAAAAGAGCCGCGGGTTCGACACCATCAAGGGGCAGGTGCTGTCCCTGATGGACTGGAGGAAAAAGGAGGGGGAGGAAAAATGAGCCCCGTAAAGAAGCCTGCCCGCCCCGAGGGCGGCCAGAACCGTTCGCCCCTGGAGGACCGGCGCATCCGTCTGGGCCTGGCCGTCCTGCTGGCGGTGCTGCTGTGGGTGGCCGTCACAACGGTGGTCCAGCCCGGCACCACCATCACCCTGCACAATGTGCCGGTGGACTATACCTATGAGTCCAGCGTGTATACGTCCCGGGGGCTCAGCATCGTGGACGCCCCCGAACGGACCGTCGACCTGACCATCTCGGGAGACGGCTATACCATCGGCCAGCTGGGGACCGAGGACTTTGTGGTCTACCCCGACTGCTCCTCGGTGCGTTCCAGCGGCACCAAGACCCTGCAGCTGCGGGTCCGCTGCATCAACAGCGCCGTGGCGGGCAATATTTCGGTATCCATTGCGGATGCCAACAGCACGGTGGACATCGTCTTTGACGTGGTGGAGGAAAAGACCCTCCCCATCCAGGTGAACACCCGCTACCTGACCATCGAGGACGGGTACATCCTGTACAGCACCGCCGCTTCCAACGAGACGGTGACGCTGACCGGGCCTTCCAGCGAGCTGGCCGGCGTGGCGTCCTGCACCGCCGAGGTCAGCTACAGCGACCCCCTGAGCGACAGCGTGACGGTGGAGACGGCCCTCCGCTTCTACAGCGAGACGGGCCAGGAGGTGGAATTCCAGTATGTCACCCTGGACCACAGCTCGGTGGATGTGACCTTGACCGTCTACAAAACGGCGGAACTGCCCATCAATGTACGCTTTGTAAATACGCCCCCCAACTTTGACGACTCGGTCCTGATCTACTCGCTGAGCCAGACCGCCCTGCGGGTGGCCGGCCCGGCCGCCACGGTGGACAACCTGACCGAGCTGGCGGTGGGCACCATCGACCTGTCCACCTTTGCGCTGGATAAGGTGTACGAAATGCCTATCACCCTGCCCTCGGGCATCGTCTCACTGGACAATGTGGACACCGTCACGGTCAGCTTCAACTGCACTGCCATGGCGACCAAGACCCTGAACATCCCGGCCGAGAATGTGGAAGTCATCAACCTGCCCTCCACCTACCAGCTGACGGTGGAGAGCGACCGGCTGATGAATGTCACCCTCTGCGGCCCCGCGGCCGTCCTGGAGGGCCTGACCGCCGACCAGGTGGTGGCCCGCATCGACGCCGACGACTTTGCGGTGGCCCTGGGCCAGCAGAACATCGCCTGCAGCATCTACGTCCCGGCCGACGGGCGGGTCTTTGCGCTGGGCAACTACACCATCCAGTGCGAGATCTCCAGTGAATGAAAACATCAATAGAAACGGAATAGTGAACCCATGATCCTGGTCAGAGATATCCGCCTGCCCCTGTCCCAAGGGGAGGAGCAGGCGAAAGCCCGGGCGCTGTCCATTTTGCGCCTGCCCGCGGGCAAAGTACGGCAGATGGGGGTGTCCCGCCTTTCGGTGGACGCCCGCCACGGCCGGCCCAAGCTCGTCTATACCATCGCAGTAACGCTCAAAGATGAGGGTGAGGAACCTGCCTATGCAGGGGCCTCGCCCTGCGTTGCTTTCCGTCAGGAGGCGCAGTTCCATCTGACGCCCGGCCCCAGGCGGCTGCGCAGCCGCCCGGTGGTCTGCGGGCTGGGGCCTGCGGGCCTGTTCGCGGCGCTGGCGCTGGCGCAGCAGGGCTTTGCCCCCATCGTGCTGGAGCGCGGCCCCGCCCTGGACGAGCGGGTCCGGGCGGTGGAGCATTTTTCCGCCACCGGCGAACTGGACGAGAACGCCAACATCCAGTTCGGGGAAGGGGGCGCGGGCACCTTCTCGGACGGCAAGCTCACCACCCGCATCGGCGACCCCCTGTGCGGCTATGTGACCAAAGTGTTCCTGGCGCACGGGGCCCCCGCCGAGATCGCCTGGCAGCAGAAGCCCCATGTGGGCACCGACCTGCTGCGGGGCGTCATCGCCTCCATCCGGCGCGAGATCGAGCGGCTGGGGGGCGAGGTGCGGTTCAACACCGCCCTCACCGGCCTGCGCGCCCAGAACGGCGTGCTGACCGGCCTTTCCACCACCGCGGGGGACATCCCCTGCGAGGTGCTGGTGCTGGCGGTGGGCCATTCGGCCCGCGACACCTTCCAGGCCCTGATGGACGGCGGGCTGGCTTTCAGCTGCAAGCCCTTCAGCGTGGGCTTCCGGGCCGAGCACCTGCAAAGCGAGATCGAAAAGAGCCTCTACCACGAGGCCGCCGGCCATCCGGCCCTGCCGCGGGGAGAGTACCAGCTGTCCCAGCAGGTGAACGGGCGGGGGGTCTACACCTTCTGTATGTGCCCCGGCGGGCAGGTGGTGGCCGCGGCCAGCGAGGCGGGCCGGGTGGTCACCAACGGGATGAGCTTCCATGCCCGGGCGGGCCAAAACGCCAACGCCGCCGTGGTGGCGGGGGTGGGCCCCGAGGACTTTGGGGGCGACCCGCGCCGGGCCATCGCCTTCCAGCGGGAACTGGAAGCCCGCGCCTTTGCGGCCGGGCGGGCCGGCGGGCCCTACGCCGCCCCCGCCGAGAACGTCGCCAGCTTTTTGGAGGGGCGGGGCGAGCTGAAGATCGGCCGGGTGACGCCCACCTACGACCGGGGCGTGGTCCCGGCGGACCTGGGCAGCCTGCTGCCCGCCGGACTTGCCGCCGCCCTGCGGGCCGGGCTGCGGGCGTTTGACCGCAAGCTGGCCGGCTACGCCGCACCCGACGCGGTTTTGACCGGCCTGGAGACCCGCACGTCCAGCCCGGTGCGGCTGGCGCGGGGGGAAAGCTATGAGTGTACCCAGATGGCAGGGCTCTATCCCTGCGGCGAGGGGGCGGGCTATGCCGGCGGCATCATGAGCGCCGCCGTGGACGGCCTGCGGGTGGCCTCGGCCATTGTCAGCCGGTACAGCCCGGCGGGAAATTGAGGGAGAACATGGACGAGAAGGACAAAAAGAACCAGAAAAAACAGGAAGCCGCCGTCCAGGCCGAGCTGGAACAGCAGCTGCGGGACCTGGGCGTCGGCGTGAACGAACTGAAAGACACCGTGGGCGACGCGTTCCGCCACGGCTTTGAGGGCCGGGAGGACGAGCTGGGCCGCCAGGTGAATGATGTGGCTAGCGGTGTCACCGCCGTGCTGAACAGCGTGGTGGACGAGGTGGCCAATGCCTTCCAGGACGCCATGGACCTGGAGCGCGGGGCCAGCCGGGAAGAACGGGCCGGGCGCCGCCGCGAGCGGGAACACCGCCGCTGGCAGCAGCGGGAAGCCCGCCGCAACACCCGCGCGGACCAGAGCGGGGAAGGCGCGCCCTACGACTACAGCGGCCGCTGGCAGACAGGCCCCGGCCGGATCAGCTGGGGGCGCTATCGTTCCGACCGGGACGCCGCCCCCGCGCCCGAAGGGGAGGGCGGCTATGTCAAGGCCATCCGGTGGAGCGCCCGCAAGCGGTTCGGCATCGGGCTGGCGCTGGCCGTCACCTGCGGCATTTTGGCCTTCAGCTTTTTTGTGGGGGGCATTTCCTGCTTTGTGGGCACGGGAGCCTTTTTGGAGGACTCGATCGCAAAGACGGCCCTTGCCTGGACCGGCATCGGCCTGATGGTGGGCGGCGGCCTGTGCACCGTCGGGGCTGTCAGCGGGGGCGAGCAGCTGGAAGCTTCCCAGCTGCTCAACCGCTGCGCCGCCGCCTTTGAGGGGCTGGACCTGTC
>DWWN01000010.1 GCA_019119685.1 Candidatus Faecalibacterium faecigallinarum
CTACTTCTACAACCATGAGCGCATTCAACTGAAAACAGGACTGGCTCCGCTTACGCTTCGCCAGTCCTGTTAA
Source organism: Candidatus Faecalibacterium faecigallinarum (assembly GCA_019119685.1). Classification (GTDB taxonomy): domain Bacteria; phylum Bacillota; class Clostridia; order Oscillospirales; family Ruminococcaceae; genus Faecalibacterium; species Faecalibacterium faecigallinarum. Next base: position 74 of record DWWN01000010.1, read on the forward strand.
GCTCCCCACTACACGAGGGTCTTTTTATTCATGTCTACTAATTCTGGGGCAGTTCAGTCCGTTTTATGCGGGATGTTCTTTATTTTGTCATATCTCTCCCGTATAATAAGACCGTATCGCATTGTGCAACGCGCAGGGGAGGGGGCAGCTGTGCCCGGCCCCTGCCCAAGGCTGTAAGGAGAACATCATGGCAAACGAAAAGATCCTCGTCGTGGACGACGACCAGAATATCTGCGAACTGCTGCGCCTCTACCTGACCAAGGAGGGGTATCAGGTCACCCTGGCTTCGGACGGGGAGGACGCCCTGGCCAAGTACGGGCAGGTCAAGCCGGACATGGTCCTGCTGGATGTGATGATGCCCAAGCTGGACGGCTGGGAGGTCTGCCGCCGCATCCGCAAGGAGGGGGACACCCCCGTCATCATGCTGACCGCCAAGGGCGAGACCTTCGACAAGGTGCTGGGCCTCGAGCTGGGGGCCGACGACTACATCGTCAAGCCCTTTGACAGCAAGGAAGTGGTGGCCCGCATCAAGGCGGTGCTGCGCCGGTGCGCCGGCGGGGCAGCCGCGGCCGAAAAGCCGGCCGAAGGGGTGGTGGAGTTCGACAACCTCCGCCTGGATATGAACAGCTACGAGCTCAAAGTCAAGGGCAAGGTGGTGGAGGCCCCGCCCAAAGAGCTGGAACTGCTCTACTGCCTGGCCTCTCACCCCAACCGCGTTTACACCCGGGACCAGCTGCTGGACGAGGTGTGGGGCTTCGAGTATTACGGCGACTCCCGCACCATCGACGTCCACGTCAAGCGCCTGCGGGAAAAGCTGGCCGGCGCCTCCGACAAGTGGGAGCTCAAGACCGTGTGGGGCGTGGGGTATAAGTTCGAGGTGCGTCAGTAATGCGCAAAAGTATCTCGGTGGCCTTTTTCTCCACAGTGGCCACCCTGCTCATCCTGGGCGTGGCCGTGATGGGCCTGTCCCAGCTGGTGCTGTTCAGCCGCTACTTTGCGCAGGAGCGCTTTGCCACCCTGGACGACGTGGGCGACCTGGCCGCCCGCACCGCGACCTATGTCTGGAACAGCCTGGAAGATGAGGACGGCGAGAACGCCCAGCTGGGCGCCCGTCTGGAAGCCGTCCTGGGCCAGGTGGACCTGATCGGCCAGAGCGCGAATGTCTGCCTCTTTTTCACCGACACCAAAGGCGAGGTGGTGCTGGCTTCCAGCAGCGACCACTTGACCGGCGAGGCGGTGCCCGCTGATATCCTCGCCGAGGTGGACGAGACCGGCGGCGGGGTCTACCACGAGATGGGCAAGATGGGCGGCGTGCTGGACGAGCGGTTTTATGTGTCGGCGCGGCCCATTTTGCGGCAGGGCGGCCCGGGGGCCTACCTGTTCGTCTGCGCTTCGGGCCAGATGCTGGAGGCGTTCGTGGGGCGGTTCGGCTCCAACTTCCTGCTGTCGGCCTGCCTGATGCTGATCTGCGCCAGCGTCCTGACCATGTTCCTGATGCGCAAGCTGACCGAGCCGCTCCACCGCATCAGCGAGGCGGCCCAGAAGTTCGGCGGCGGGGACTTTTCGGTCCGGGTAGAGGACGTGGACGGGGACGGCGAGATCGCCGACCTGGCCCGCACCTTCAACACCATGGCCGCCAACCTGCAGGAGATCGACTCCTCCCGCGGGCAGTTCATGGGCAACATCGCCCACGAGCTGCGCACCCCCATGACCACCATCAAGGGCTTCATCGACGGCATTTTGGACGGCACCATCCCGCCCGAACTGCAGAACCACTATTTGCAGCTGGTCTCGCAGGAGACGGGGCGGCTTGCCCGCCTGGTGCAGAATATGCTGGACCTTTCCAAACTGGAATCGGGCGAGTACCAGGTCAACGCCCGGATGTTCAACATCTGGGAGACCCTGACCGGCGTGGCCCTCTCGGCCGAGCAGCGGATCAACGACGGCCAGATCGACCTGGAAGGGCTGACCATGGACGAGCGCGTCCTGGTCTATGCCGACCCCGACCTGATCCATCAGGTGGTGTATAACATTCTGGATAACGCCATCAAGTTTACACCCCCGGGAGGGACCATTCGGTTCAGCGTGGAAAAGCTGGGCCCCGAGGCCGAGATCTCCATCTGGAACAGCGGCCAGGGCATCGCCCCCGACGCGCTGCCCTTTGTGTTCGAGCGCTTTTACAAAGAGGATAAATCCCGCGGGCTCCACGCGCGGGGGGCCGGCCTTGGGCTGCACATCTGCAAGGTGCTGGTCAACCTGTCGGGCGGGCAGATCCGCGCCGAGAGCAAGCAGGGGGAGTGGTGCCGCTTTGTCTTTACCCTGCCGGTGGAAGTGCCGGGCCGCGGCGACCTGCTCAAGCTGTCCGACGACACCTCCCAGGAGAGCCCCGAAGGCCGGGCTGGCTGACCGTTTACGTCATTTCGGTGAAAAAGACGGCGGCGGGTTTGATTTTTGCGCCGTTTTCGTGTACACTAAAATGTGGCCGCTGTGGTCGTGCAGCGGGCCCAAAACGGAATTTCAAATACTGATACAACGGAGAGTAAATTCATCATGGCGATCATCAGCCCATCTATTTTATCTGCCGATTTCTGCCGCCTGGAGGAGGACTGCCGCCTCGTGCTGGACGTCGGGGCCGAAATGCTCCACTTTGACGTGATGGACGGCCATTTCGTGCCCAACATCAGCTTTGGCGTGCCGGTGCTGGCCAGCCTGCACCGCGGGATGCCCAGCGCCTTTTTTGACGTGCACCTGATGATCAGCCACCCGCTGGCCTATGTGGACGCCTTTGCCAAGGCGGGGGCGGGGCTCATCAATTTCCACCTCGAGTCGGAGGACGATCCCGGCGCAGTGCTGGACGCCATCCGGGCGGCGGGCTGCAAGACGGGCATGACCATCAAGCCCGGCACCCCCGCCGAAGCGCTGTCCCCCTGGCTGGACCGGCTGGACCTGGTCCTGGTCATGAGCGTGGAGCCCGGGTTCGGAGGCCAGAAGTTCCAGTCCTCGGCCCTGCGCAAGCTGGAAGCCCTCAAGGCGGAGCGGGAGGCCCGCGGGCTGCAGTTCCTGCTGGAAGTGGACGGCGGCGTCAACGCCGAGACCGCGCCCTTCTGCGTGGAGGCCGGCGCGGATGTGCTGGTGGCGGGCAGCGCCGTCTTTGCGGCGGCCGACCCCGCCGCCGAGGTGCGCGCCCTGGCCGCCCTTTGACTCTCCCTTGAACGAGGATGATCCATGGAACAAACGATACGAGAACAACAGGCGGCGGCCCTGGCCCAGACGGGGGGCTATTATAAGCACATCTGCTGGATGGCGCTGCCCCTGGTCTGCATGTCGGCCTATCTGTACGGGCCGCGGCCGGTCCTGCTGTGCCTGGTGGCCCTGCTGACCGGCAACCTCTGCGACCGCCTGGTGGCGTTGCTCCGGCGGCGCGTCTACCGTTCGGGCGACTGGTCCAACGAAAGTTTTGCGCTGGTCATCGCCCTGCTGATGCCGGCGACCGTCAGCTGGTATGTGCTGGTGGTGGCGGTGCTGGCCGGCGTCCTGATCGGCAAGGAAGCCTTTGGCGGCTACAGCAGCTACCCCTTCCACCCGGCGGCCGTGGGCTATGTGGTGGTGGCGGTCTCCTGGCCGGAACAGGTTTTCCTCTACCCCCAGCCCTACGCCCAGATCCCCCTGTGGGACCCCTCCGGCGTGGCCCTGGTCAACGGGATGAGCAGCACCCTGCGCAACGGGGGCCTGCCCACCGTGAACAGCTGGTCTCTGGTGCTGGGCGAGTTTGCCGCCCCCATGGGCAGCGGCGCGGTGCTGATCCTGCTGGCCTGCGCCCTGTTCCTGCTCGCCCAGAAGGACCTGCGCCCGGCTGCGGCGCTTAGCTTCCTGGCGGCCAGCGCAGCCATCGTCTTTTTCTTCCCGCGGCAGGCGGACCTGCTCCACACCGGTCTGCTGGAGACGGCCCTGCCCCGGCTCAACCTGGTCAAGTACGAGCTGGTCAGCGGCGCGACGCTGTACAGCGCGGTCTTTTTGATCAGCGAGCCCTATACCTGCCCCCAGCGCAAACTGGGCCAGGTGCTGTATGGGGCGCTTTTGGGCTGCGTCAGCATGAGTTTCCGCTATTTTGGCGTGTATGAGACGGGGGTCTGCTTTGCGATCCTCATCATGAACAGCCTGTCGGGCTGGCTGGACCGCGCAGTCGACCGGCTCTACAGCCTGCCCGGCAAGGCCGGGGGAAAGGAGGCCGCCTCATGAAACAGCAAAAGGCGGAAAAGATCCTCCGCGATCCCGGCCGGTACGCCCACCACGACCGCATTTTTTTGAATAACCCGGTCATCATGCAGGGCATGGGCCTGGCCCCCCTGGTGGTGCTGGCCACCAGCGGCCGCAACGCCCTGATGCTGGCGGTGGCGGTGGCGCTGCTGCTGACCCCTTCGCGAGTCATCAGCTTTTTCCTCAGCAAGCTGGTCCCCCTGGAGGAGAACGCCAGCGAGGAGGAACTGCGCGCCAAACTCCTGCCCCGCGGGCTGCTCTACTGCGGCACCGCGGCGGTGGTCTATCTGGCGGTCTACCCCATCCTGGACCACCTGTTCGGGGTGGAGCTGCTGACGCTGGGCATCTACCTGCCCATGCTGGTGGTGGAGCCGCTGCTCATCTACCGCTATGGCCGCGTCCAGGAGACGCCGCGCAAGGCCGTCTCCAAGGGCCTGCGGGTGACGGTAGGCTATGCGGTGGTCCTGCTGCTGGTGGGATGCATCCGGGAATGGCTTTCCACCGGCGCCGTCTTTGGCGTGGCGGTGACGGCCAACACCATTTTGATGCCCCTGGCCTCCATGCCGGCGGGCGGCTTTATCCTGCTGGGGGTCATCAGCGCGGTCTGGCGGGCGCTGGCCGCCCGCTACCGGGCCTTCCTGACCAATGAGGCCCACAGCCAGATCATCGTCAATCAACAGAAGGAGGCGAGGGGGAAACCGTGAACGTAGCAGTCCTTTCTGCCCAGCCGGCCACCATGACCGAGACCTTGACCATCTTCTTCGGGTACGCGGTGCTGGCCATTTTTGCCCAGAATGCCGTCTTTACCCGGGCGCTGGGCGTCTCCCGGCTGGTCCAGCTGGTGGGCGACGCCCGGACCAACAGCCTGCTGTTCGGCCTGCTCCAGTGCGTCACCCAGTTCCTGCTGGCCCCTGTGGCCTGGTATGCGGGCGGCGCGGCGGCTTCCCTGGGGCTGGGGCCTGCGGCCCGGCCGCTGGTGTATCTGGGGTGCATCGCGGCGGTCAGCGCCGTGGAGATGGTGCTGCTGCACCTGATCCGGCTGCCCTGGCAGCGGCAGCTGCTGCGCATCCTGCCCCTGGCGGCCCTGAACAGTTGCGTGCTGGGCACCCTGCTGCTGGGCCGCACCCAGAATTTCACCCTGACCCAGTCGGTGGGCTTTGGCCTTGGCAGCGGCGTCGGCTATCTGCTGGCGGTCCTGCTGGTGACGGAAGCCCAGAACCGGCTGCGCAGCAAAGCCATCCCTGCGGCGTTCCGCGGGATGCCCATCACCCTGATCTACATCGGGGTGCTGGCCCTGGCGATCTACGGCTTTACGGGCCACACCGTGATCCTGTAAAGCCCCTGTAAAAACGACGGAAGGTGAGGGAACCATGCCGAGAAGAAGGCGGAACAAGAAGGTCAAGCGGTATCACCGCAGCTTTTACAGCCGCGGGATGAAGATCAAAAAGGCGCTGGGCATCCTGCTGCTGGCAGTGGTGGTGCTGGGGGTGGCCTGGCTGGCCGCTCCCTATGTGCTGGACTGGGCCACCCACACCTGGTACACCGTGGTGCGGGACCGGGACCTGCCCGATTCGTCCCAGGCGGCCTCGTCGGAGCCGGAGGCGGAGAGCGCCCCGGCCTCGAGCGCGGCCGGCGGGGCCTCGTCCAGCGGCGCGTCCTCTGTGGCTGCGCCGTCCGGGGCGGCTTCCTCGGAGGCGGAGCCTCTGCCCGGCACCACCATCCGGGAGGGCAGCTGGGCCACCGTCAGCCTGTCGGCCCTCAGCGATGAAGCGGCCGTCCGTGCCGAAGCCCAGCGGCTGGCTGGGCAGGGGGTCACGTATGCCCTGATCCCCTTCAAGGATACCAGCGGCTATATTTACTACGCCTCGGCGGTGCCTGCGGCAGCCCGCAGCGTGGCGGCCACGGTGGTGGACCCGGCCCTCATCGCCTCGGTATTCAAGGAAGAAGGGCTGGTGCCGGTGGCCGGGGTGGCCGCCTTCCAGGACCCCGTGGCCTCCTACACCGACCGCAGCATGGCCATCCAGTATGCGGGGGAGGGCGGCTACCTCTGGCTGGACGCCGCCAACGCGGCCGCCGGCGGCAAAGCCTGGCTCAACCCCTATGCGGATACGGCCAACACCTTCATCGGCGATCTGATCGAGGAGCTGTACGGCTGCGGGTTTGAGCAGGTCTGCCTCTCGGCGGTCCAGTTCCCGCCCATCGCCTCCTCCAGCCAGAGCTTTGGGGAGACGGGCGGCCGCAGCCGGGACGCCCAGCTGGCGGCGGACATTGCCGCGTGGGACGCGCGCTTTGCGGGCCGCGTCACCCTCTGGTACGAATACCCCCTGTCCAGCTGCACCAGCGTCAGCCCGGCGCTGGGGGCCCTGCCCGCCCAGCTGGGCGTCCACAATCTGGTGGTCAGCCTGCCGGTGGGCGAGACCCTGGACCCCGCAGCCCTGGCCGAGACGGCGGCTCAGATGAAAGAGCAGGGGGCCGCCTACGTCGTTGTGCGGGACAGTGAGGGCGGCCGCTTCTACTGACCTGCCCTCTGCCCGCTTGGTCTTTTTGTGTGAGAGTGAGGAACTGAAGATGGAACATACATCCTGCTTTATGCCGGCCCACATCCTGCTGCCCGACGCCAGCGTCCCGCTGGCGCAGTGGGGCTGCATCGCCTGCGACCAGTTCACCAGCGACCGCGCCTATTGGGAGCGGGCAGCCGCCGCGGCGGCGGGCGGGCCCAGCGCCCTGGGCCTGATCCTGCCCGAAGTCTACCTGAACGACGGGGACCTGCCCGCCCGGGTGGACGCCATCCACAAGACCATGGAGACCTACGACCGGGAGGTGCTGACCCGGGCGGTGGACGGCTATGTCTACGTCGAGCGCACCCTGCAGAGCGGCCGGGTGCGCCAGGGCCTGGTGGGCCGTGTGAACCTCGAAGCCTACAACTACCACCGCGGCAGCCTGTCGCCCATCCGCCCCAGCGAGAACACGGTGGAAGAGCGCATCCCGCCCCGGATGGCGGTCCGCCGCGGGGCAAAGCTGGAGACGCCCCATGTGATGATGCTGGCCGACGACCCCGAATGCACCCTCATCGAGCCCATCGGGGCCCAAAAGGACCGGCTGCGCCCCCTCTACGAGGGCGAGCTGATGCTGGGCGGCGGCCATGTGGCCGGCTGGGCGGTGGAGGACCCCGCCCTGGTGGCCCAGATCGAAGCAGCCATGGCTGTGCTGGGCAGTGCGGAGACCTTCCAGGCGCGCTATCCCGGCGCCCCCAACAAGCGCCCCCTGGCCCTGGCGGTGGGGGACGGCAACCACTCGCTGGCCACCGCCAAAGCCTATTGGGAGGAGCTGAAACCCACCCTGACCCCGGAACAGCGGGCAACGCACCCGGCCCGCTGGTGCCTGGCCGAAGTCTGCAACGTCCGGTCGGACGCTGTCGAGATCGAGCCCATCCACCGGGTGCTGTTCAACACCAGCTACGAGACGGTGCTGCTGAACCTGGTGACCTGGAGCGACGAGAACATGGCCGGGGTCCGCTTTGGGGATGCCTTTGACCAGAAACTGCAGCTGATCGGCGTGCAGGACGAGTGCACCCTCAGCTTTGAAAACCCCACCGCGCCCTTGGGTGTGGGGACGGTGGATGAATTTGTGGAATACTTTTTGGAGAACCATCCCGAGGCGCGGGTGGACTATGTCCACGACGAAGCCGCGGTGCGGGCCTTCAGCGCCGAAAAGGGCGCGGTGGGCCTGCTGTTGCCTCCCCTCAAAAAGAGCGACCTCTTCCGCGGGGTGGTGCTGGGCGGCGTGCTGCCCCGCAAGACCTTCAGCATGGGGCACGCCGAGGAAAAGCGGTACTATATCGAGTGCCGCCGCATCGCAGAGTGAGGTTCTCCCGCTTTCCCCTATTTCCTAAGGAGCAGAATGACATTTCAAGAACTGAATTTATCCAAACCGATCCTGCGGGCCGTGGCCCGGGCGGGCTATGAAAAGCCGTCTCCCATCCAGGCGGGGGCCATCCCGCCGGTGCTCAACGGGCAGGATCTGATGGGCTGCGCCCAGACCGGCACCGGCAAGACGGCGGCGTTCGCCCTGCCCATGCTGGACCTGCTGAGCGCCCGCCCGCCCAAAAAGCCGGGGGCCATCCGCGCGCTGATCCTGACCCCCACCCGCGAGCTGGCCCTGCAGATCGAGGCCAGCTTTGAGCAGTACGGCCAATATCTCAAGCTGCGGCCGGCCGTCATCTTTGGCGGCGTGGGCCAGGCCCCGCAGGTCGAAAAGCTCAAGCAGGGCGTGGACATCCTGGTGGCCTGCCCCGGCCGCCTCAACGACCTGATCGGGCAGGGGTATGTGGATCTGTCCGGCATCGAGATCTTTGTGCTGGACGAGGCCGACCGGATGCTGGACATGGGCTTTGTCCACGACGTCAAGCGGGTGATCGCCAAGCTGCCGGTGCGCCGGCAGACCTTGATGTTCAGTGCCACCATGCCCGCCGAGATCGAGCAGCTGGCCGCCGGCATCCTGCGGGACCCCGCCTTTGTCAAGGTGGACCCGGTGTCCAGCACGGTGGACCGCATCGAACAGAGCCTCTATTTCGTCTCCAAAGCGGACAAGCGCAAGCTGCTGCCCTGGCTGATCCAGAACCTGCAGCCCCCTGTCCACAACGCCCTGGTGTTCAGCCGCACCAAGCACGGCGCCGACCGCATTGCCAAGGACCTTGCCAGGCAGGGCATCCCGGCGGCCGCCATCCACGGCAACAAGAGCCAGAGCGCCCGTGTGGCCGCCCTGGAGGGCTTTAAGGCCGGCCGGACCAAAGTGCTGGTGGCCACCGACATCGCCGCCCGCGGCATCGACATCAGCGAGCTGTCCCATGTGTTCAACTACGACCTGCCCGAGGTGCCCGAGACCTATGTCCACCGCATCGGGCGGACCGCCCGGGCCGGGGCGGACGGCGTGGCGATCAGCTTCTGCGCCCCCGAGGAGCGGGAGTATCTGGCCGGCATCGAAAAGCTGAACCGCAAAAAGATCCCGGTGGTCAGCGGCCACCCCTGGGATACCGCCGCCCCGGAACCGGCCCCCACCCAGCCCAAACCGGCGCAGCCCGCCCGCCCCGTCAAGGTGCGGCAGGTGCAGCCTGTGCAGATAGACGACAAGAAAGAGGAGACCATCATGGACGAAACCAAAAAGAGCGCCCCCCGCGAGGGCGGGGAGAAGCGCAGCCGTTCCCGGCGCGGCCGCCGGGATGGCCGGCCCCGTCCCGCACAGGGAGGGCAGCCGCAGCAGGTGCCTAAATTCGACCCCCACTTTTTGACCGGCGCGGAGACCGCCGTCCTGCCCGCCAAGACGGTGGCGGCTGCGCCCGACAAGCAGCGGCCCGCCCAGCCGAACAGCCAGCCCGGCCGCCAGGCCAAGGGCCAGCAGGCCCCCCAGCGGCCCAGCCGGGACAGCCGCACCCCGCAGGCGCCCGCCGAAAGCAAAAAGGGCGGCCGCAATGCCGGCAAAAACAAGCCGGCCGAGCCCGCCCGGACCGAGACGGCGGCGCGCCAGACCTCCCGCAGCGCGGGGGAGCGGGGCCGCAGCCAGGCCGGGCGCATCCCTCCGGCCAAAAGCCCGGCCGGCAGCCAGAGCAAAAGCCGCCCCGGCCGCCCCGCGCGGGAAAGCCGCAGCGACGACCCCGGCCTGGTCCTGATCAGCCGTCGGCCGCCCCAGCAGAAGTTCTCCAACTTTGAGGAGTATATGGCGGCCCACGGCGGCGCCACAGCCCCCATCGAGGACCACAGCGAGGACTACGAATAAAAACAAAGGACCGGCATACGGGAAAGCCCCGGATGCCGGTCCTTGTTTATTTGTGCTCCGCCAGGCGGTTGAGGCGGTATTCCCGCGGGCTCTGGCCGTAGTGGGCGCGGAACAGGCGGTAAAAATAGCTGGTGTTTTCATAGCCCACCTGGGCGATGATCTGCTGGACGGTCATATCGCTGCGGCGCAGCAGCCGGGCCGCCAGCTCCAGGCGGTGCTGCTGCAGCAGCTCTTTGTAAGTACGGCCTGTCTCGGCCCGGACGCACTCGCTCACATAGGCCAGCGAGACCTGGTACGTGTGGGCCACGCTGGAAAGGTTGGCCTGCTTGTAGTTGTGGACGATCTCGTCCAGCGCGGCGCGGACCAGCGCCTGCTTATCAACGGTGGCACCCCGGCCTGCGGCGCGCGCCTTTCTGGTTCCTGTCTCGATCATAATATCCCTCCGATCATGCAGAACGCGGCGCTTCCCGGCCGTGCTGCGGCGTTCACATTGAAAACGAAATAAGGACGTCACTTATTGCAAATTGTACGTACTGGGATAATTTTCACATCCTGGCAACAAAAGGGACACAGACCGGCCACAGAAAAGACAAAAAGCGGCCCGCCGGAAGCGATCACCGGCGGGCCCAAAACAGGTTTTCAGGATAACCAGGAAAAATGGCGGTCAGAACATGGCCTCGTTCTTGTACAGGCCGGTGCGGGTGAACTGGACCCACTCGGCCAGGTTGACGGCGTGGTCCGCGATCCGTTCCAGGTACTTGATGACCATCAGCAGATCCAGCGCGGCGTCCACCTGGCTGGGGTCGGCCGCGATCTCCTCGGCCAGGGTGCGCTTGATGGCGTTGAAGTCGTAGTCCACTTCGTCGTCGGCCGCGATGACCTTCTGGGCGGCGTTCATGTCCTCTTTCAGGAAGGCGTCCATGCCGTCCTGCACCATCTTATGGGCCTTCTGGCCCATCTTGATGGCCTCGCTGACGGCGGGGTCGCCGGCCTTGCGGGAGGCGAACAGGTGGGGCATGATCTCGGCGATGTCGGCGGCGTGGTCGCCGATCCGCTCCAAATCAGTGATGACCTTCAGCGTGGCCGAAACGCGGCGCAGGTCGCCGGCCACCGGCTGCTGGCGCAGCAGCAGCAGCATACAGCGGTGCTCGATGTCGTGCTCCATCTCGTTGACCTGGTTGTCGTCCTTGATGATCTGGGCGGCGGCCTCGGCGTCGGTGGTGGCCAGGGCTTCCATGGCGTTCTCGACGGCGTCGGTGACGGCCTGGCCCATCTCGGTCAGAGCCTGGTTCAGCTCGGCCAGGGCCTCGTCATAGTGCTTGCGAATGCTCATATATGTCTCCTCTCTCTTTGGCCCGAAGGGCTGTGCGATCAGCCGAAACGGCCGGAGATGTAATCCTCGGTGCGCTTGTCGGAGGGGGTGCTGAAGATCTCCTCGGTGGGGCCCACCTCCACCAGCTCGCCCAGCAGGAAGAAGGCGGTGCGGTCGCTGATACGGGCGGCCTGCTGCATATTGTGGGTGACGATGACCACCGTGTAGTTCTTTTTCAGCTCGCTCATCAGCTCCTCCACCTTCATGGTGGAGCCGGGGTCCAGGGCCGAAGTGGGTTCGTCCATCAACAGGACTTCGGGCTTGACGGCCAGGGCGCGGGCGATGCACAGGCGCTGCTGCTGGCCGCCCGACAGGCCCAGGGCGCTCTTTTTCAGCCGGTCCTTGACCTCGTCCCACAGGGCCGCGCCCCGCAGGCTGCTCTCGACGATCTCGTCCAGCTCGGCCTTGTTGCGCACGCCGTGCAGCTTGGGGCCGTAGGTGATGTTGTCATAGATGCTCATGGGGAAGGGGTTGGCCTTCTGAAAGACCATGCCCACGCGGCGGCGCAGGGTGGTCAGCACCATGTTGGGTCCAAAGATGTCCTCGCCCTTTAAGGTGACCTGGCCCTCGATGCGGACGTTGGGGACCAGATCGTTCATGCGGTTCAGGGTCTTGAGGAAGGTGGATTTGCCGCAGCCCGAAGGGCCGATCAGGGCAGTGATCTCCCGCTCGCCCACGTCCAGAGAGATGGACTTGAGGGCCTTGAAGTCACCGTACCACAGGTCGAGATTTTTCGCCGAGATGACAGGCGTGGTGTTTTGCAGTTCCATATCGTTTTTACCTCACTAGATCAGCCCTTTTGACGGAGATGCTTCTTGGCCAGGCGGGCGGCAATGTTGATGATGAGCACCAGCACCAGCAGGATCGCGCCGATGCCCCAGGCGGAATCGAAGTCGCCGTTTTCAAAGGCGCGCAGGTACAGCAGGACGGACAGCGAAGCGCCGTTGGAGCCGTAAGCCTCGATGATGTTGCTGGCGATGACCTGGGCCGCGCCGGCGGTGAACAGCAGGGCCGCGCTCTCGCCCACGATACGGCCGATGGCCAGGATGCAGCCGGTGACGATGCCGTCGATGCTGCAGGGCAGGACAATGGTGCGGATCAGGTGCCACTTGCCCGAGCCCAGACCCATGGCGCCCTCGCGGTAGCCCATGGGGACCGTCTTGAGGGATTCCTGGGTGGTGCGGATGATGGTGGGCAGGGTCATGATGACCAGCGTCAGGCTGCCGGACAGCAGGCTGGTCTGGAAGCCCAGGGCCTGGGCGAACACCAGCATACCCACCAGGCCGTAGATGATGCTGGGGATGCCGGCCAGGGTCTCATTGGTGAACTCGATGACCGCGATGAGCTTGCGGTTGGTGGCGTATTCGGTCAGGTAGACCGCCGCGCCCACACCCAGAGGCAGGACGATGACCAGGGTGAGCAGGATGATGTACAGGGTGTTGATGATGGCGGGCAGGATGCCGTTGGTGCCGCGCAGGATGCTGGAAGTGGTGGTCAGGAAGGTCCAGTTGACATGGGGCAGGCCCCGCACCAGCACCATGCCGATGATGCCCACCACCAGGACGATGACAAAGGCGGCAGCGATCCAGACGGCACCGGTGAAGAACTGGTTCCACAGCCGGCGGGAAGGGGAGAAATCTGCATAGCGGTTACTTTTCACCGTTGCTGCCTCCTTTCAGGAAGAAGTTGAGGACCAGGTTGATGAGCATGATGAAGATGAACAGGACCAGACCGATGCTGAACAGCGCCTGGCGCTGCAGGCCGCTGGCGTAGCTCATCTCTTTGGCGATGGCGGTGGTCAGGAAGGTGACGCTCTTGAAGATGCCGGGCATATTGGGGCTGTTGCCGGCCACCATCATGACGGCCATGGCCTCGCCCACGGCACGGCCGATGCCCAGCACGATGCCGGCTGCAATGCCGCTCTTGGCGGCGGGGACGCTGACCTTGAACCAGGTCTCGGCCTCGGTGGCGCCGAGGGCCAGGCTGCCCTCCTCATATTCCCGGGGGACGGCGTTCAGGGCCGTGACCGACACCGAGACGATGCTGGGCAGGATCATGATGCTCAAAACCAGAATGGCGCTGAGCAGGCAGGCGCCCGAGGCCCGGCCAAACACCGCGGCCACGGCGGGCACCAGCAGCTGCATACCCAGCAGGCCGAAAATGACGCTGGGGATGCCGCTCAGCAGCTCGATGGCGGAAGTGGCGGCGGTGCGCAGCTTGGGCGTGGCCGCCTTGGAGAGAAAGACCGCCGTCAGCAGGCCCACCGGGATGCCGATGAGGATGGCGCCCAGGGTGCCGTAAACGCTGGACAGGATGAAGGGCAGGATGCCGAACTTGGGTTCGGCGGCGGTGGAGGCCCATTCCTGGCCAAAGAGGAAGTTCACAATGCCGATCTCGCCGATGGCGGGCAGGCCCGAAATGACCATGTACACGGTGATCAGGGCGACGCAGCCGACGGCCAGGATGCCGCACAGGAAAAAGACGGCGTTCATCACCAGTTCCAGCCACTCGGCCGCATTGTGGGGCTTGTGGAATTTCCGGACCACGATGGCGCCGGAAGCGGAGTCTTGCTGTTTCATAGATACCCCCATGGTGTTGGTTGAAAAGGCGGCCTGTTCCCAAAAACCGCCTGGGGACGTGTGTTCCCAGGCGGAAAGGTTTCAGGATTCAGGACCCGGGTGTCGAGCAGGGAGGCGCTCCCTTACTCAGCGTCCACCAGGGGGACAGCACCGGCCAGGCGGATCAGCTCGGCGGCGTCCTCGCTGACGGCGAAGTCGATGAAAGCCTTGGCCGCATCGGACAGCTCGACCGAGTCGTTGGTGATGAAGTTGAAGGGACGCTGGACCTTGTAGGTGCCGTCCAGAACGGTGGCCTCGCTGCACTCGACGCCCTCGACGGTCAGGGTCTTGACGGTGTCGCCCACAGCGGACAGGGAGGCGTAACCGATGGCCAGCTTGTTGGAAGCCACAGCGGAGATGACAGCGCCGGTGGCGGTCAGCTCCTGGTCGTAGACGCAGGCGTCCTCAACGCCCACGATGCTCTCGAAGCCGTCGCGGGTGCCGGAACCAGCCTCACGGCCGATGACGACGATCTCGCCATCCTCGCCGCCCACGTCGGCCCAGTTGGTGATCTCCTTCTTGAAGATCTGGGCCAGCTGGTCGATGCTCAGGTCGGCGACGGGGTTCTCGTTGTTGACGACCATGGCAATGCCGTCCAGGGCGACGGTGGTGGCGGAGACGCCGGTCTCATCGTCGTGCAGGGCGCGGGAAGCCAGGCCGATGTCCAGGGTCTGCTCCAGCGCGCCAGTGATGCCAGCGCCGGAACCGGTGGGGTCATAGCTGATGGTGACGCCGGGAGCGACCTCGGCAAAGCCCTCGGTCAGAGCCTCGATCACGCTGTTCATCGAGGTGGAGCCGCCGGTTGCAACGGTGCCGGACAGGGAGCTCAGGTCGCTGGCAGCCTCAGAGGCGGAAGAAGCCACCGAAGAAGCAGAAGAAGCGGTGGAAGAAGCAGTGGAGCTGGAGGCGGCGGTAGAGCTGGAAGAACTGCCGCAGGCAGCCAGGGCGCCGGCCGCAGCCACAGCGCCGCAAACAGCCAGGAAGGAACGACGATTGATCTTTTTCATAGCGATATTTCCTCCAAAATCACAGGTCCGGGGCTCACAGGGCCCGGTATATCTTTTTCTTTCTCTTGTTGCTTTGTTGCTTTCCTCTCGGAACGCCACCATTGTACAACGGAAATGCACGCGCTGCGACCATGGCAAGGAAAAATCCTTGTAAAGTTTTGCGCAAGCGTTTGCCCCAAATGAAAAGGGAATGTAAACTCAAGGCCGAAAACATAGCCTTAAATTTTACATTCCCTGTGAAAGTGGAGAAAATTGCCCCTCCGCCTTCGGCAAAAGGGCAAAAGCACCCGGATGCGCCTGCCTATGAAGGCAGAACGAAAAAGCCCCCGGCCCGTGCGGTTCTGCACGGATCGGGGGCAATGGGGTTTCAGAGGACTGTGCTTTATACGATGCGGACGCCCTTCTGGATCACGGACTGGATCTCGAGGGCTTTGTCTGCAAGGATGACGTTGCCGTACCGGCCCACAGCCAGCGAGCCGTAGTCGGCGTCCACCCCGATGCTTCTGGCGGGGTTCTCGGAGGCGGCGCGGACGGCGCTCTCCAGCGCGACGCCCATGTCCAGCACGGCACGCTTCATGCAGTCATACAGGCAGGTGGCGCTGCCGGCGATGACGCCGGGCTGCTCGGTCAGGGTGGCGCGGGGGCCCTTGACGGTGACGGCCTGGCCGCCCAGGCTGTACTCGCCGTCGGGCAGGCCGCAGGCCATCATGCTGTCGGCGATCAGGATCACCCGGTCATCCCCGAAGGTGTTGAAGGTGAACCGGACCATGGCCGGATGGATGTGCACCCCGTCGGTGATGAGCTCCACCTCGGCCTTCTTTTCCAGGGCGGCGATGATGGGCCCCGGCTCCCGGTGGGTGATGCCGGGCATGGCGTTGTAGAGGTGGGTCATGTGGCTCGCGCCCAGGTCAAAGGCGGTGATGGCGGTGTCGTAGCTGGTGCAGGTGTGGGCGATGGAGATGCGCACCTCATCCTTGCACTGGGAGATGAAGTCGAACGCGCCTTCCTCCTCGGGGGCGATGTCCACCAGCTTGATCAGCCCGCCCGACCGCTTCTGCAGCCGGCGGAACATGGCCACGTCGGGCTGATGGAGGTAGGCCGGGTTCTGCGCGCCCAGCTTGCGGGGGCTGATGAAGGGGCCTTCCATATTGATGCCCACCAGGTCGGCGCCGCGGCCGTTTTTGTGGGCGGCCGCCGCGTCCATGACCCCGTTCAGGATCTCCTCCGAATAGGTCATGGTGGCGGGGCAGATGGCCAGCACGCCCTTGCTGGCCTCAAAGTCAGCCAGGGCCTGGATGGCCTCCTCGGTGCCGTCGCAGAAATCGTGGCCCACCGCGCCGTGGAAATGGATGTCCAGCAGGCCGGGCAGGGCGTACAGCCCGCCGGCGTCGATGACTTCCTCCCCGGGCTGGGGGGTGGTGCCGGCGGCGATGCGGCCGTCACGGATGGCCAGGTCCCCCGGCACAAAGGTGTGGTCCGGGGTGTAGACCAGTGCATTTTTGATGATCATAGGCGTGTACCTCTCAATCTCTGGCGAAAAGGGCGGGCCCTCAGACCAGGGCCAGGGCCTCCTCGTCGCCCACCAGGATGAAGTCGGGGTGCATCTGCAGGATGGAAGCCGGCACTTCGGGGGTGACGGGGCCGAAGAAAGCCTTCTTGATGATCTCGGCCTTGTTGGCGCCGTTGGCCACCATCAGCACCTTGCGGGCCTGCATGATGGTCTTGATGCCCATGGTGTAGGCCTGTTTGGGCACAAGGTCCACGTTGTTGTCAAAGAAGCGCTTGTTGGCCTCGATGGTGCTCTCGGTCAGGTCCACGCAGTGGGTGCCCAGCTCGAAGGCGTCGCCCGGCTCGTTGAAGCCGATGTGGCCGTCCACGCCGATGCCCAGCAGCTGCAGGTCGATGCCGCCCACGCTCTGGATGATCTGGTCGTACTCGCGGCAGGCGGCCTCGGCGTCGGGGTTGGAGCCGTCGGGCACATGGATGCGGTCGGGCTTGACGTTCACGTGCTCGAACAGGTTCTTCTGCATAAAGTACCAGTAGCTCTGCTCGTGGGTGCGGGGCAGGCCGCGGTATTCGTCCAGGTTGACGGTGGTCACATCGGCAAAGTCCAGGTCGCCCTTGTTGTACCAGTCCACCAGCTGGGCGTAGGTGCCCACCGGCGAGCCGCCGGTCGCCAGGCCCAGCACGCAGTTGGGCTTCATGATGACCTGGGCCGAGATGATGTTGGCCGCCTTGCGGGACATATCGTTGTAGTCTTTCGCGCGAATGATCTTCATAGGGGGTTACCTCCGTTTTTGATTGTATTTTCAGTATAACATACCTGTATGGACGAATCATGAAGGGGCGCTGCGAAAAAGGCAAAAAGAGAGCCGCCGAAAGCGGGGCTGTTGAGCCCGCCCTCGGCGGCTTGTCGAAAGGGGAGACGGGACAACCAGCCCCCGTCTGTTACCGGTGATTTGAGAGGAAGATCAGAGCATCTTCTTCAGCTCATCGTAGACGAACTGCACCTTGGTGCCGATGATGACCTGGCAGGCGTTCTTGCTGGGGCGGACAACGCCGGCAGCGCCTGCGGCCTTGACGGCCTTTTCATCCACGGCAGTGTAGTCCTTGATCTCGAAGCGCAGGCGGGTGGCGCAGTATTCAACGTTCTTGACGTTTTCCTTGCCGCCCACGGCTGCCAGGACGCCCGCTGCGACCTGGGTGAAGTTGTTGTTGGACAGGACGACCTTCTTCTCTGCGTCGGTGTTCTCGTCCTCGTCCTCACGGCCCGGGGTCTTGAAGTCGAAGGCCTTGATCAGGGCGTAGAAGACCACGAAGAAGACGATGGCTGCGCCGATGCCCAGAGGAATGATCATCCAGATGTTATTGGCTGCGGGCAGCTGCGAGGAGAAGAGCAGGTCGGTGGCGCCGGCCGAGAAGGAGAAACCTGCACGGAAGCCGGTGTAGTAGGTGATGACGGTGAAGATGCCGTACAGGGCTGCGTACACCACATACAGGGGGAAGGCCACGAACATGAAGGAGAACTCGAAGGGCTCGGTGACGCCGCAGACAAAGGCACACACGGCGGTGGAGATCAGCAGGCCGGCAGCAGCCTTCTTGTTCTTGGCAGTGGCGATCATGGCGGCTGCAGCAGCCGGCACGCCGAACATCATGCAGGGGAAGAAGCCGGACATGTACATGCCGAGGCTCCAGGAGACGTCCGCGCTGGTCTTGCCGGCCCAGAAGTTGGTCAAATCGCCCAGGCCGATGGTGTCGAACCAGAACACGTTGTTCAGGGCGTGGTGCATGCCGATGGGGATCAGCAGGCGGTTGAAGAAGGCGTAGAGGCCTGCGCCGATGGCGCCCATGCCCTCGATGCCTTTGCCCAGGGCGACCAGAGCACCGAACACCAGAGGCCAGGCGAACAGCAGGATGACCGATGCCACGATCGAGATGACCGCGGCGGCCATGGCCACGAAGCGCTTGCCGCTGAAGAAGGCCAGGAAGTCGGGCAGCTGGGTGTTCTTAAAGCGGTTGTAGGCAAAAGCGCCGATCAGGCCGCACAGGATGCCGATGAAGGGGTTGGAGATCTTGCTGAAAGCAAGGTACTCGGTGGTGCCTTCGACGACATTGGGCATGATGGTGGAGACCACGCCGGTGCTCAGCAGCTGCTGGACCATCAGCCAGGATGCCAGGCCGGCCAGGGCGGGGGTGCCGTCCGGCTCGTCCGCCATGCCGACCGCAACGCCGATGACGAACAGGATTTGCATGTTGTCGATCAGGGCGCCGCCGGCCTTGACCAGCAAAAAGCCGATGATCTGTGCCAGGCCCTCGACCGTGCCGCCCTGCATGGTGGACGGGCACAGGAAGTAGCCGATGCCCATCAACAAGCCGCAGATGGGCAGCACTGCGACGGGCAACATCAGGGATTTGCCCAGTTTTTGCAGAAACTTCATCATAAGAAAAATCCTCCCTTGTACGCGCGGGGCGGCCGAAACCGCCCCATGGTTCAAGCTGTGGAACGGCGCTGCTGGTTGCCAGCCCGTTCACATTTGCGTAACAATATTGTAACACATTTCACGGAGAAAAGCTATAGATTTCTTGAGAAAATGCACTTTATTTGTGTGTATTGCCCAAATGCACGCAAAAATTCCCTCAAACCGCTTTTTTGTATGGGTTTCGCCGTATGTAGGTCTGTTTTTGCCGGAATGGCAGGGCCAGTTTCGGGTAAGGCCAAATCACCGCCGCCATGGAACCTAAAAAAGAAAGCAAGAAAACTGAAGTGCCGTCCGGCCCGGTGCAAAGCCGCGCCGCCTTGACTGCGGGGGGAGCTATGCTATAATCATTATAAACATCCTCAAACGCCAACAGCCCACTATTTATAAAGGAGGCACACGCTATGGAATGGACCGACATCCGCCTGACGGTGGCCCAGAAGGACGCCGAGCAGGCCGAGGCCGCCGCGACCATGATCGCCGAGGGCGGTATTTATATTGAAGATTACAGCGACATCGAGCAGCAGGTGGCGGAGATCGCCCATGTGGACCTGATCGAGCCCGAGCTGCTGGAAAAGCCCCGGGACGTGGTCATCATCCACATCTACCTCGAGCCGGGGACCCAGCCGGCCGAGACGCTGGCCGCCATCGACGCCCGGATGGACGCCGCCGGTATCCCCTACACGGTGGAGACCGCCGGCGTCGAGCAGGAGGACTGGCAGAACGGCTGGCGCAAATATTACCACCCGCTGGAGATCGGCCGGCGGCTGGCGGTGGTGCCCTCCTGGCAGGAGTACGACACCGACCGCGTCAAGCTGATGCTGGACCCCGGGCTCGCATTCGGCACCGGCGGACATGAGACCACCAGCCTCTGCCTGGAAGCCCTGGACGAACTGGTCGCCGGCGGGGAGCGTGTGCTGGACATCGGCACCGGCAGCGGCATTTTGGCCATCGCAGCCCTCAAGCTGGGGGCGGCGTCCGCCGAAGGGGTGGACATCGACCCGGTGGCGGTGCGCACCGCCTGCGAGAACGCCGCCCTGAATGAAGTGGACGGACGCTTTACCGGCCTGGTGGGGGACCTGTCCGACCAGGCGTCGGGCAAATACAACATCGTCACCGCCAACATTGTGGCCAACGCCATTATTTCGCTGGCCCCGGTGGTGCCGGGCCTGCTGGCGGAGGGCGGGCACTTCATCGCCAGCGGCATCATCGACACCCGCGCGGATGAGGTGGAAGCCGCCCTCACCGCGGCCGGCCTGCAGGTGGCCGCCCGCCGCGAAAAGCGGGGCTGGGTCTGCTTTGTCTGCCAGTGACCGCTGAAAGGAGACACCATGCCGCACCGCTATTTCACCACCCAGGTCTGGCCCGCGGAGGGCCGGGCCGTCCTGCAGGGGCCTGACGCCCACCACCTGGCCCGGGTCATGCGGGCCAAAGCGGGGGACACCGTCATCCTCTGCGACGGCAACGCCGTCGAGTACACCGCCACCATCACCGGCTTCGGGGAGGACGAGGTGGAGTTTTCGGTCGAGGCGGGGTATCCGTCGGCGGCCGAGCCCTCGGTGGAAGTCACCCTGCTGGCCGGCTACCCCAAGCAGGACAAGCTCGAGCAGATCATCCGCCACGGCGTCGAGCTGGGGTGCCGCCACTTCGTGCCCTTTTTCAGCCGCTACTGCGTGGCCGCCCCCAAAAAAGAGGAACAGAAAAACGTCCGCTACAACCGCATCGCCTACGAGGCCGCCAAGCAGTGCGGCCGGGGCGTGCTGCCCGATGTGGCCCTGCCCCTGCCCAACTTCGGGGCGGTCTGCCGCACCTTCGGCGCGTATGACCTGGTGCTGTTCTGCTACGAATGCGGCGGCGAACCTCTGCGCCGCCTCCTAGCCGGTGCCCCCGCCCCGGCGGACCGGCCCCTGCGCATCGCCATTGTGACCGGCGCGGAAGGGGGCTTTGCCCCCGAGGAAGCCGCGGCCGCCACCGCCGCCGGCGCCAAGACCGTCGGCCTCGGCCCCCGCATCCTCCGCTGCGAGACGGCCCCTCTGGCCGTCCTCTCGGCCGTCATGACCCTGACGGGCAATCTGGAGTAAACATTCTTTTTCGCAAAAATTATACAAACGCGCGCATTTTCCACAAAACCATCACAAAGCGCCTGCCACGCAGGCGCTTTTTTGCTGCCTTCCGGGCGCTTTGCGCCATGGGGAAACCGAAAACAACGAAAGAATAAATATGCGTAAAATAACGCATAAAATTCAAAATATACTCTCGCGCCTTCGGCGCGAACTGAAGAAAAGAAAGCAAAAACCAAAAATTTGTAAATCGGGCCTTGACACCGGGGGGGGTATGCTATAATGCTTTTGAAAGGAAAAGGACCTTCCTTTCAGCCTGTTTTGGGTCTCTATCTTTTATACACCATA